>JAEEHQ010000002.1 GCA_016280915.1 Bacteroidales bacterium
AAAATAGCTTCTCGTTACCATCACATACCATGTAGTGTCGTTGCCCGCAGCCGAAGTCGAAACCATCGACATCAACGTCATTGTCGAATTCGAGTCGAAACTATGCCAGCAGTCATAGCTGCGACCAAAATTGTTCTCCCACGGGAAGAGGGTCACCGTGTCGTTAGTGCACTGTGCCCTCATGCCAAACACAAGCAAAGTAAAAATGATTCCTATAAATAATTTCTTCATTTCAAACTCTTTTTTGATAATCGTATTGTCTGACTATATTAGTAGCAAAAAATGCCCATTTTGTTACAAAGAAAGAGATATTTTTATTCATACAACACATAAAGTGGTGTGTTCTATTATTTGCGTAGGACGAACCCGCTAACCTACGTGAACACCCCGTCGCTTTGACGATGCAAAAGTACTAATAAATCGCAATATTGCAAACGTTTCTATGTCGTTTTAACAATATTTTTATACGGGTACGGGGTGGGTAATTCATTGATTTTATTTACATTATAATATGCGGATTCGGGATAGAAAATTGCAGAAACGTGCGGTATCTCTCTCTAAAATGACGGCCCGCCCGCGGAGAGGCGTTTGGAATATCTGAAAAAAAACGGGGCAAATTGAAAAGTGATGTGATGGAGTACTAAAAAATGTTCAGATCCGTTAAAGTAAAAAAAACCGGAAATGGACAACAAGATAATGCAACAGATATTGGGTATACTGATACCCGAAGAGATATTAGAGGACTTTGAAATAGTGGACATAGAGGAGAAGGCTGATGAGCGGGTGTTCCATATGAGAGAGAAGGAGGAGCGGAAGCCGGAAGTGGGCGAGGAATTGCTGAAGGATGGCTATATGCGGGCGAAGGAGGTAGTGCACTACTCGTCAGGCATGAAACGATGCACGATACGCCTCGAGAGGCGTCGGTGGGTGAGCAAGGCCGACCGGAAGAGGTTCTACTACAATCAATACTCGTATACCGAGGAGGGATGCAAGGTGACACGCCAGTTTGCATCTTTTTTAAAAGAGATTGACGGCGAAAGACCCGTTTGACCTCAAGGTCATCAGCGACGTGCTGCAGATTGGGTACGACAGTCTGCGGAGGTGGGTGAGGGACTGCATATTGAAGATAGACAGCGCGGGGGTGCAGGAAGAGCTTCACGGCAAGGACTTTGAGACACCGAGGGTGAGCGGAGCGGGTGGCACGATAGGGGTTCCTGTATTCCGTCCCGAAGAAGTGGGGACGAACATGGCGGTGGACGAGAAATATATCAAACAGGAATACTATACCATCCTGACCAACGCAGACACCGGGCGCATCGCAATGATGTGCCGCAGCATGGACTATCCGACACTAGTCGTGGCATTGCTCCGGTTCGGATGCGACACACTCGACAGGGTGAGGACGGTCACACGGGACCTCTCCCCGACATTCGAGTCCGTGTGCTCAATGGTGTTTCCCGAAGCCGTGCAGACCGCAGACAAGTTCCATGTCGTCACGCACCTGACAAAGGCGATTCAGGATTACCGTGTGAGACTGAAAAAAGATGCCGAGAGACATGAGAGGAAAGCCGCGAAGAAACACGATGAAAAGTACAGGGAGAATGCGTCAAGGCCCGCTTCCGAGAGAATCCCGATGAGGAAGAAGTATCAGGTGCCAAGGCTCCCCAACGGCGAGACCCGGGCGGAGCTGATGCACCGCAGTCGATACCTGCTCTACAAGTCGCCAGGTGATTGGACTGTATCGCAGAGACAGAGAGCCCGCATTGAGGGGCTGGCAGTTCCTCACGCACGAGGGGCGGCTGGCCATAGGCGGCGCCGACGACGAGAGTACGGGCTGGGCAGTAGTGCTTTTCGGCGAGCGGGAGCAGAGCGCGTCGACTCAGCAGGTGGTCACCACCTGCCGCCTGTTTGAGCAATACACCACCGACGAGGCATTGGCACGTGCCGCCGAGAGCTACGGCAACGTGGAGAAGCCCGACCTCCTGGCCCCCGACAAACATGAGCGTGGGTAGGGGCAGGTCTGTGGCTAAGGGGTATTTAACTCAAATCGCACATTAGACCGACTTCTCAATCATTCTTGTCTTTTTTAGGTCTGTTTATGCCATATCAGCCTTTCTTTATGTACTATGGCGTTACTTGGGCTCGGCAGAGCTATCTTCCTCTGCTCTTGAAAAAATCGTTGCTCCCATTCGGTTGCGACGTTATTTCAACCCAAATCGATCATTAGTCCGACTTCTTTATTGATTTTAGGTTTTTTAAGTCTTTTTGGGCCATCTCAGCATTTCTTCCGGCATCTTGACCACATCCCTGCCTCGTCGTAGCTTTGTTCTCCGCTTCGCTATCGAAACCATCCACTGGATGCTTTCTTCACGCCGTTGCCAGCGATGTGGCCAATCTGCTCGTAATAAATACTAATCTGACACAAACCCTAATGACCGATTTGGGTTTAAGCAACGTTCGGCATCTTGTATACATCTCTGTCTCACTGTAGCTGAAAGGCATTCACCGGATGCCTTTCTTACCTTCGGCAGCGATGCGTCCAATCTGCTCGAAACAAATACTATTCTGGCAAAAAAGCTAATGATCGATTTGGGATTATTCGTTTGAGAGCGCGTCCCTTCAGGACGCCGGGTAGTAAGTGATTCGTTGTCCTCACACGGCGAACGGAGACGGGACTAAGCAAAGGCAGGGTTATAGTCCGCTACTACTTATCCCTTTTTGAGCGTATCCCGGCCTTTCGGCCACCCTTTTGAAAGGAGACGGATGGCTAATGCGGTGGGCAACCGCCATGCGAAAACATATTCTTGAAATCTAATATCTTGTCTACGCTGTAATCTGACATTTGGGACTCTCTACTACTCGACTCCTTGACAACTTTTTTATTAAAAAAGTTGTTTGACCTTTGTTTTCTCGGATTATTTGCGTATCTTTGCATTTTGAAAAATTAAAGAATCAAAATAATTTACACGATATGAAGATTTTAGTTCTCAATTGCGGTAGTTCATCTATAAAGTACCAGTTGGTGGACATGGACAACGATGCTATGGTGATGGCCAAAGGTGTGCTGGAACGCATTGGTCTGGCTATGGGCGAATTTACCCATAAGTTCCACGGACAGAAACATTACGAGCAACTGCCGATTCCTGACCACACTGCTGGCATCAAGATTGTGCTGCGGGCTCTCACCGACCCCACTATCGGCGTTATCAGCGACCTGAAGGAGATTAGTGCTGTGGGTAATCGCATTGTTTTCGGTGGCAAGCACTTCAAGGAGAGCTGTATCGTGACGGATAAGGTTATTGGCTTGATTGAGAGCATTAAAGACGTATTTCCATTGCATATTCCAGGCAATCTGGCCGGCATCCACGCTATGGAAGAGGCTTTGCCCGGTATCCCACAGGTGGCTGTCTTCGACACCGCCTTCCATGCCACTATGCCTCCCAAGGCCTATCTTTACGGTCTGCCATACGAGTATGCCGAGAAGTATGACATCCGTCGCTACGGGTTCCATGGAACCAGCCATCGTTTTGTGGCCGAGAAGGCTGCCAAACTGATTGGCAAGGATTGGAATGACCTCAAAATCATCAGCTGCCACCTCGGCAGTGGAGCCAGCATTTGCGCTGTGGACCATGGCAAATCGGTGGACACCACGCTGGGTATGACTCCTGTGGAGGGTTTGATAATGGGCAGTCGCTGCGGTGACGTAGATGCGGGTGCCATCCTTTACCTGATGGAGAAGGAGAACCTCACTACTGGTCAGATGTCGCTCATCCTCAATAAGAAATGTGGTTTGCTGGGTATTAGTGGTGACAAGCAAGACATGCGCGATATCTATGCTGGCAAGCAGGCCGGAGACGAGCGTGCCACCAACGCCTTCGACACGTTTGCCTACCGCGTGAAGAAATATATCGGTGCTTATATGGCCGCCATGAACGGCTGCGACTTGCTCTTGCTCACCGGCGGTATCGGCGAAAACGCTTGGTTTATGCGCCGTCCCATCTTAGAGAACATGGAGTTCCTCGGCATCGAATGCGATATGAGTAAGAATGACGGAGTGATGGGCGAGGACATCATCCTCAGCACCCCCACGTCGCGGGTCAAAGTGGTGGTGGTCACTACCGACGAGGAGCGCGTAATTGCCGAAGATACTTATCGTTTGGTTGGCCGGCGTTAAGGTGACATTGGGGGTGGGAGGCAAAACTCCACTTCACTCTGTTTCTTCTTATAAGATAATAAAAAAATGAGCAGCTTTCCATGGGGAAGGCTGCTCAAATGTTATAGTATGAATATGGGTATTCCTAAGTTGGTCTTATAGGTCATCTGGGGCGGGGTTCTTGCGAGGACGGCCTTTCTTCTTGGGAGTGGCAGGCACCGCGGGAGCGGCAGAGGAGTCCTTGCGAGGACGGCCACGCTTGGGTTTGGAAGCGGCAGCAGCCTGCTCGGCTTCCATGCGGGCCTTCTCCTCTGGGGGTATTTCGGCATGCTCCAGATAGAAATCGCTGTCGATGTCCATTAGCTCTTCGTCGGTGGGCTCGAGGTCGTCGTCATTTTCGGGAGCCTCTTCTTTTTCGGCGTATTCATCTTCGGCATACTCGTCGTTGTCGAAGGCTTCTTCCAATTCTTTGCCGAGGCTACTGAGAGAGCCCTTTCTCTTCTTGTCGGAGGCAGCCTCTTCGTAATCGCCGTGGCGGATGGAACGCTCGGTGTGGGCATTGGAGTTTTCCTCTTTTTCGATGGCCTCGGAGAGGGGAACGAATTCGTGGTCGGCCTTCTCGATTTCTTCGTCGAAATAGTCCTTGTCGTCGTCAGCATCGGCATCGGTGATAGTGGTGTCGATTTTGACGTCGAACTTAATCATATAAACGGTATCTTCTGTCTCCATAGGAACGACGAAGATAGTATCGCCGTTGGGCTTTTCAAAACGCTGCAAATAGTCGGAATATCCATCGGGGTAAGTCTCTTTGAAGAGTTGCTTCAGACCGTCGGATAGGTTTTTGTAGCTGACTATCAAGTTCTTTTTGTGAGTTCTGTGTGGGTTCATTTAGTATTAAATTTTATGCAAGTATAACAACTTTATTTGAAACAAACAATTTTTTTTTAGAAAAAATTATCAACATCTACAAAAAGTTCTAAAAAAGCATGAAAACAAGTATGTTTTCATACCCAGAAGCCGCCTAAAAAAGCTGTTATTTCTATGCGGAAAAGGCATCTAATGGGTGCCGTTGACCGCAAGAAGATAGCGCCTCTTATTCGTCGCGTGACATTGATGAGAATTAGGACGTTTGCGGGAAAGCCTCCAACTTGCCCGTGTTGGGGTTGAAGGCGTAGAAGGTGAACATGGTGGCAATTGACTGTAAGAACGGTGTGACTTTGTTGGGGTAGCCTCCGCGGTTGGTGTCGGAATAGGTGATGCAGAGGTGTTTTTTTGCACGGGAGAGGGCTACATAGAAGCGGCGTGCATCCTCTCGGATGCGCTCTTGGTCGTTGTTTCTGATGTTGTTATAGAAAGGGTATGACCCTTCGACTGCGTTGAAGATAATGACGCTTTCGAACTCTAATCCCTTGGCTTTGTGCGCTGTGGCTATGAAGAAGCGTTCGCGCTGAAACTGCAACATGCTCTTGCTGTCGCAGAGGTCGGATTCTCTCAGGGTGTTGATTTCTACTAGGTAGCGGTCAAGCTGCTGTCGCAATGTGGGTGCTATTTCCGCATCGATGATGTCTACGGAGAGGAAATCGATGATATGCTGCCATTTGTCTACAGGCTTGACTACTCCTTTGGCCAAAAGGTGCAGGTAGAGATACTGCATCTCGTCGACCAAGGCGGGAAGGCGACCATTGGTCGAGCCATTATTATCCTTCTCGGATAGGGTGAAGATTCTCTGATGGGTGTGTATAAAGAAGTCGCGATAGGCTTCGCGAAAGCGCATCACCACACCATGGACAGTAGGCTCGGACAAGAACTGATGTTGCAGCGGGATGAAAGAGGAGGCCAGCTGGCGACAATAGGTTAGGAGGGAGAGGGTGGCCATGACATCGTCGATGGCGTTGTGGGAGTTGGTACCCTCGAGGTGGAGGGTTTCCAGCAGCCGTTCCAGTTTGTAAACTCGGAGGCGGGGTTGGACCAACCGGATGAGTTTGAGGGTGTCGAAACGTTGGCGGTGGCCTAACTCAAAGCCTAACGTGCGGCGGCAGTTGTAGTCTAAAATGTGATAATCGAACTCAACATTATGACCGATGAGGACATGGCCGGCACAGTACTTGAGGAAACGACCAAGACCTTCTGCACGTGAGTAACGCTCGCTGTTGAGGTAGACCTCCAGCATGGGGTTGTCGTGACCTCCGACGATGGGCGGAATTTCCTTGTTGGTTTCAATAATGATGCTAAAGTCTGAACCTGGTACATATTCGCCACAGCGCACTTTAATGGCGGCAATCTGGATGATGTCGTCATGGAAGATGTCGAGTCCGGTGGTCTCGGTGTCAAAGAGGACAATCTCTTCATTATTTAAGACCTGCACGAATTGTTGCAGATAGGTGCCTTGGTCGTACATGAGGAGGTCGGTGGGGGAGATGGCGTAGCTGCGTAGTTGTCGCATCAGGTTTCGTGCGGCGGCATACTCGGGTATGACGTGCAGGTGGTAGAGCAGGCGAGCCCAGGCAATGAAGCAGGTTTCGTTTGCTATGATGTTGAAGTGTGATAGCAACAACTGTACCGTAGGAGTGGAGAAGAGGTCGCGGCCGGAGATTTTGAAATGGGGGATGTCGCCAAACTCACGGCTCAGTCGGTCAGCATCGGCATTGGTGGAGACGATGAGGGCCACGCGGCCGTTGGGTTCCATGTCGGCATAGCGTTTGGCCAGTGAGATGGCGAGACGGTATTCGTTGGCTACGGATCGCTGGCAGAGGGTGCAGGGCGCATTGTCGGCCTGGCAATGCATCTGCTCTTTATGGTAGAGGGTCGAGAGGTCGTGGTAGCAGGCACGGAAGACGCAGCGGTCCTGAGGGGCAGCCTGCAGGGTGTCGTCGGTGATGGGTAATAGGGAGGGGTCGATGCCTAGTTGGCGGACAGCATAGGTGTTGTAAACGTCCAGCAGGTAGCGGGGTGAGCGATGGTTTTTACCCAAATGGTGCAGGTTGTGGGCACAGCGCCGTTTGAGATCTTCCAAGGCCTCCAGTTTGGCACCCACAAATGAGAAGATGGCTTGCTGTTCGTCGCCCAGGTAAACTATTGTGGCATCGTCGGTGGCAAAAAGGTCGATGATGGCCAGCTGCAGAAAGTTGAGGTCTTGCACCTCGTCAACCTGAATCCAATGGTAGCGGTGGCGTTCGGGGTCTTGGCTGGCATAGAGATAGGTTTTCTCTAGCAGGTCTTCGAAGTCGAGCAGGCTGTCGGTCTCTTTGTATTCAGCATAAAGATTGGCCAACTGTGCCTTGCGCTGCATGTGGGGTAGCTCGGACTCAGCTAACATGTCGCCGTGGACTATCAGTTGTTTTGGAAACCCCGCTTTTTGTTGGGAGAGGGCATGCTGGTAGTTGACGATTTCTGCTGTAAAATGAGCATTATCCTCAGCGGGGTCGAGATGTGCTAAATATGTGATGATGCTCTCTGCATCAAGGTCGTCGATGACGGCACTATTCTGTGGTACCTTTTTTTGATCAAAGAGGTAGTTGGAACAGAAGCGATGCACATTGCCCACAAAGAGGTCGGCAGGGACGGGGTTGTGGGTGCGCTCGTTAATGCGGTCGCGCATGCCGCGACTGGCGCGGTTGGTAAAGGTGAGGCAGACCATGTCGGAGTAGTCGACACCATGGGTATGGGCCTGAATAACGCGTTCGGCAAGGATGAAAGTCTTGCCACAACCCGGAGGCGCCAGCACCAAGTGTCGGCCACTGCGGAGGTCGATAACGGCCTGTTGGTCTTTGTCAGGACTATTCAACGGTCACGCTCTTGGCGAGGTTGCGGGGCTGGTCGACATTGCAACCCTTGGTGACTGCTACATAGTAGGAGAGCAGCTGCAAGGGTATGACAGCGAGCAGAGGCACATAGCAGTCGCGTGTGTCGGGGATGGTGAAGGTGTAGTCGCTCATGCCCTTGACGGTGACGTCGCCCTCGGTGACTACGGAGATAATCTTACCACCGCGGGATTTAATTTCCTGTATGTTGCTTACAATTTTGTCATACATGCCGCGTTTGGGAGCGATGACCACCACAGGCATTTCGGCATCGACCAAGGCAATGGGGCCGTGCTTCATCTCTGCAGCGGGATAGCCTTCGGCATGGATATAGCTGATTTCCTTTAATTTGAGGGCACCTTCTAGGGCAACGGGATAGTTGTATCCGCGGCCCAGATAGAGGAAATTCTTGCAATAAGTGAAGCGCTCGGCAAATTTGTCGATGTCCTTGTTGTTCTCTAAGGTCCACTGCATTTTGTCGGGAATTTTGTAAAGTTCCTCGACCAGCATGTGGTACATCTCGTCGGAGAGGGACTTGCGCACTTTGGCAATGGCCAAGCCAAGCATGGAAAGGGTGATGACCTGACCGGTGAAGGCTTTGGTGGAGGCCACACCAATTTCGGGGCCCACATGGAGGTATGTGCCGCTGTCGGTGGCACGGGGGATGGATGAACCTATGACGTTGCAGATGCCGTAAAGGAATGCTCCTTTTTCCTTGGCTAATTCGATGGCTGCCAAGGTGTCGGCAGTTTCGCCCGACTGTGAGACAGCTATGACAATATCATCTGGTAAGATGACGGGATTGCGGTAGCGGAACTCTGAAGCATATTCCACTTCGACAGGAATCTGGCATGCTTCTTCGATGAAGTACTTGCCAATCAGGGCAGAATGCCATGAGGTACCGCAGGCACAGATAATGATGCGACGACAATTGAGGAAGCGTTCCTTATGGTCAAGAACACCGGTGAGAATGATATCCTTGTTGGCAGGATTGATACGTCCGCGGATGCAGTTGCGGAGAGCGTTGGGTTGTTCCCAGATTTCTTTCAGCATGAAGTGAGGGAAACCGCCCTTCTCAATTTGGTCGAGGTTGAGCTGCAGGGTGGCCATCTTGGGGGTCTGGGGGGTGCTCTTGAGGTCTACGATTTCCAGGCGGCCGGTACGGTCCATGATGGCAATCTCACCATCTTGGAGGTATACCACCTGGTTGGTGTATTCGACGATGGGGGTGGCATCGGAACCGAGGAAAAACTCGGTTCGTCCATCCGCTTTCTTGGAGACACCGATGACGAGGGGGCTACCCTTGCGGGCGCAAACCAGTTGGTCGGGGTGGTCTTTCTCTAAGATGGCAATGGCGTAAGCACCAACCACATAATTAAGAGCCAACTGAACAGCAGTAAAGAGGTCGCAATTGTGGTCTTTTTTCACATATTCGATCAACTGCACCAGTACTTCAGTATCTGTTTCGCTGGCAAACGTCATGCCATATTCCTCCAGCTGGGTGCGGAGTGACTTGTAGTTCTCGATGATACCGTTGTGGACCAGGGCTAAGTTTCTGGACTCGGAATAATGGGGGTGTGCATTGACTTGGTTGGGTTCGCCATGGGTAGCCCAGCGGGTGTGGGCAATGCCGATGGTGCCGGTGAGGTCTTGGCTCTTGCAACTTTCCTCAAGGGCGGCCACTTTTCCTTTTGCCTTATAGATGTTTAAATCTCCCTTTTCGCTGATGAGTGAGACTCCCGCGCTGTCATAGCCACGATATTCTAAGCGGTGTAGGCCTCTTATCAAGATGGGGTAGGCCTGCTGATCCCCGATGTATCCAACTATTCCACACATGGTATTTTCTTATTTTAGTGTAACTTATATTGGTGTATATACTATACCAATTTGATTATTTTATTTTGCAAATGTACTAAAAAAATGTAAAATAATAAAAAATATAGACTGAAAAATACCTTCGCTGATATTGGTGGCATAAACAGTACCCTCAATTCTGCAAACCAGGTGTTCTCACTCCTATCCAAAATAAAAAAGAGGAGGCGTGGAGCCTCCTCTTTCAGTATGAAATGCTTTTGCGTAATCGATGCGATTAGGCAAGGCGTTTTTCGAGGCGGGTGCGGATTTCCTTGATGAAGACGTCGCTGTTTACGCTCTTTGGGGTAATGCCTTCCATGAGTCCGGCGAGGTCCTTGGTGCAGATGCCTTCGTTGAGGGTGTCGAAGCAGGCGCCTTCGAGTTGGTCGGCAAAGTTAACCAGTTCTTTGATTCCGTCCATCTCACCACGTTTGCGCAGCGCACCGCTCCAAGCGAAGATGGTGGCCATGGGGTTGGTGGAGGTCATCTGGTGGTCTTCCATGTATTTGTAGTAGTGGCGGGTAACGGTGCCGTGAGCGGCCTCGAACTCGTACTTACCATCGGGGCTGACGAGCACGGAGGTCATCATGGCTAAGGAACCGAAAGCGGTAGACACCATGTCGGACATGACATCGCCGTCGTAGTTTTTGCAGGCCCAAATGAAACCGCCTTTGCTGCGAATGACGCGAGCAACAGCATCGTCGATAAGGGTGTAGAAATACTCGATACCAAGTTCTTCAAATTTGGCCTTATATTCCTCGAAGACTTCCTCAAAGATGATGCGGAACTGAGCATCGTATTTCTTGGAGATGGTGTCCTTGGTGGAGAACCAAAGGCTCTTCTTGGTGTCGATGGCGAACTTGAAACAGCTGTGGGCGAAGGAACGGATGGACTTGTCGAGGTTGTGCATGCCCTGGATGACACCGGCACCCTTGAAATTGTGGATAACTACCTCTTCGTGCTGGCCATTCTCTCCGTCGAACACTAGTTTGGCTACACCGGGCTCGTTGGCACGGATTTCAACGCTCTTGTAAACGTCGCCGTAGGCATGACGGGCGATGGTGATAGGTTCATCCCAGTTTTTGACAACGGGATGGATGCTGGGAATGGTGATGGGGGTGCGGAAGACGGTACCGTCAAGGATAGAACGAATGGTGCCGTTAGGAGACTTCCACATTTCGTGGAGTTTGTACTCGTCCATGCGTTTGAGGTTAGGAGTGATGGTAGCGCACTTGACGGCGACACCATACTTCTTGGTGGCTTCAGCTGCATCAACGGTAATCTGGTCTCTGGTCTCATCACGCTTTACCAGGCCGAGGTCGTAGTATTCGGTTTTGAGGTCGACGAAGGGGAGGATAAGGTCGTCCTTGATCATTTGCCAAAGGATGCGGGTCATCTCGTCGCCATCCATCTCCACGAGGGGAGTAGTCATTTTAATTTTTGCCATAGTGTAGATTTTATGAATGGCCGCCGCCATGCGGCGGCCAAATTATTCGTTATTAATTGATTGTTATTTATTCTGATTTGCGTAGTAGTTCATCAGGCAGCCATCGGTGAGGATAGCGCGCTCGTCCTTGGTGAGGTTCTGGAAGTAGAGGTGGATGTCTTTTACTCCAGCCTTTGAGATAACCTTTGCATCGATTTCTTCTTTACCTTCGAGAACGGCCTGACGGATGCCGGGAACAAAGACCATGTCGCCAACCTCATACTCAAAGGGAGTGTCTTGTGCGATGGTGAAGGGCATGATACCCCAGTTGATGCAGTTGCTGCGGTAACGCTTGGTGGCATACTCGTAGCAGATGTTGGCATCGCCGCCAAGCACTTTCTGACAGGAAGCGGCCTGCTCACGAGCAGAACCGTCGCCGGGCTTGTTGGCAAAAACGCACGAACCGAAGGAGGTGTTTTTCTCATCGGCACCTACCTTGGCGAGGGCTTCTTTGACGTGGGCGGGACACTTGCCGGCGCGACGCTCAAGGTCTTCACCCTGGATGCGTTTGCTGATGCCTACATATTCAGGACAACGGCGGCTGAGGGCAAATTCGGAGAGCTTCAATGGGTTGGAACGATAGGATGAGGTTTCGCCCGAAGGAATGAGCTCGTCGGTTGTGGTGACGGGGTCGTGGATGACAGCAGCAAGTTCCACGAGCATATTGTCCTGCATGGCATACATCTTGGGCCAGTCTTTGATGTTGGGACCATAGCGGAGATCGAGGCTGGCATCGGCATGTCCATAGCCGTTGTAGACGCGTTTCTGATAGATGGAACCGTCAAATTTGTAGCCTTCGTGGTTGTCGGTGTAGTCGACATCGGTAGCGGGGGTGAGGACACCGCCGTTAGCGGCTGTGGCAGCGATACTGCGGGCATCCATGAGGCTGACAAATGAAATCTGGCCGGCACCGGGTTTGGAACCTTCGCGGTTGGGGAAGTTGCGGGTGGTATGACGGATGGAGAATCCGTTGTTGGCAGGAACGTCGCCAGCACCAAAGCAAGGACCACAGAAGGCGGGCTTAATGGCAACACCGGCTTCGAGGAGTTCTTCGGCAATACCGCTGCGGGTGGTGGCCAGGTATACAGGGATGCTCTGGGGATAAGCACTCATAGTAAAATAGTCGCTACCCGTGGATTTGTCTTTGAGGATGGCGGCAGCAGCAGAGAGGTTGTCGTAGGTACCGCCGGCGCAACCAGCAATGATGCCTTGGTCGGCAACGACCTTGCCATTATGAATCTTACTGAGGAGGTCGATTTCAATCTTGTCGCCGTAGCGTTTGCGTGCATCGGCTTCCACGGTGCGGAGGATTTCCTCTGGATTCTCCTGAAGCTCACGGATGGTGTAAGCGTTGGAGGGGTGGAAGGGCAGAGCAATCATGCACTCCTGAGTGGAGAGGTCAATCTTTATCATGCTGTCGTAGTAAGCCACTTTGCCGGGTTTGAGCTCGCGGTAAGCTTCGGGACGTCCGTGCATAGTGTAGTAGTTCTTCACCTCGTCGTCGGTGCACCAGATAGAGGTGAGGCAGGTGGTCTCAGTGGTCATGACCTCGATGCCATTGCGGAAGTCGATGGGGAGATTCTTGACGCCAGGACCGGCAAACTCCAGCACTTTGTTCTTGACGAAACCGTTGTCAAAAGTGGCCTTAACTAACGAAATGGCAACATCGTGAGGGCCTACGCCTTTGCGGGGTGTGCCTTCCAGCCATACCAGTACTACCTCGGGAGCATTGATGTCCCAAGTGTTGTTGAGGAGCTGTTTGACCAACTCGCCACCACCTTCACCAACACCCATGTTGCCAAGTGAACCATAACGGGTGTGGGAATCGGAACCGAGAATCATGTTGCCGCATTTAGCCATAGCTTCACGTGCATACTGATGAATAACGGCCTGATTGGTAGGAACAAAGATTCCACCATACTTTTTGGCAGCGGAGAGACCGAACACATGGTCGTCCTCATTGATGGTACCGCCAACAGCGCAAAGCGAATTGTGGCAGTTGGTCATGGCATAGGGCAGCGGGAATTTGGTCAGACCACTTGCGCGGGCGGTCTGAATGATGCCGACATAGGTGATGTCGTGTGAAATCAGGGCGTCGAACTTGATGCGCATCTTATTGCCTTTCTCGCCCGTGGTGTCATGGGAGCGGAGAATGGAATAAGCGATGGTGTTTTCGCGAGCCTCTTCTTTCGAAGGCATACCGGCAGCATCCATCTTGATTTCTTTACCGTCTAGCAGGTAAACTCCTTTGTTGATTAATTCTACCATAATTTTTTTGTTTTGTTAATATTGTTAATGATTATATTATTTTTATTTGGGGGAGGCGCATCAAAGTACGCTGGACAGGGGTTCTTATCTTTTTTTGTTTTGGTGGGCAGGGCTCTGGGTGACTCTATTTATTATATATTAGGTGGGCAGCTAATAGGGTGAGGGCCAGCATGTCGGCGGAGCCCCCTGGGGAAAGGTTGCGTGCCTTCATCCAACTATTGAGTGCCTGAATGTTTTCGATGTTAAAGTCTTGGAGCACTTGGTTGCATCGTTGCTGGGCCTCGTGTGCCAATTGTTCTCCGCCACGATGATAAAGGTTGTTGTCGTCGAGAGTGGAGATGATGTAAAGGAGCAGCCGAAGCTCCGGATGGTTGTCGGCGATGTGGTCACGGTAGAATGGCAGCCACAAGTTGAAAAGGTTGGAGTAGCCTTCGATGGCAAGGTCGAGGGCCCCTTTGATGTGGTATTGCTTGCGGACAGCAGCACCATGAGTGTTGTCAGCTGTTGGTATCTTTTGTGCCATGGTTTGGATGGCAGAACGGACAAGCTCAGCGCTTATCCGTTGGAGGTGATAGAAACTATTGGCTGCAGCGATGCAGAAGAGCCCTAAGGCAAAGATGGCCCCCTTGTGTGTGTTGACACCGTTGGTAGCAGCAAGCATGGCCTCCTCAGCCTCGCGACCGCATCTGAGGATGTGTTGGGGTATGGGCAGTTCAGGGCCATATCCCATATAGGCCAGTCGAATAAAGTATGGCTCGATGGCCTTGATGCCATGAAGCATTACGGCATAGTTCATGTCGCTGTGAGCACCGTTGTCCTGTTGGTCTATGAGGCCGGGTTTGGGAGATAGGTCCAGCTCTTGACGTAGTGCCATGGTGGCAAAAATGCCAATAGCGTAAGGAATGCTGGTGGGGTAGAGGAGTAAGAGGTCGTAGGTAGCGCGGAGATTGCTGGCACTAATGGGGTGGCCGTTCTGTTGCAGACGAGGTATTTCTACAAAACCTACTCCATGTTGTGGAAGGACCTCTCGCATTAGTTGGTTGTAGCGGGCGGTGAGGGGGTCGGTAGGTTCGTTGCCTGCAAAGCGGGTGATGGAGGTCCCAGCGGTGGAAAGGGCAGGGATGATGTGTCGGATGCATACGTCGAGGTCAAGCAATATATGCTCATCTGTGGCATCAGTCACCTGCTTGAGGAAATAGGTGGGGAAAGTGGCAGCAGAGATTTGATAGTCACTACCTTCAAGGACTGATACATTGTCCATGTCGGCACAGCCCTTGTCAACCATCTCCAGTCGGTAGCGATAGTCGAAGAGGGAGAGATTCTCCTTCACAACAATGATGAAGAGATGGTCTACCTGAGCCGAAGCCTGCTCCACCAAATAGCGATGCCCCTTGGTGAAGGGGTTGGCGTTCATAATGATGAGGCCCATCTTACTTCCCGAGACCTCTTGACGTTGAGTGGTGAGGTAGTTCTTGTATCGGTTGAGTTCGGAGAGAGAGTTCTCCATAAAGAGGGCGTGAGGCGACTGGGCAATCAGCTTGTAACCCAGCGAAGTGAAGATGTCAAGATTCTCTGGCTTGGTATACACTTTGGTGGAGAAAGAGCCGTTTTGCATGGCCACACTCATCAGATGCGACACCAACATGTTGAAAAGCCGCTCTTCCCGCATCTCTTGCTTGACGGCGACACATTTTATTATATCATGATAGAGGCCACCCGCGGCGAGCAGTTCGTCCTCCTCCAGCCTAAAAATGCCAAAATACTGTTCCACAGTGTCCAGCCTCAGCCCGTTTTCGGCAAGGAATGCCTCCACCATTAGCCGTGTGCGGCGGTCGTTGACATGGAGTTCCCGTATCTCAAATTCAGAGTTCATAGTCGTCAGGCGTATCTTGGTATTGTGCAAAAATCTCCTCCACGCGGGTGTAGAGGTCGGGCTTGGAGTGGCGGCGGGCGCGGATGCAGTTGATGGCATCTTGGTCGCCACAAATGATGCACTTGCGGGGGGCAAGCCCCAGTTCGGTGCGAGAGAGGGGTCTGGAGTCTGGCCGTATAACGTCAAAGTCCCACAGTCGTCCAAGTGGGTGTTCATCCTCTATACGGCAACACAGTCGTTTGGTCTCCATCAATGGCAGGTTACTGATAAAATAGATTTCGGAACCTGTGTTAAGGTCCCGACGGGTGATGTATTCAATCTGTAACTGTTTGTAGTGGTGGAGGAAAGCTTCGGCTTTATCGGCCAAGGCATTTGAAATAGAATTACTCTTGACGGGTCCGGGCATCACCATGGTAACCGAGACCAATGTTTGGTCAGGATATTGTTCGAGCAAGTCCAGGTGCATCTGGTGGCGGTTGTCGCGGCTAAGTAGGAGCTCGTCAAGAGTAACTTCCATTTCTATTGATGTTTAGAATTGTTGCGGTTTAGGGTTCGCAGGTAAGGTTGTTGGCCATTGGTCGGCAGAGGTTACCCTGAAGGCCAATGGCCATAAGCCTAAGTTGTTCTATGCGTTGATGTTCTTGATGACGTCGAGGACCGATCCATCTCGGTTCATTACCACGCCGACCACCTTGTCGCCGAAAGGCAGGGGTGCGGGCGTGCCAATCACCTTAAGGGCACGTTCCTTGAGCCAGTTGATATCGACCACGTTGAGTCCTGCATTCTTCAAACGCTCGGCAATCTCGGGTCGGTTGGGGTTGACGGCGATGCCGTACTCGGTAACTACCACGTCGACGCTCTTGCCTGGGGTGATGAGCGTGGTGACTTTGTCAACCACACACGGGATGCGGCCGCGCAGCAACGGGCAGACAATGATGGAGAGGGCCGAATCGGCTGCCGTATCGGGGTGTCCGCCAATGGCACCACGAATAATACCGTCAGAACCCACCAGCACATTGACATTAAAGTCGGTGTCGACTTCTAATGCAGAGAGAATGACGATGTCCAGATAATGGGTGGCACTACCAGGCTCATCGGCTGAAGCATACTCGTTGGCAGAGACCTCTTTGTGTTTTGGATCGTTCATGATGGACTCAGCAGCCACGCGGTCGAAGGACTGTACGTCGATTAGGCGGTCGATTAGACCTTCTTCGTGCAACTTAACCATGTGGGCGGTAATGCCGCCGAGGGCGAAGGAGGCATGTATGTTCTGGTCAATCATGCTTTGGCGTATGTATTTGACTGCGGCCAAGGAGGCGCCGCCCGAACCTGTCTGAATGCTGAATCCTTCTTTAAAGTAACCACTGTTCACAATCACTTTGGCTGCTTGTTTGGCAAGAAGGATATCGCGGGGGTTCTTGGTGTCGCGGATGGCACCGCTGGCAATTTTGGAGGAGTCGCCTACGCTGTCCACCTCCACCACAAAGTCCACATTGTGCTCCGAAATCGAGTTGGGCGTGTTGGGGTAAGCCACCAAGTCGTCGGTGAGTACCACCACCTTGTCGGCATATTGAGCATCGGGCAGGGCATAGCCGAGAGAACCGCAGATGCTCTTGGCGTTCTCGCTGCGCGAATAGCCGCAGGCGTTGCCTAATGGGTCGGACGAGGAGGCTCCGATGAAAGCCACGTCAATGTGTAGGTCACCAGAGGCTATGGCGCTGCCACGCCCGCCATGTGAGCGGAAGACCACCGGCTTCTCCATCAATCCACGGGAAATTTCATCGGCAAGTTTGCCGCGAAGGCCCGAGGTGGAGATGCTGGTAATGACCCCGTTCTTTATGTGTTCAATCAGGGGTTCATGCACATCCTGTAGAGAGGAAGCGGCAAGCGAAAGGTTCTTAAATCCCATCTCGGCCAGTTTGTCAACCACCATGTTCACCACTTTGTCGCCACCACGGAAATGGTGGTGGAAAGAGATAGTCATGCCGTCTTTCAGGCCACTCTTGTGGATAGCCTCTTCGAGGGTCACCAATTTGGGCGACTCCTTCTGGAACTGCTGTTTCTCTGTGGGATTTTTGACGAGGTTTTTCTCATCGAAAACCTCTTTATTGAGTTTTTTAGCCTCGGCTAAAATCAAATCTTGTCTATCTTTAGTTGCGTTCATTACAAGTCCTCCTTTGTTAATACGCCGGCAGAAATTGCCAGTTCGATGGTACGTTGAGCTCTAATGACCACGGGTTTGTCAATCATCTTACCGTTGAGGGCAATTACACCGCTGCCTTTGGCTTCGGCTTCCTTAATGGCACCCATGATGGCTTTGGCCTTGTCAATATCCTTCTGTGTGGGGGTGAAAATCTCGTTGATAATCTCAATTTGGCGGGGATTGATAATGCTTTTACCGTCGAAGCCTAAGTGCTTGATGAGTTCCACCTCTTTGCGGAAAGTTTCCATATCATTAAGGTTGGAGAAGACGGTGTCGAGGGCGTCGATTCCGGCAGCACGGGCGGCAACCACGATGGTTTCGCGAGCCAACAACAGCTCCTCGCCGGTGGTGGTGCGTTGGGTTTTCAGATTGGCGCAGTAGTCTTCGGCACCTAGGGCAATGCCCATCATGCGTTTGCTGGCGGTAGCGATGGCGTATGCGTTGATGATGCCCTTGGTTGACTCGATGGCGGCCATGATTTGGGTACGGCCCACACAGCCCAGTCTTTCCTCCACCTTCTCAATCTCTTGCTCAAGCTCCACCACCTCCTCGGCGGTCTCGGTCTTGGGCATGCGGATGACATGCACACCGGCGGTGACCACAGCCTCCACATCCTTCTTGCCGAATGGGGTGTTGAGGGGGTTGATGCGCACCACCATCTCGGTGTTGCCGTAGTCGATGGTTTTGAGAGCATTGTGGACGAGCAGACGCGCTGCATCTTTCTCGGCCATGGTAACGGAGTCCTCGAGGTCCAGCATAATGGAGTCGGGGCCGTAAATGAAAGCGTCAGACATCATTGCGGGGTTGTTGCCCGGCACAAACATCATTGTTCTTCTTAATCTTTGCATGGTACTTGAAGTTTTAATGAAACGATTAAGCCCAGACATCCTTACCCGTTGCACGGACGGCAGCGCAGGTTACGCGAGCTTTGATGGTACAGTCGAGGGCACCCTTGTCGGTGGCCTTCACGTTGGCACTGGTCACGCCAAGACTCGTCAGGGTCTCGGCAATCACTTTCTTGATCTGTTCACCGAACTGATACATCACAGTGCTGTCCAGCTCGATGTTCAGGCCTTCTTTGTCCGAAGGCTCAATCTGGATCATGATGTCGCCTGACTCCAAGGTCCCAGCGAATGCTTTGTTGATTGTCATATTGTGAATTTTTATTATTAATAGTATTATTTTTCCAAATTTATCCCAATCACGTCCCAAATGGTATAACAGAATGACAGACAATGTTTAGTAACATTACTTATCTTTTTTAATCCAAACGCAAAGATATGTTTTTATTTTTAAATAGCAAGCTATTTTGCTCAATTGTACAAAAAAAATAATGTTAAATGTCGTTGTTTGTTGTGTGTTAGTTAATTGCCTCTCCCATTCACTATCTTTCCTGTGTTTTTTTAAGATTTCCTCTCTTGCCATGCCACCTTATGAAAATCACTAATTATAGTGACTCTACATGTCAAAAAGATTAACTATTTTTGCAAAATCTTTTAAACCTCAATGATTAGCTATGAAAAATAAAGTAGTATTAATTCTTCTAATTTTGTCGTCGCCATTCTTTTTGGCAGCACAGGAAACTACCTCCGTCTTTCAGGGTTTCTCTGGTGGAATGATGTTGCATTCGGGTTATCTGTTTGGCGTGAACCCGAAGGCACCTGCCGTGGTCGAGGGCTTCAGCAATGGCATGGGAGGTGCCATGAGGGTGAATTTGTGGAGCCATCTGCGCGTGGGAGTAGAAGGGTATGTGTCGACACTTGATGTGCAAAACAGCAATGCTCGTGATTTTTTAGCCGACGGCAGCTCTATCCGCACAGGTCTGGGCGGTGTGTTGGTGGATTTCTGTTGGCACAAAGGCAGATGGTGGCCTTATTTAGGTGTTGGGGTCGGAGGTGGAGCCATGAGAGGGCTATATATCTTAGAGGGCAGCCAAAATGATTGGTCTCTAGAACCCTATGCCCTTTTTAACAAGCAAACTTTCTTTTATGTCTCACCTTTTGTAGGCACTGATTTCTGCCTTACCCCTAAGGTACATCTTACTGTCAAGGCCGACTGGATGCTATCCCTGCATGACGGTAGCCTGCTCAAACCTACGGGAATGAAGCTCTTCTTAGGCTTTATGTTTTGCCACTAAACGGTTGGTGGTGAACCGTTAATGGTTCTCGATTCTCAGTCTCCTAAGTGTGTGTCGCATCAGTGGCAACGAAACGCAGAGAGAGAGTACTTCGGCAATGGGCATGCTGAGCCAGATGCCGAGATCGCCAATGAGAGGTGTGAGAATAAACAGGGGAATAAGTACGAAGACAATGCTGCGGCAGAGGGCAATGATAGCCGACTCGATGGGGCGCTCAACAGCGGTGTGGAAACTGCTGCCAATGATGTTGACGAAAGAGACCAAGTAGTGTAGTGTGACATAGGTGGTGGCTGTGATTGCGATGGCTCTGAGTTGCATGTCGCCCGAGGCAAAAGCTCCCACGATGGGATGCTTAAAGATAAGCACCACACAATAGACTCCGATGCCAATGGCGGCACTATACAGTAAGGCAGCGACCAACAGGGTTCTCACACCACGGTAGTTGTGGGCACCCCTTTGGTAGGACATAAGGGGATAGAGTGCCTGCGAGAGACCAAAGATGGACATGTTGACGATGAAATTGAGGTAGCAGACAATAGTGAGGGCCGCTACGCCTGTAGGTCCTATCTCGCGCATCAATACTATGTTGAAGATGAAAGTGGTGACGGCGGCTGATACCGAGGTGAACATTTCGGAGGAACCGTTGTAGAAGATCTTCCACACCTCTCGCCAAGTGCCTTTGAGTTGACCGAAAGCCACCTTGGGCAGCAGCACCAAGGCGGCAGTGCTGTTGGCAGCGCAGGTGGCAATAGCGGCCCCGCTCACTCCCCATTTTAATTTCAATACAAACAAGTAGTCGAGTACCACGTTCACCACACAACAGATGGTGCCACTAATGAAAACCCAGTTAGGCCTGCCTGAGAGGCGGGTGAAGGCCTCTGTGAAATTTGGGATGCAGTAGAAGATAAAGGCGCAGCCAATGATGCCCAAGTAATTGCGCACGTATGGGTACACTTCATCATTGGCACCCAAGAAATAGCATACGCGCTGGAGATTGAGTCCCACTAATAGCGAGAGCAGGGCGATTGTTGAGGTCAAGACTATGAGTGTGAGAGTGGTATAGCCCCGCACAAGCTGGTGGTCGCCTCGGCCTTTGGCTGTTCCGGCTATGACAATGCCACCCGATATAATCATGATGGCAACACTGAGCATTACATTTATCAACGGCATGGAGATGTTGACGGCGGCAAGTCCTAAGGTTCCAACACCTTGTGAGACAAACAACCCGTCGATGATGGTCTGCAGGCCCACAATGAGCATCCCCACCACACTGGGGAGGGCATATTTGAGCAGTTGCCGACTCAGGCCTTGCGGTTTGCGAAGTTTGATATTCTTGTGATAAACCATTTGTTTACTGTTAGATGCACTAGACGCTACCTTTCGCCGGAGGATGTCCTTAACTATCAACTCTATTTTTTATTTATAAAAAGAACAAACATACACCCACCACGCTAATGAAGGCGCCAAGCACCTCGCGGAAGGTAACTTTCTGGTGGAACAAAAAGGCTGCAGGGGCGATGATGAGGATGGGCGTAAGCGACATGATGGTCTGGGCGATGCCGGTGCTGGTGTAGAGTGTTGCCATGAGTGAGAGACTGACACCCACACAAGGACCAAAGAATGAGGAGCACAGTGCACAGCACATCGACTTGCGGTCTTTGACAGCATGCACCAGTTGCTTTCCGCCGTTGTGACTAAACACCAATAGGGCAATGCTGAACCCCACAATACCAATCAGCCCCCTAATCATGGTGGAAGCGAAAGGCATGATGGTGCCCAGTGGCAAATGGATGAATGCGTTGGGTGGCACGAAATTGCTGAGGTCGGCAATGCCAGAAGCAGCAATGGAGGCTTCGTAGTGGCGCATGCCCACCTTGCTCAGCACCAAGCCAACCCCCTGTCCTACGCCTGCACCAGTGGCGTAGAGTATGCCTTTTAAGGGTAGTCTCAGTTTGAATTGTGGCGTATGACTGGGTGAGTCGGGCTTGTTCTCCTTTTTGGCCAGGATGGTGATGGCAATGCCCACCAGCGTAACCACCATGCCCACAAGAGCCAGCGCGCTCATCCGTTCTGCCAACAGCACGCGTCCAACTATCGCGGCTGTGGGAGCAGAAAGGGTCATGAACAGTTGCCCGAAACGTGAACCAATATGAATGTAGCTGTTGAAGAGACAGTAGTCGCCAAAGACATAGCCCACCACCCCCGAGAGACAAAGCCAGAGCCACGTCGAGCCGTCGGTGTACAGTGGGTAGGGCACCCCCGTGGTGATAAAAAGAATCAAGGCCAGCAACAACAGCGAGATGGCCATGCGCGTGACGTTCAGGGGTAGGGATCCTATGCGCTTAGAGGCCACCTCGGCAGTCAGCGCCGTGATGGTCCAAGAACAAGCCACGCCCAATGATATTAATTCTCCGGTATACATGTGCGAGAAGTCGAGTGGTTACCAGTATTCATAGTCATATTCATAAACGGGTTCTCCCGGATAGATTGTTTTCACAACATTGCCGCGCTGGTCGTAGTAGGTGCGCAGGATGGCTTGCGGATAGCCGTCGGGGTCTCCCTCATCCTCTATGTTCCACCAAGTCGTGGTCTCCTCCAATGGCAGTCCGTTGGACTGGCAGCGGATGTGTATGTCAATCTTCATGTCCTCTGAGTAGCCAATGCCGTCCATGCCTATGAGGTCGCCTATGCTATTGTATTGGTAGTAGAGTGTGTCTTCGTCTTCATAGGTGCTTCGGTACTCCTGGACGATGCGGCCTTTGTGGTCATAAACATAGGTGCGGGCATAGCTGTACACACCTTCGTCGCAGTCTTCAGCCACCTCGGTCAACAGTCTGCCTTGCTGGTCGAAGGTGCGTTCGCAGATGCAGGTGCTCTCGGTGTTGTAGGGTTCGTTGGCCCCATCGTTGCGCTCGATGCCGAAATAAGAGGCGGGGAGCCACTGCTGTTTGCGTAGGTAAGAGCAGCGGGTAACACCCAAACCCAACTGAATGTTCATGCCCACCAGCTGATAGGTGATGATGTGAGTGTCAATCATCGAGGTGTACCACGAGTTACCAATGATGCGCAGGCTCACATCGCTGTACAGACTCACCAGTCCTTCGGGCGAATAGCAGATGTGTTGTATTCGCACAGTGTCGGTCAAGGTCGCTCCGGCAATCTCGCGGTGCTGCTTCTCCAGTCGTCGTATCAGGCGGCCAAGGGTATCGTACTGTAGTTCAATCAGCGGGCCGGTCTCGTAGCCGTGCTGGTCATAGCAGGTTGTCTTCACCAGCTTGCGGGCACCCATCACGCTGTCGGAGGGTATGAACTGGCTGATGCGTCTCACCCCGTTGCTACGTCGCTCTATCATCCACGGCAGGTCTTCACCCACCCATGAGGTCTGTGCAACCCCCAAAAATGTGCTGAATGAGAATAATATAATGATAATAAAACCTTTCATCCGAGTTGATTTTTCAACCTGCAAAGATACAACTTTTTTACGATATGATTACTACTATTAATATGGCACCACCTTGGGTAAACCAAATAGATAGATCGTACGCCCTGTTTGGGCAAAACCTTATATTTGAATTATTAGATTCTTTTCCTTTCAGCTTCATCTGCTGCTGATTGGTATCAGCTCCAAGTCTTTTTTCGAAGAAAAAGCCAAAGGGTGAGAATTATTTAGTAACTTTGCAGTCGTAAAAACTGCCCACAATTGACCTAATACCATGAAAACTAACTATATCCTCCTGCTATTAGCCTTCCTACCGACTCTTGCCGCCTGCCAAAGGCAGTGGGGCAAAACCCAGCATGAGGTTATGACCGACAGCTACACTCTCACCGTCAGCGGTCAGCGACTGTTGCGGAACAAAGAGGTGTCCGCTTTCCCAAAGCAAGCAGCCGTCTGCTCGGGCGACACGGTGCGCCTACAGGGCGAGGTTACCGATGTGGCTCAAATTCTTCAGAGCCTCTCCGAGGGCTTGATCAATACTAGCGATTTCTGGGTTAATAAGGGCGACTATGTCTTGCGCTTACAGTTGGTAGGTCGACCGGGCAGTGACCCAGATTCCAACGCCGCGGAAGCTCTGAAGCAGCTAGCCCGTTGGGGCTATGCCGTCATCGACACCAACTGGCATCAGCCGGTAGCTTTGGTGCGCGCGGGCCAACCGTTCGACAAGGGCGACAAGCAGAACCTATATGGATTCGGCAGTTACGAGTTGTGTGTTGCCAGAGGGATAATGGGCGATAGCGTAGTCAATGGAACCGTGGAGGAAACAATCGACGGCTATATGGAGTCGGTTTTCGGTGAGCCATCCGAACTCTTCGGCTTTCTCCTGACCCATGGCTACGACACCCTCCACATGGGCCCGGCCTACCAATCGGTCATTGCACAAGGCAGCCGCCCTTACCGCCCTATTAGATTACTATCCTTTAGATTAAAAATACCTTTCTAATGACTGATATGAATAATTTTGAAATGAGTGTCCGCGAGGACCTATATAATTACCTGCTCTCGGTGAACGAGGTGGACGAGCGCTTGCCCGAAGCGGTGGACATCGAGGCAAAATACCGCTCTGTTGCGGAGTCCTATTTGGCCGATGGAGTGCGCGAGTTTGCCAACTATCCAACCGTAAGCCTTGGCTGGATGATGTACATCGGCATGGCGGTAGCGCGCTTTTGGGATGACGACCGGGTAATCTATGACCATCTGGATGACCTCTACCTGTATTTGCGCGACAAGAGCGGTTACGACCTGCTGGACGAGTATATTCGAGGCGTGGTGTTGGGATTGAAACAGCCCGACTTTGACACCACCGAGCAACTGGTGCAAGAGTGTGCCGAACGCACCTACGCGATGTTGATGCGACAATGCCTGGAACCTGGCACCGAAGCGGCCTTCAGAGGCTATGTTGCTTGCATTCACCAACTCTACCTTATGGGTGCCTACGTTCAACTGCACCGCATGGGCTACCACATGGTGAAAAATGTGTTCTAATGCCCACATCCACCCATAGAATCCACACCCCTATATGCAAAATGATTACTTAATAATTAATACCTTACCATTATGAAACAATACACCCACGCATGGTTAGCCTTTATGGCAATCAAACGACTCCAATATGCCCAAATACCTGAGAGTTTAAAGGCCGATGCAGCCTCGCTGGTCAAATGGTTCCACGACTATCGCGACTTTGTCATCAAAGGCTCCTGGTACCCCGACAAGGTATTCAAGGACATGAAAACCAGCCATATCATCAAGTATCGTCCCGACCCATCTTCCACTGACGATGAGTTTAAGAAACTCCCTTCCGCGCTGATGCTCTATAAACTCGGTAAAAAGTCACCCCTTTATGGCAAGCCTTTCGCCATCGATGAGGGCAACTTGGCCGACCGTTGTGAGTCGCTGGCACATGGCATCATCGATAGTTTCAAGATGTTGCGCATGGAGGAACGTGGCAACCCCATCTCGCCCTCCAACAACCACATTGCCATGCGCTTCTTCATTCTCAGCCATTACATCGCCGACTGCCACATGCCGCTCCATTGCGACTGCCGTGCCTTTTCCTCTGGCGAGGACATCCACGGTTTCATCGAGGCGCAATGGGATGCCCAGGTGCGCAAGTCTTACCAGTTGGACACCGCCAACGAGCGGTTTTTCTACGACCCAGACGGCTATCCGCTCAAGAAGAAAATCACCCCGCTGATGGAGTTGGTGGAGGATGATGTGGTCCACCGCGAATACTCTCACCCGTGGGGTACAGGCAACGACAACACCTGGGATTATATGAGTGCCATCTCGCAGTATTCCTATCTGATGGCCTATCGCATGATTCCCAGCCAGTATGACGAGACCAACCTCACCAAGCAGCTCTACCAAACCACCGAGGAGTGGAATCATTTTGAGGAGTATAGCCGCTACATTTTCAGCGATGCCATCGACTCCATTGCCCGTGTGTGGCTCCACGTCTGGGTCCGCTACCGCAAGTGGGCAGCCGGCAAGGAGTGATGCCACCATCCGATAGATGGTTGCTTTGATTTCTCCGCTATGCTATTGCGACCATCCGTTGGATGGTTACTTCACTTCGATAATCCAATCTTGGAACTCAATTACGTCACCAGGCACCAGCTTGGCACGTTTTCGGAGCTCGGTCTCGCCGTTGCGCTTCACCATACCGTCTGATACTGCGGCTTGGGCTTGCGCCCCATTCTCCACACATCCAGCTGCTTTGAGCAACTGAATGAGTTGGATGTATTCTTCGCCTTGGCGTAGGGTGAAGGGGATTTTCTGTTTTGCTATCATATTGTTTTGTTAAAGTGGGTTCTATGAATTCATTTCTAAATGTTCAACTCATTTCTAAATGTTCAACTCTAAACGATAAACATTAAACTAATTATAGGTTTATTCTATATATTCTGTTTGTGTCGCATCCCTTCGGGATGCAGTTCTCTGATGTCTGAATGTCACGCCACTGCGCCTTCGGCTTGTACCGTGTTTCTACGAGACGTTGCTGCATCTCGGCATAGCTCGAACAAGTTCGGCTCTGCTCTCGACTTTCGCAACGTTATCAATAGTATCACCTCATCAAGGTGATTAATAGAAATCCCCGATAAACGCTAAACCTTTAACTATATACCTTAAACTATCAACATTAAATTGACTAAGAACTTTAAACTATCAACTATCAACTCTCCAGATGCTATTTCACTATGGGAAGTTTGGCCTGTTTCCATGCCTCTATGCCCCCTTGGAGGTTAATGGTGTGAAATCCCTCGGCAACCAGCATCTTTGCTGCAGTTGACGAGCGGCGACCGCTCCGGCAGTAGAGGTATACGGGCTTGCGCTTGTCTAACTGTTCTTTGGCTTGTTGGATGAAGTTGGGTTGCTTCATGTCGATGTTGACAGCATATCCGATATGTCCTGTGGCATATTCCTCGGCCGTGCGCACATCCACCAACTGGACTTTCTTTGTTGATAAGATTTTGTGGAGCGCTGCGGCATCAATCTGCTCCGATTTGTCGGAGTGTAAACAGCCTATAAGGCTGATTGCTAATGCTGTGAATAAGGCGACGATGTTTTTCATAATACCTATTATTTGTTTGCAAAATTACGTTTTTTTAATGATATAACGGAAAAATAAAACGTGTAATACTAAAATATCATTTTCTCCGTTATTACTCATGAATTAACCCTATTATTAACATAATGCTTTCCAATATGAAATCCAGTTCCTTTCTCCGTCGGGCAACGATGCTGCTTTGTTTCGTTTCCATTGGCTTCGCTTTCAACAGTCGTGCCCAAGACTATGGCGACGAACCTGACAAGACGCTCTCGCCCTATTTCGTCGTAGTGAGCGAAAATCCCGAGCAGGACAACCTCCCTCTCAAAGAGACCTCTGTCAACGCCAACATTGTCGGTTCCATTGCCGATGTTACAGTGCGACAGGTATATGTCAACAACGGCAAGAATCCAATCGAGGCCATTTACACCTTCCCACTATCCACGCGGGCTGCCGTCTATGGCATGCAGATGCGTATCGGCAATCGTGTCGTCCGCGCTCAGATAGAGGAGAAGAAGAAGGCCAGAGCCGATTATGAAAAGGCCAAGCAGGAGGGCAAGCGAGCCTCGCTGTTGGAACAAAGCAGGCCTAATGTTTTTACTATGAATGTTTCCAATGTTATGGTGGGCGACACTATCGAGGTGCTGCTTAACTATACCGAGCTCATCGTGCCCGAGAAGGGAATCTATAGCTTTGTCTATCCCACCGTGGTGGGCCCGCGCTACTCGAAGGCCAGCAAAATAGGTCATGGTCCTAACGACGACTTTGTCCAAACTCCTTACACCAAATCTTCGGTAATGCCCACCTATAAGTTTGGCTATCAGCTTACCATCAACTCGGCCATTCCCATCCAAGATGTTTCGTGTACCAGCCACAAGATGCAGGTCCGTAACCTTGACCTCACCCACACCCAGGTCACCCTCGACCCCTCCGAAACAAATGGAGGCAACCGCGATGTGGTGCTCAACTACTCCCTTCAGGGCAATCAGATTGAGTCGGGTATGCTCTTTTATGAAGGTCAGGACGAGAACTTTTTCCTCTGCATGGTGCAGCCGCCCAAACGGGTAGCCAAGGAGAACATCCCTCCGCGCGAATACATTTTTATTATCGATGTCTCTGGCTCCATGAATGGCTTTCCATTGGATGTTACCAAGAAACTGATGCGCAATCTGCTCCTCAACCTCAATCCTAACGACAAGTTCAACGTGGTGCTCTTCTCTTTTGCTCAAGATGTGATGAGTCCTAATTCGGTGAAGGCCGATAAAGAAAATGTCGAGAGGGCTATTCGTTTCATCGACGAGCAACATGGTTCTGGCAGTACCGAAGTTCTTGGAGCCCTGAAACTGGCCTTTGCCATTCCCCGCCCAGATGAAGATGTCTCACGTTCTTTTGTCATAGTCACCGACGGCTATGTGGATGTTGAGCAGCAATGCTTCGACCTTATCCGCAGTAACAGTGGCGAGACCAACTTCTTTGCCTTTGGCATTGGCAGTAGCGTCAACCGCTATCTCATCGAAGGCATGGCTTTGGCGGGTGGCGGTGAGCCAATGATTGTCACAAAAGAGAGCGAGGCGGCAGCCCAGGCCGAGCGTTTCCGCTCCTACATCAATACCCCAGTGCTCACACGGATTCAATTTAATCCTGGCAAATTCAAGGTTTACGACATTGAGCCGCCAGCAGTGCCCGACATGATGGCCGAGCGTCCCATTCTTGTCTTTGGCAAATATCAAGGCACGCCACAAGGTACTGTCACCCTCACAGGCAAGGTGGGTCGCAAGCCGTATAAGCAGACTTTTGATCTTTCCAAAGCCAAAGCTGACAATCGTAATTCTGCCCTCCGTTACCTTTGGGCTCGCCAGCGTATCAAGTATCTCTCATACAACGAGACGGACCGTTATGGCTCTGCCACGGAGAAAGGGGCTCAAGAGATATTGAAACTTGGCCTCAAGTATAACCTCATGACCAACTATACCTCTTTTGTGGCCATTGATGAGGAAGTGGTGAACAAGGATGGAAAGCAGACCACGGTAAAGCAAGTGGTTCCGCTTCCCGAAGGTGTTTCCGACTATGCCGTGGGTGTCGATGCTCCTGTTCTGAAGATGGCCTCCGTTAGTGCCTACACGAGGAATTTTGCCATAGTGTCAGAGGAGGTAGAAATAGAAGAAAGTGAGGATGAGATTTTCATGGTGATAGAAGATGATCCCGAGTTCCCTGGAGGTATCGATTCGCTCTATAAGTTCTTGCAGGAAAATATCCGCTATCCCGAAAAAGCACTCAAAGACAACATTCAGGGCAAGGTGTATGTTTCTTTTGTGGTTGAAAAGGATGGCTCCATCAGTAATGTGAAGGTGCTTCGCGACATTGGTGGTGGATGTGGAGCCGAGGCAGTCCGTGTGGTGCAGTTGATGCCCAAGTGGAAGCCGGGCAGAGTGAAGGGTAAGGCTGTTCGCGCACAGTTTAACCTCCCAGTCACGTTTATTATCCCAAGTAAGGAGTAAACAACACCAGCTTAGGAATGCAGCTACGCCTATGGTGTTGAAGACCGAAGTTTATCAAAAGGGTCGATGGGTGTCGGCCTTGATGGTTGCGACGCTCCTCCTCGGACTCTGCCACGGCTGCAGGGGAGGGGAGGAGCCTGTGGCACCGGCTGTTGACAGCGTGACGGATACGATGGCCCCTGTGGCAGCATCGCAGCCGCGCGCCTCCATCACTTTTATTTTGGGTGAGGACCATTCGCAGTACAATCAATATTACACTTTGGCCAATCATTACTATCGTCTCAATCCTACCGAGCGGACTGACATGGTGGTCACAGGGCTCACCTCTCTCCAGCAAGTGCTTCTGTATCTTCGTCGGCACTCTCCTGCTGACGGGCGACCGTTTGGAATAATTAATTTAGTGAGCCATGGTAACCAGTTCGTCGACCTTGCCATGACGATCGGTCCGGGTGGCGACCGCACCTCGGCCGAGACATTGCGCGAGGCGATGCGGAGAAAACTGATTGTCCCTCTTGACAGCACGGTGGTGGACAGTCTTACGGTGGTTTTCCTTCACGGCTGTGCCGTGGGACACAATCAGTCGCTCCTCAATCAGCTGGCTGAGGCTTTTGGGGGCAACCGCGGGGTTACGGTCAAGGCTTCCAAACTGTTTGAATATTATGCCTATCCTACGGCCAGCAAGAATCCTCAATCAATCAGACACTACTATGCACGGGTGTGGTATGCCTTCTATCGCCCCGACTCTGCAATGAGCGAGAACGATTTCGTTCGGCAGCTCAACCATCGTTATCCACAAGATCGCGTGAGGTGGCGTTCAGGTCTTCGACGTCGCTTCCAAGAACAACCTTCCGACCTGTATCATTATAGTTTTGAGGTTCAATGCACATGGGATGATGTCTACAGTACGCTAAGCGAGATACCAGCGGTGAATAGTCGTGCACGGCGTCGGCAATGGGTGAAAGACCATCCTGATTTTCAAGGCCTAATGGCAAAGTCGCAGGTGCCAGAGGAGTACTTTAAGGTCAAGTTTTTCCGCCGCACCTATCAACTTGCCGATGACAGCGTTGCCTTTGGTCTGCATGTCCGTGCCACGGCCGGTGTCATCTGTCTCATTCAGCCACTCACCCTGCCCGATGTCACATCTAGCACCTATCTTCCTTGCCCTTCTGGAGCGCCCGCTCCAACCTATTCCTCTGCCCGCAGCAATCTACCTTTTTTGCCAGTATCTTCCGACACTACCATCTTCGCATCCTCCCGTATGTCCTAGCGGGGGAGTTTGTTTCTTGAATTGTCATTTTTATAATGATTAAAAATAATGTGATACGATACAGAAGGAGAATATGTTGCTTTTTTGGACATAATTCTTGTCTAAATGACAACATCGTTGCATTATCATTATTTACTTGAAATTTACTCCGCATTTATGGTAATTTACAATCTCCTGCTTTAGCAGCATGATGATTTGCGCCTAAAGGCGAATTCGGGAAATACGGAGTAAATTAACAAGTAAATTAGGCGTAAATTATTTTGTGTGGTGAAAACGAAGTGAAAAATAAAAACGACACGAAAACATATTAATAAAACTCACCATTAACGTCATAAGGAGCAATAAGCCATGTGGAATTTTACAAGTTCTGGATGTTAAAATTCTGTTAATCTTCCAAAATATCGTTTACGATATAAAAAAATATCTTATTTTTGCATCGTCATTTAAGAGAAAAAAAACACGAATCAATCCTTAAGATATATATGTTCGACCTACAGGCTTACATGAGCAACAACATAAGCAATATGATGCTTACAGGCTATAAAAACATGCTGCGCAATCCCAGAGAAGCACGTTTCATGCTCAAGATGCAGCAGACCTTCAAGAAATCCGAACGCCTCCGCCAGAAGACTGCCGAGGCAGAGGGCTTTCAGGTGCCTCCTTTCCTTATCTCAAGTATTTCCAACTCATGCAATTTGCAATGCAAGGGGTGTTATGCCCGCAAGAATGGCATAGCCGACAACCCAGGGGCCAGCACTCGAGCCACCCTCACGGCCGACCAGTGGAAGGAGATTTTCGAGGAGGCCGCTTCTATCGGCATCAATTTCTCGTTGTTGGTGGGTGGCGAACCGATGATGCGGCGCGACATCTTGGAGAAGGTGGCAGAGGTGAAGGATATGATTTTCCCAGTCTTCACCAATGGCACTCTTATTTCGCCTGTTACCATCGACTTTTTCCGCAAGAATCTGAACATGGTTCCTGTCATCAGCCTTGAGGGCGACATGTTGCAGACCGACTCGCGCCGTGGCAAAGGTGTCTACGAGCGTGTGCTCCGTTCTATGTCGATGCTGCAAGAGGACGACATCTTTTTCGGGGTCAGCATCACCGTGACCAGCGAAAACCTTCATCACGTTACGAGCGATGACTTTGTGGGCAATCTGAACCAGTTGGGATGCAAACTAATCTTTTATGTTGAGTATGTGCCCATCGAGGATGATACTGCACATCTTGCTCTCAGCGAACAGCAACTGGAAGAACAGGACCACATCAACGACCATCTGCGTGAACTTTTCCCAGGTATCATCTTCCTCTCTTTCCCGGGTGATGAAAAATATATGGAAGGCTGCTTGGCTGCTGGTCGTGGATTCTTCCATATCGGTCCAGACGGTGCTGCAGAGCCTTGTCCTTTCTCTCCATTCAGCGACAGCAATGTGGTCACCCTCGGACTCAAAGGAGCTTTGAAGAGCCCCCTCTTCCGCAAATTACGAGATGTGCGCTTGGTGGGAGGGGAGATGGGTGGCGGATGCACCCTTTACGAGCATCGTCATGAGGTAGAGCAACTTCTTCGCCAGGCCTGATCCCATGGAAGGTTGTTCCTAATAGTTTTTTCCGAACAGCAATACAAATAAACGAATATGAATATAGAAATCCGTTATCACAGCAAGACCGGCCACATGCAAAAGATGGCCGAGGCCGTTTCCTCGGTGCTCGGGGTAGAGGCTAAAACATTAGATAAACCGCTAAGCAATGATGTTGATGTGCTGCTGCTGGGTTCTGCAGTATATGCCGCCGGCATCGATGGCAAGGTGAAGGACTTTATTGCCAGCCTCGACCCTGCGCAGGTGAAAAATGTCATCTGTTTCAGCTCCTGTGCCATCCTCGAGTCTTCCTACGCGCAAGTGAAGAAACTACTCGAGACCAGAGGCATCCATGTCGACACCCGCGAGTTCCATTGCCGTGGCCAGTTCACCATGCTCCACCGTGGTCACCCCAATGACACCGATATCGCAAACCTCAAAGCGTTCGTTCAAGAACTCCACCTCAACTAGGAAGTTTAAAGTTTAAAGTTTATAGTTGAGTGGTTTGTGGATGAGAGCCTCAGCAATAACTACTATTCTGTGGTTTTAACCCAAATCGGTCATTAGACCGACGTGTATATTCTTTCTTGCTTATTAGGGTCTCTTTTGCCATATCAGCATTTCTTTCGGCATCTTGTTCACATCTCTGTCTCGCCGTAGCCAGCTACGCCTTAACTTCGTTGACGTTGCTATGGCTCGGCAGAGCAAGCGAGCTTTCTCTGCTCTCGCTTTACGCAACGGTCGCCAGCGATGCGGCCAATCTGCTCGAAACAAATACTAATCTGGCATAAACCCTAATGACCGATTTGGGTTTAATAAAAGAATAAGGCAACCGCCAAAGGGGTTGCCTTATTCTATATAAATACCTGCTAATTAGTTGTGCGAACCGATTAGAGGGTGTGGACAGCCTCGATAAGTCCTTTACCAATCTCGATGGCCTCTTCGTTTTGAGGAATGAGGTTGTGGTGACGGGCGGGCAGGGATTTCTCAAGACCTTTGTGGATGAACTCGGAGCCGACGATGGGTTTCAGCTTGAGGAAACCACCAAGGACGACCATGTTGAACACCTTGGAGATGCCCATTTCCTGAGCCTTCTCGGTGGCGGCAATCTTGTAGATGTTGATGTCCTTACGAGTGGGCTCGTGAGTGATGCCATTGGGGTCGTAAATGAGCAGGCCGCCAGGCTTGACGGTGTTCTCGAACTTGTCGAGAGACTGCTGGTTGAGGACGATGGCGGTGTCGTATTTGCTGATGATGGGGGAGCAGATGCGCTCGTCGCTGATGATGACGGTAACATTGGAGGTACCACCACGCTGCTCAGGACCATAGGAGGGCATCCAGCTGACTTCTTTATCTTCCATTACGCCAGAATAGGCAAGGATTTTACCCATGGAAAGGACACCCTGGCCACCAAAACCGGCGATGATTAATTCTTCTGTCATGATTGTTGATGTTTTGGTGTTTGTAATTACTTGTTGACAACGGTTAAAGGATGATCGAGGACGAGGCGTTCGGCGGTGATGTTCTCGCAGAGCTTGCCGTCAACCTTGATGTCGCCGAGAGGATAGTTGGGGAACATGTTCTCTTCCATCCACTTGTTGGCTTGGACGGGGGTCATCTTCCAACCACTGTTGCAGCTGGAGCAGATCTCGACGAAGGAGAGACCTTTGTTGAGCTTCTGGTTCTCAAAAGCCTTGCGGATGGCAGCCTTGGCCTTGCGGACATTGCCGGGAGTGTGGACGCTCTGGCGGGTCACATAGTAGGTGCCGGGCAGGGTGGCCAGGAGCTCGGTGATGCGCAGGGGGTAGCCGTTGAGGTCGACGCGACGGCCATAGGGGGTGGTGGCGGACTTCATGCCCACAAGGGTGGTGGGGGCCATCTGACCACCAGTCATGCCGTAGATGCCGTTGTTGATGAACACCATGGTGATGTTCTCGCCGCGGTTGGCAGCGTGGAGGGTTTCGGCGGTGCCGATGGCTGCCAGGTCGCCGTCGCCCTGATAGGTGAAGACGAAGCAGTCGGGGTTGAGGCGCTTGATGGCGGTGGCGACAGCTGGGGCACGGCCGTGGGCAGCCTCCTGGAAGTCGACATCAAAATAGTTGTAGGCAAGCACGGAGCATCCGACGGGGGAGACACCGATGGTCTTGTCTTGGATACCCATCTCGTCGATAACCTCGGCGATGATGCGGTGAGCTGTGCCGTGGCCGCAGCCGGGGCAGTAGTGCATGACGTTGTCGGTCAGCACTTTGGTTTTTGTGTAAACCAGATTCTCAGGTTTTACGATATCTAAATTTGCCATATAATTCAAATTTGGACGTTGGTTGCATCGTGGCAGGTTTTGACACCGTGGCCGCGAAGCAATCCAAGCATTATTTATTTAATGATTTCCTTTTCCATTGCCTCGAGAACTTCCTCGGGTGAGGGGATGATACCGCCAAAACGGCCGTAGTGCTCGATGGGGATGCTGCAGTTGGCGGCGAGCTTCACGTCTTCGATCATCTGACCGGCGCTCATCTCAACGCAGAGCATACCTTTGACTTTCTTGGCAAGCTCGGCAATCTGTTTCTTGGGGAAAGGATAGAGGGTGATGAGGCGGAGCAGACCGACCTTCAGACCCTTGGCGCGAGCCAGTTCCATGCTCTTCATGCAGATACGGGCAGAGGTGCCGTAGGCAACGAAGATGTAGTCGGCGTCCTCGCAGTTGAGGGCCTCAAAGCGGACTTCCTTCTCCTCCATCTCGCGGTATTTGGCCTGGAGTTTCTGGTTGAAGACTTCCTGACGGGAGCTTTCAAGCTCGAGGGAGGTGATGATGTTGTGGCTACGGGTGGCAGGTTTGCCCCAGGTGCCCCAAGGAGCATGCTGGCGGCGTTCCTCCTCGGTCCAACGAGGGATGTAGTCGCGGGTGTAGCATTTCTCCATGCACTGGCCGATAGCACCGTCGGTGAGGATCAGGACGGGGTTGCGATATTTGAAAGCGATGTCCCAAGCGTCGAAGACGAAGTCGTACATCTCCTGCACGCTGGAGGGAGCGATGGTGTAGAGCTGGTAGTCGCCATGGCCACCTCCCTTAACGCTCTGGAAATAGTCGGACTGTGCGGGCTGGATGGTGCCAAGGCCGGGGCCGCCGCGCATAGCGTTCATGATGACACAGGGGATTTCGGCGCCGGCGAGGTAGGTGAGACCTTCCTGCATCAGCGAGATTCCGGGGGAGGAAGAAGAGGTGGCGACTTTCTTACCAGTAGCGGCACCACCGTATACCATATTAATAGAAGCCAGCTCGGACTCGGCCTGCAGAACGACCATTCCGGTGGTTTCCCAAGGTTTTTCGGCCATCAGAGTTTCCATAACTTCAGACTGCGGAGTGATAGGATAGCCGAAGTAGCCGTCGGTACCGCTGGCAATCATAGCGCGAGCAATAGCCTCATTGCCCTTCATTAATTTCAGTTCTTTTGCCATGTTTATCTTTCTTTTACTTGTTTAACATTTGACTTTGTAGACGGAGATGACGCCGTCAGGGCACACCATAGCGCAGCTGGCGCAGCCGATGCACTTGTCGTTGACAGTGTGGGTGTAGTTGTAACCCTTACTGTTTACATTTTTCGATATCTCGATGCACTGCATAGGGCATGCTTCGATGCATACGCCGCATCCCTTACAATGCTCGGTATCGATTACTATTTGTCCTTTAAATGCCATAATATTAGTTTTATGTGATTAATAATTAATGTACGATTCGTTTAAAAATCCAATTTGCAAAGATACAATTTATTTTTTAATTAAAAAAAAATATTTTAAGCGAGTTCTGATTGTCTAAAATAAGCGAATTGGAGAATTTATAAATCGAACATTTTTAATTTGATGAGAAAAGGAAAGTTTGATTGCAGACATTTGACGGAAGAAGCATTTCCCCATCAACACCAAACTTTAAACTCTCAACTCTCAACCATCAACTCTCAATTCTATCCTCTCTATCCCTTCTATCCCCTCTATCCAATAATCAATAACCAATAAACTCTCAACTAAAAAACCCTCTATTCCATTTTTTTTGTGTAATTTTGCACCCTCAAAATTGTTCAAATACATCACCAGCACAATGGAAGAAGACTACACCCTGCCTATGAACAACGCCGCCGAATATGGCGACGACGCTATCATTCACCTCGAAGACATGCAACACATTCGGCTGCGCCCGGGTATGTATATCGGCAAACTTGGCGACGGCTCCTCTTACGACGACGGCATCTACGTCCTCATCAAGGAGGTGATTGATAACGCCATCGACGAGTTCACCTCGGGCTTCGGCAAACGCATCGAGATGACCATCAACTTTGGCGAACATAAGGTGTCCATCCGCGACTACGGCCGCGGCATCCCTCTGGGCAAGATGGTGGAGGCCGTCAGCATCCTCAACACCGGTGCCAAGTACGACAGCAAGGTCTTCCAGAAGAGTGTGGGCCTTAACGGTGTGGGTACCAAGGCTGTGAACGCACTCTCCAGCTATTTCCGTGTGCAGTCTTTCCGCGAGGGGAAGACCCGCTATGCCGAGTTCTGCGAAGGCAAGCTTACCAACGACAGCGGCATCCACGACTATGTTACCGACAGCGGGCTGGAAACCTCCGGCACCCTGGTGGAGTTCATCCCCGACAGCAAGCTCTTCGGCAACTACCACTTCATCAGCGAGTATGTCGAGCGTCGCGTCTGGAACTATTGCTACCTCAATCGCGGCCTTACTTTCTATTACAACGACAAACGTTACTACTCCAAGAATGGCCTTTTGGACCTCCTGGAGCATAATATGGAGGGTCAACCTCTCTATCCCATCATCCACATCAAGGACGATGATTTCGAGGCCGCCTTCACCCATGTCAACGGCCAAAATAGTGACTACTATTATAGTTTTGTCAACGGCCAGCATACCACCGAGGGTGGCACCCACCAGAGTGCATTCCGCGAAGGGTATGCCCGCGTGGTGAAGGAGTTCTACAATAAAAAGGAATTTGCCCCCGAGGATGTGCGCCAAGGCCTCGTCTGCGCCCTCTGCATCCGCATACAGGAACCTGTCTTCGAGGCCCAAACCAAAACCAAGTTAGGATCCACCCATCTGGCTCCCAACAAGCAGGACGGCACCAACGACAGCCCTTTCCTGAAAACCTATGTGCTCGACATCCTGAAACGCCACTTAGACAACTATCTGCACATCCACTCCGAAACCGCCGAGATACTCTTGGAGAAAATCCAGCGCAACGAAAAGGAGCGTAAAGAAATTGCCGGCATCAAGAAACTGGCTAAGGAAAGCACCAAGAAAGCCAGCCTCAACAACAGCAAGCTGCGCGACTGCCACGTGCATTACAACAGCAACCACTCCCGCCGTCTCGAGAGCACTATTTTCATTACCGAGGGTCTTTCGGCCAGCGGCAGCATCACCAAGAGCCGCGACGTGGAGACCCAGGCCGTTTTCAGCCTCCGGGGCAAACCGCTCAACACCGTCTCGGTAGGCAAAGCCGAAATCTATAAGAACGAGGAGCTGAACCTCCTCCACAACGCCTTAGACATTGACGACGGGATGGAGAACCTGCGCTACAACAACGTGGTCATTGCCACCGATGCCGATGTCGACGGCATGCACATCCGCCTGCTGCTGCTCACCTTCTTTCTGCGTTTCTATCCCGACCTGGTGCGCCAAGGCCATGTCTATATCTTGCAAACGCCTCTTTTCCGTGTCCGCAACAAGCAGAAGACCACCTATTGCTACAGCGACGACGAGCGCGTGGCTGCCATCAACAACACCTCCAATGCCGAAATCACCCGATTCAAAGGTTTGGGTGAAATCTCGCCCGACGAATTCAAAGGATTCATCAATCAGGACATGCGGCTCGACCCCGTCATCCTGCACAAGGACTTCGACACCAATGGTGTGCTTCGGTTCTACATGGGGCAGAACACCGCCGACCGGCGCGAGTTTATCATGAAAAACCTCCGCATCGAGGACGACGAAAGCATCGTGGTGGCCTAAAAAGCCGTCAATCCGCTTCTAATCCTCTTCAAAAAAGATGTGCCACCACTTACGCTTGGGAGCCTCAGCATCTTTCTTGGGCACGGCCTTCAGTACCTTCAGCGTCTCCTCCAATGCCTCCTTGTTGTCGGTCAGCACCATCAGCCGGTCGCCTTGGTGCAGCACCGTCTTGCCGGTGGGCACAAAGTAGTTCTCGTCCCTTTTCACCATGATGGCAAGGGTCTTATCCGGCATCCGCATATCCATTAGGCGGTGTCCCCTCTTTAGCATCTCGGGGATGATTTCAATCTCGCTCGAGGTGGACTTAATTTCTTCGGGAAATTCAATGTCAAACTCCTGCAAACGTTGTGGCTCAGGCGTTGGCGCATCCGACACGTCAAGCCATTTGGCCACCAGCGGAAGCGAGGTGCCTTGCACCACCAAACTAACCAGTGTGCAGAGAAACACAATGTTGAACATCTCCTCGCTGTGGGGCACGCCCGAAGCCCGGCACAGGATGGCAAAGATGATGGGCACCGCGCCCCTCAGCCCCACCCATGAGACAAACAGGCGGTCCTTGAACGTGTAACTGCGGAAGGGAACCATGGAAATGTACACCGACAGCGGGCGGCTGACAAATATCATTACAAAGCTGATTATCAGTCCTGGCACCAGCACATCCTTCAGCTCCGACGGGTTGACCAGCAGTCCCAGCGTGAGGAACATCGACAGTTGCGAAAGCCACGTGATGCCGTCAAAGAAATTACGTGTAGAACGCTTATGCACAAACTTGCTGTTGCCCACCACCAAACCGGCAATATAGACGGCCAAGAAGCTATTGCCATGAATATAGTAAGTGGCAGCAAAGACAAAGAAACTGCCTGCCATCACCAGCAAGGGATAGAGGGCGGCATTGTCCATATTAATGCGGTTCACACACCACACCAATCCTTTGCCCAGCAGCCATCCCGCCACCGCCCCAATCACCAGCTGTGTCACCAGCATCAGCACAGCGCCGCCCCAGTTGGGACTTCCGCCCTGCATGCTCAGCGCGATAAAGGTCAGCGTCAGCACGTATGCCATCGGGTCGTTGGCACCACTCTCCAGCTCCAGGGTCGGACGCAGGTTGTGCTTCAGGTTCAGCCCTTTTCCCCGAAGGATGGAGAACACCGAGGCCGAGTCTGTGCTGCTCATCGTTGCGGCCAGCAGCAGGCACAGCATCAGGTCTATCCCCAACCGTCGGCCGCCCACCCAATAGAGCACCACCCCGGTAACAAGTGCCGTAATCAACACCCCAAGCGTGGCTAGGGTTACACCGGGACCCAACACGGGCTTAATGTCACCCACCTTGGTGTCCAAACCACCCGAAAAAAGAATAATACAGAGGGCCACTGTACCAATCATGTGGGCTGTTTCGATATTGTCGAAATGCACGCCCAGGCCGTCGTCGCCAAAAAACATACCCACGGCCAAAAACAGCAGCAAGGCCGGCATCCCGAAACGGCTGCCAGCCTTCTCGGCCAAGATGCTGGCAAAGAAGAGTGCCGAAAAGATCAGAAGCAAAAGTTCAATATGCATAAGTCTTCGTTATTAAGTAAGGCGGCATGGCCGCGGTGAAGCCGTGCCGCCTGTCACAATTATTTATTTATCCACAACATGGCAGCCGAAGCCTCGGCTCCCTCCAGTCGTGCTACGGCCGTCTCGGGCAGCATTCTGCCACTATCATGGCGGCCCGCCTGCAGCAGGACAAAAGACCCGTCGCAGCTCCATGCTGCCTGAAGCACCAGCAGCGAGGTTACCTGTGGCTGCAAGTTGCCAAGTTGGCTGTAGGATTCCTCGGTCAGGGCATCACAGCATTTGGCATAATCCTCAGCCGAGAGATAATAGAGTCTCTGCCTCACTCGCTGGCCTGTCGGCTCATAGAAGTAGTACCACAAAGTCTTGCTGAGACACAGCGCCGTGAGCACTCCGCCCACCAACACAGCCACCACCCCCAGCGTGAGGAGCAGCATCTGCCCGCTGTCCGAAAGTTTTTGGGTGAAACTGACGGCCACAGCTGCCGCCCCGATAGCCGTGAGTAAAATCCAGGCCCAAGGCGAATTCCCTTTTCGCACCACTTTGTCGGCCATTTTCTCAATTATATATTCATCAATATTTTGAATATTTTCCATCGTTTCAGTCTTTTTTAATTTTATTTACAAAAATATCGGTGACAGGCACTAGCATATCTTCCTCTTGCCGCAGCAGTTGCGAGTAGAACACCCGCTCATGGCTGTCGCTGTAGCGCAGCAGCACCAGCTGGGGCACAATGGTTTTCTTCACACTGGCCAGGGCGGTCTCGTCGCCTTTTTCCAAGGCCTCGGTCAGCTGCCCCAGCGAAATCTCGGCATAGTAGTCGCGTGTAGGCTCCAGACGGCAATGCAACTCTTTGCTGTAGGGGAAACGGCTGTCGCCAAAAAGATAGAATGTCAAGATGAAAAGCAATGTCAGCAATCCCAGCATGCCCATATAAAGGCAAGCACTCTTCATCGAATCCGACAAATTGTCGGCCACCAAATAAACCGCAGCAAATACGGCACAAATCAATACCAGTGCCCATGCCGACCAGAGCGGTTTCAAGCTGCGTCGTATCTCTTGTCGGCTGTATATCATTTCGTTTATATTTTTCATTTTTTTTCTGTTTAGAGAACCTATAAAAGTTGATTTCCTGAGAGTTCAAAACTTCTTTCAGGCAAATATCTGTTTTGCATGATGGAGTAATGCGGTGCATCATGACTAAATGAAAGATAGAAAGATGCCGAAAGTATGCCAAATCTCGGAAAGTATTCGTTGTTATCGACTATTTGTCTATTGAGGTTTCTTTTAGGTGGGTACTATAAATTGCTTTCAATCGATTTTGCTTTTATTTAGAGCAGATTTCCGTGCGGAAGGAGGGTGCAACGTTTCGCAAAGCGAGCGCAAAATGATGCTTGTGTCTTTTGCCGAGCCAAAGAAACGTCAGCGAAGCTAATGTGGTGCATTGTAACCGACTGACAATCGGAAAGAAGCCGAAATAAGGGCAAAAGCGCTGAAAAATTTAAGTTCACTCATATTAATTATTGTTTTTTTATGTGTAATTTATAGAACCCACCTTAATAATACCACAACAGCATCTGCCAGATAATGGCAGAATGCAGCAAATAAAAAACTATTGTCGAATAAGAGGAAATCAGAGCCTGAGCCTCAGCAAAAAATAGATCCAGCACCCAGGCACACTCCGCGACACTACCACCCATTCAGCTTGTTCTATCGTCTTGGGTGTATGGATCAAAGTCCACCGGCAAAATGCTTCGCCAAGGGTATAAACCTGCCGTGCTGTCCTTGCCGTCGGCACAGATGGTTGGCTGCTCACCACCAACAAATCCTCCAGCCCCACATCCTGCCATTGCGGTACATTCCTGCAGCTTTCACAAAGGGTGCCCTGCCTATTGCCGAAGTCTGTCACAGGGCTTTCCGATGCCCATGAAACATTGAACAGCATCAATGTCAGCAAAGCTAACGCCCGAACCCACCGAGGCAAAACCCCGAGGACGCACGACGTTCTGTTATGTTCATGGTCAACCATACTTTAATATAACCGCTACAATTATTTTGCAAAAATACAAATTTTATCCAACATGGAGACTTTTCTGAACTCAAAATAGTGAACATTGTATAGTGCACAGAATTTTTATCACTCCAGCACCCGGAATACAGATTTTAGAATTCGGAATAGCATCGCCGCACTTTTTTCGTCAAAAAAAACCAACTATTTCTATTTTTTTCGTATCTTTGCAATTCGAAAAACACATACAACACTGACTCTAAAACCTATATTACTATGGAAAAAAGTTTAGAAGACCGCATCTGCGACGAAATGTGCGATGTGCTTGACGACCCCGAAGTCTACGAGGACTGCGTGCTGGGTATCAACAAGAAGACCCTGCAGGTGAATATAGCCAACCCATCTGGATTCACCAAGGACTATGACATCTACCCCCTCAACTCTTTCCTCACCAATAACGAAGAAGACGATGTCGACCTCGACCTTGCCGAAATCAGATATGTGGCCAGCCGCTACGAGTAGACCGTCAGCCTTTTGCTGTTCCCACCTTTAGAACTGCAAATCTTAACAAAAATCATCTGTTTAACAAACAACCGCCGCAGCGGACCCACTCCAGCGGCGGTTGATTATTTTTGCGCCAAAAACGGTCAATAGGGTTTATGATAGATTAGAAATAAGATTCCCTGCTGTCAGCACGTAGGTCGGACACCCACCATGTTATAGTATTTCTCGACGTACAATAAAAAGGCGGATTCGTCCGTTACACAGTATTATGTCAGAATCCAGTCCCATCGATGTCGAGCGACATCCCCTCCAGCCCTTCCTGCCGCCCAATGCGCGGCTGCTCATGCTGGGCAGTTTCCCGCCGCCTCGTGCAAGGTGGTGCATGGATTTCTTTTATCCCAACCGCACCAATATGATGTGGGAAATCTTCGGTGTGGCTTTCTTCGGCGATGCCCTGCGGCTGGTAGACACCGCCCATAAGTCATTCCTCAAAGACGACATCATCCGCCTGCTCAACGACCGCGGCATAGCCATCTACGACACCGCCACCGCCGTGCGCCGCCTCCAAGGCAACGCCTCCGACAAATACCTCCAAGTTGTTGAGAAAACCGACATCCCCGCCTTGCTCAGCCACATCCCCCTTTGCCACGACATCGTGTGCACTGGGCAGAAGTCGGCCGAGACGCTTTGCGAAGACTACGGTGCCACCGTTCCGCGCATGGGGGAGAGCAGCGCCTTTGCCATATCCGGACGCACCATGCGCCTCTGGAGGATGCCCTCCAGCTCCCGCGCATTCCCCATGCGGATAGAGGAGAAAGCCGCCTACTACAAAGCCATGATGCAGCAAGTGGGCTGCCTTTAACCCAAATCGGTCATTAGGGTTTTTGCCAGTTTAGTATTTGTTTCGAGCAGATTGGCCGCATCGCTGGCGACCGTTGCGTAAAGCGAGAGCAGAGAAAGCTCGCTTGCTCTGCCGAGCCATAGCAACGTCAACGAAGTTAAGGTGTGAAGAAAGCATCCAGTGGATGGTTTCGATAGCGAAGCGGAGAACAAAGCTACGGCGAGACAGAAATGTGGACAAGATGCCGAACATTGCTTAAAATAACGTCGCGACCGAATGGGAGCAACGTTTTTTTAGAGAGCAGAGGAAGCTTGCTTGCTCTGCCGAGCCCAAGTAACGTCATGGAACATAAAGAAATGCTGAAATGGCATAAAGAGACCTGAAAAATGCGAGATTGATTGAAAAGTCGGTCTAATGACCGATTTGGGTTTAATCCCAATCGGTCATCGGGGGATAGGAGAGGGCTGCTATCGATAGCCCAGCATAGTTGAAAGTTTAAAGTTTAGAGTTGAAAGTCAGTTTGGAGCGTAAAGTTTAGAGTTGAAAGTCAGTTTAAAGTTGAAAGTTTAGAGGGCTTCCATAGAAATGGGGGTTCTATAAATAGCATGCAATTAAAAAACTCAAATTCTTTTCCAATTCAAAAAATGCAATTTGCAAATTCTTAAATTCTCTAATTCTTGATAACCAGAAATCCACTAAATGACGAACACCATCACCATAAACCCTATCAGCAAGGCGTAAGTGGCCATCTTCTGGTATCCATGGGCGTGGGTTTCAGGAATCATCTCGTCGCTGACCACATACAGCATGGCACCGCCGGCAAAAGCCAGCATCACAGGCAGCAGGTAGGCCGAGATGGCGCCAATGCCGTAGCCAATCCAAACGCCCACCACCTCCATCAGGGCTATTGCCAGCGAGATGAGGAACGCACGCATCTTCTTCACCCCCACCAGCAGCAGGGGAGTGACCACCACCATGCCCTCGGGTATGTTCTGTAAGGCAATGCCAAAGGTCACGCCCCACGCCCCGCTCAGCTCCTCGGCGTTGAAGCCCACACCGGTGGCAATCCCTTCGGGTAGCTTGTGTATGGCCACGGCCATAACAAAGAGCAGCACCTTGTTGACCGAGCTGCCGTTGTTGCGGTGCTCCTCCATGTCCAGGCCCGTAATCTTGTGCATGTGGGGCGTGAGGAGGTCGAGCACATTCAGAAAGAGGGCTCCCACCGCCACCCCGATGGCGGGCAGCCACCAATGCGAAAGTCCTGCCTCCTGCACAGCGGGGACGATAAGTCCCAACGTAGCCGCTGCCAGCATCACGCCGGCGCAGAACCCCAGCACGGCATCGTTCCATTTATGGGGCAGCTCCTTGACAAAAAAGCCTATCAAGGTGCCCACAATCGTAGCCATACTGAGGCCGATAGCACTTATCCAAACGGGCGACACTTCTCTTTAGATTTAGGTGGTGAATAATCTTCTGTTATTTCAATATCTGAACGGTATGCGCCTTGGTGTTGACCTTGCCGATGGCATCGACGATAATACCCTGCTCATCAATGACGTAGGTAGTGCGGAGGGTACCCATCGTCTCGCGGCCATACATCTTCTTCACACCCCAGGCCTCATAGGCCTTCAGAATGGTGCAATCGGGGTCGGAGATGAGGTGGAAAGGCAGCTCATATTTGGCAATAAAACGTTGGTGCGAGGCGGCGGAGTCCTTGCTCACCCCCAGCACCTGATAGCCGAGGGCCAGGAAACGCTCGTAGTTGTCCCGCAGGTCGCACGCCTCGGCGGTGCAGCCGGGGGTGCTGTCCTTGGGGTAGAAATAGAGCACCAGTTTCTTTCCGGCGAAATCGGAAAGGCGGACGGTGTTGCCATTCTCGTCCTGTCCTTCAAAGGCAGGGGCTTTGGTTCCTATCGAGAGCATAACTTTTAAAGTTTATAGTTTATAGGTTATTGTTTATTGACAGTTTATAGTTGAAAGTTTAAAGTTTATAGGCCATTTCTATTAATTGCCTGCAATTAAAAATCTCAAATTCTTTTCCAATTCAAAAAAATGCAATTTACAAATTCTCCAATTCTCAAATTCTTGATAAAAAAGAAAGCCCTATTTAGTTTATAGACTGTTTATAGTTTATGGGTTATTGTTTATTGAAAGTTTATAGTTGAAAGTTTAAAGTTTATAGGCCACTTCTATTAATTGCCTGCAATTAAAATGTATTGTCCTTTTTAACTCCCTTTTTTTACTTTCTCTTTAACTTTATAGTTTATAGGCCCCTTCTATTTGATTCCCAGTTTTTTCTTCATCTCCTTCGAAAGGGCATCTTTGTGGATGAGGATGGTGATGGTCTTGTATCGGAAATAGGCCTTGCTGGCAAAGAACATACCCTTATACTCGCCGTAGGCACCCCAGCTGTTCTTCACCATATAATACTCATTCCCCAGCTGGTCCTTGGCGGTACCGTAAATCAGCATCAGGTGGTCGTCGTTGGTCTCATGGTTGTCCCAACCCAACTGACGCTCCTCGGGAGTGACCCAACGCTGAGGGGTGGGACGGTTGGCGGCCTCCTCCTGGATGTCCTTTGCGCTCATGCCTGTCCAGTGGGCCATGTCGCTGCCCTGCAGGTTGGCCTCCTTTGCATCGGTGGCGGGCAACACGCAGAAACCCTTGCGCGAACCGGCGCGGAAACCCTGCTCGCTCACGTCGCTGTCCCAGCCCACGGGATAGCCCTGCTCGATGGCCCTGTCGGTGATGGCCATCAGCTCGTCCAGCGTAACGTTGTAGGAAAGGTCGTGGCGCCAGTTGTCGGGGCTCTCCACGGCAAAAGTGCTGTAGGTGGGGTAGTGGAGGAAGGCGGTAATCTGCACATAATCGCTGGCCTTCAGCCCTGTCGATTCATAAAACGACTTAGGCGTATACTGTTTCCCCTTATAGGTGAACCGTTCGGGCGGAACGCCCAGATAAACGTCGTGCACAGCCTTGATGGCTTTGAGGGCAAGCAGCTGGTAGCTGCTGTCGCTCTGCAGGTTGCCACTCCCTGCTGCAGCCTTCACCATGGGGTTGGTCATGGCGCTGAGCTCGCTGTGGTTAGAGAGCGAGTCGCGGTACATTGCGCCTGGGCGCATCAGCTCCTCAGGCACCAAGCCGTATTTCTCCATGCAATGGAGCACGTCGCCGAAGCAGCCGCCCTGCGAGAAAGAGATGTCGCCGTGGGTGCGGATAGCGGCCATGGCGCGGTCTTGGTAGTCGACATGGGCGGTATACATCTCGCTGAAGTCATATTCGCCCTTGCCCATACGCAGCAATTCGGCCTCGAGGAACGCCGTGCCGGCATAATCCCAGCAGGTGCCAGCCTTGGCCTGGTTCTTCACGGGGGTGACGGGCAGCTCCTTCACGATAGTGAACTTATAACCCTCATTATCCTTATTCTCAGACTTATTGGCCTCCTGAGCCATCATCGGCACACTCACCAGTGCCGCAGCAAATAAAACAAATAACTTTCTCATAGTAGCAAAAATTTCAGGCTGCAAATTTACACAAAAAATCCGAAATAATCACCCGCGGCAATATTTTTATCAAATGCCCCACCCCAAGCCTCTCCTCCAAGCCCCTCAATAACCCATAACCAACAACCAATAAACTCTCAACTCTCAACTCTATCCTCTCTATCCCTTCTATCCCCTCTAATCAATAACCAATAACCAATAACCAATAACCCATAACCAATAAACAATAACCAACAACCTCTCACCTCACCCCACCCTTCGGCGGCAACGCCTGGTAGCGTCGAGTAGCGAAAGCCTGCACCAAAAAGAGGCCCGCAATCGCCACCCCCACCCAATAGGGAGCCGTAACCGTCCCAATAAGCCCAGCCAGCGGACTGACAATCAGAGGCGAGAGGAACTGTCCCAAATAGAGCGCCGCCGAAATGAGCGGCATGACCGTCGTGGCGGCATCCTTGCCGCCTTTGATGGAGGCGATGGTGTTCAGGTAGGGCACCCCCACGCCATTGGCAACGCCCACCAGCACACACCCCGCCAGCAGCGTAGGCAACGAAGTCCCCGAGGCAAAGAAAGCAAACCCTGCCAGAAACCCCAGCGGAGCCATATACTTCATCTGTTTGGGCATCCACAGCATCAGCCTGCCGAAGGCAAGCCCGATAAAAAAGGCCACCACATCCAGCCCCACCATCAGCAGCGTGATGCTGGCCGTGTCCAAGGCGGGATTGCTGCTGGCGGTGATGGCGAAATGGGTGGGGAAGATAAAGAACAGGCACATGGTCAGGAACATACCCACCACCGAGGGCGCAAAACGCATCAGCGACCTCACCACGCTGTCGGGATTCTTGCGTGCCTTCGTCACCCCCACCTCGCTTTCATAGTAGTCGGGCGCGTGCTCCATGGTCTTGCGACCGGTTGTCAGCCTTTCGTTGGGCAGGAAGACCAGCACCAACACCAAGGCCACCAACCCAAGCAGGTAGACAAGGAAAGCGTAGTTCCACCCTATCCCCGCCAAGAACCCCGCCATGAAGGTAGCCACCACACCACCCAGCTGATTGGTGGCGGCGGCAAGCCCCATCAGGCGCGCCTGCTCCTCAGGCGGAAAATAATAGGAGAGCAGCCCCGTAGAGAGCGGCATCACCATGCCCACGCTCACGCCCAGCAAGGCTCGCAGCACCAGCAGCCAGCCGATGTTGTCGACAAAGAAAGCACCCGCCCCGGCCGCCACATACAGCGCCAAGCCCACGGCGGCAAGCGTGCGCGTGCGCATCCAGCGGCAGAAGAGGGGGAACAGCAGATTGGTGATGATGATAAAGAGTGCCGGCAGCGAAACGATAAACTGCACGGCCAGCTCGCTCTGGTCGGCGAAATGGCTGCGCACCACGCCCAGCGCGGGAGCCATGGCCGCCCCGGCCATAACCGTAAGCAGCGAGATAGAGAGGATAGTGCATGTGAGAGCCTTCGAAGGCCTACTTGTAGAGCTTTTTGTCATATCAACAATATTAGTAAAACAATAAAAATAATGGAGTTTTCAAGCTCTACCAAGCCCGCATAAACAACTGTGGCTTATCTCCTTGCGCCGGCGATGCCCCACAATTTTGCTGATGCAAATATACGATTTTTTTTCAAGTTGTCAAATTTCATACCTCATGGCAACCGTCAGACTTCAAGACCAGCCCATACCGTGTTAAATAATCAAGGTGGGTTCTATAAATTGCTTTCAATCGATTTTGTTCTTATTTCGAGCAGATTTCCGTGCGGAAGGAGGGAGCAATGCGGTGCATTGTAACCGACTAACAATCGGAAAGATGCCGAAATAAGGGCAAAAGCGCTGAAAA
>JAEEHQ010000086.1 GCA_016280915.1 Bacteroidales bacterium
TCTTCCTTATGTCCATAACCAGGAATGCCAGGAGTGACCAAACCGCCGTCACCAGCCTTGTCACCTTGCTCTGTTGCCTCAGGCCCGCGACGGAACACTCCGCCGCCATTTTGTGCTTGAACACTTATCATTACGCCTAACACCAAGGCTATCGTCATAACTATCTTTTTCATCGTTTTTCCTATTGTTATTTGATTACTATCTTTTGAACTTTCATCTCATTGCCTTTATTCAGGCCGACAACATAAACTCCTTCGCTCAAGGCTGACAGGTCGCAGCTGGTATTGTCGAGCGTCATCTGGCGCACCGTACGGCCCAACATGTCGGTTACAGTGAGTTTGGCATTTTCGACGTCTTCGTTGAAATACAGCACTCTATCCTTGACGAAGCAGAAACTCTGCTGGATGTTTTCTTCCACACCTGTGTTATTCCTAAAGACCAGCATGAAGCGAGCCTCATACTCATTACCTGTGGCTTGGAAAGTGTAGCTGGGTTGTTGGAGCAGGTCGATATCGGCGCCCGTAATGTGGTCGACCAGATGCAGGTAGGTAAAGCTGAGCCCTTGGTACCCGACTTTCAGCGTGTAGCTGCCAGCCTGTTTGTCGCGGAACATCAGGTCCATGGTCTCGCTTTGGCCGTCGAGGTGGGCAATGGCATAGTCGTGTCCATTGTCGCGGATGTAAAGCAAAGGAGCGGTCTCGTCGAAGCTGTTCATCTTGTCGAGGCCAACGCCAGGGCTGAGGTAGGCATAGGCTCTATCTTCACCGTTGTCACCCATAACGTTGAGGCTCAGCAGGCCCATAGACTTAGCAGAGGTCTCACCAGTGGCCACCGCATTGCTCTTGGCAATGCTGAGTGTAGTGGCCTCAGTGGCTTTCACCAGAACGCCCTGTCCAGGCTGGATGGCTTCGCTGTAAGGATGGACATGCCATGCACCTTCGTGGCTGAGTGTGTAGTAGCCCGAAGCCAGCTTAGCATCATTGATGGCACCACCCGCACCTTTGTAAATGACATGTGGGAAAGGGTTTCCGATTAAGTTGAAGCCATCGAACTCATCGTTGGGGCGATTGGTGTAGGTCAGGTTGTAGCTGACCGCGGCATTGTTGAGCGTGCCGGTGAAGGCTGGGCTAATCGTGTTGCTGTTGGCGTAGAGGTAGCCGCGACCGTTCTCAAAGGCAATGAAATCGGCGTGGCCAGCCCTATAGTTTTCCCATTCGTTTTGGCTCATGTTGGCCTCGTTGAAGCGATAGAGGTCGTATCCCTCAGCAAGGAATCCGCTGCCCTCAATAGGCATGGCGTTCATCGGTGAGGCGATGGTGTACCATCCGTTCGGGTCGGTGCCGTGGGCGGTGATTTCCTTCTTCATGGTGGCTTTCACACCAGCCGAGGCGTTGACGAGCTGAGCGCCATCCTCGATGACCAGGCCCGTCTCGGTCGAGTTGGCCAATGCTCCAGTGACGGCAAGGGTCTTCCCCGTCTGCAAGGTGAGCACCTTACCTTCCGTGATGCTCAGTGCAGCCACAGTGGCATCGCTATCAAGCGTGCAATCGGCATCGATGAAAGCCTCATCCTCTGCTCCAGGAACGGTGCCGCCACTCCAGTTGGAGGCATCGCTCCAGTTGCCGGAGGTGGTGAAGTGGAAGCCGGAGGGAATGGGGGCTGTAAAGTGAACTGGATAAGGATTATTTATGGCACCAATGAAACCGTTATCATGAAACCTCAAGGTTGTTTGGCATTCATATTCCAATTCCTGATTTAACTGGTGATCCCAAAGACGGAAAGTGATTTCCTGATCATCCGTATCGCCTGCTACAGTGTAAAAATAGATCCAATGCCCAAGAACAAACTGCCCATACGGAAGGGCAGCTCCGCGGACTTCATCACCATAGAATGCTCCTATCTCGATGTTTTCGGATGTGGATTCATTTCCATTGATAACTAATACGACATAGCCTGTCATAGAACCTGAGAAATTCTCTGGCTGATGCCAATGGGTTTGTTGTTGCCCAAAGAGGGTATACACCGACATCAGACATGCCAACACTAATACTACTTTTTTCATTTTTTCGATTTATCTATTTAATTATAGTTTATTATTCTTTATTCTATTTATCTTACTATCAGTCGGCTTTGGTAGATCTTGCCCGATTGGCCAACCACTCGAATCAAATAGAGTCCTGATGTAGGAATACCTGTCACCGAATGACGCGACAAAGCACCTGTTTCATGACGAACAATGGCACCATTCATATTGATGACGAACATTTCGGAGATGATCTCGTCTTCGGGCACCACCAGGTCGAATACCATGTTACAATTCACAGGATTGGGATAGATATAGAGATTGGATGCGAATTCCTCAATAGTTGTCATCGTTCCAAATTCGACTGGATATGGATTGTCGAAGCTGCCAACAATGTCGTCGCTCACGAAGGTGAAATGCGCATCGCTCGCAGTGCTGATTTGGTGACGGGTCTCGTCGACAATGGCGAATTCCACCTTGTCGCCATCTTGTCCCGTGACGGTCATCAGCGCATAGTAACGGTCGAACGGCTCAACATACATCAGCTTGGCGCTTCCTCGGCATTCACCATTCACGAAAGCGCCTAACTCAATAGTCTCGTTACGTTGTTCAACACCATCGATGCTTACCACTGCCCTTAAGCAAAGGTTATCGGCATAGGCATGGACATCGTTGTGCCAATAACGATTGTCATCCATAACGATAGGGGCATCCCCTCTACCATTGGAATAAACAAGTTCCTCGTCTTCAGCATTGTTTGAATAATATAGATAACTCTTTCCTGGTTGCAAGGTTATCTCGGGCAGCCAGCCAAGACCTGTGACATAGGTGGAGAAGGAAGACCCTTGACCTTTAATGACGTCGTTGGCCGAAGGCTCAAAATCGCCCAATGCCGTTGAAACATTTTGGGCATGGTTTACAGGATAACCGATCCAGTTCCAACCTTGGTGGATTACGATGGGATGGTCAGCAGGGTCGGCCACAGGACCCACCATGGTAACATCGCATGCCTGATTAGTCTGTATCTTGTATCCTTTTTCATTGGCCAATTCCGTCAAGCTACCCATCCAACCCATTCCATAAGATGTGAAGTTTTGGACAAAAGGACCCGATGTCTTGATGATGATTCCGTTATCTCCAAGGCTTTCCTCCAACATAGACAATCCGCCGTCGGCAAAGCCGCTCAGCTCCACGCTAGTACCCCACCAAGTCCAATTGTCGCTCATGGCAATTGTCTGCACCAGGTCGAACATGGCGGTAGCCACAACAGGGCCACTCACCTCAAAGGTATAGGTGGCATCGGTCGACACCGTTGTGCCATCGGCCACCCAGCTGTTGAACTGGTAGCCGTCAGCAGCTGTGGCCGTCAGCGTGCAGCTGGCGAAATGGTTGTAGGTGCCGCTGCCGCTCACCGTGCCGCCTTCGGCGGGATTGGCGATGGCGGTGATCTCGTAGCTGTTAAGCGTGAAGTGCGCCACGTAAGCTGCCGGGGCGTTCACCTCGAAGCTGAGTTCAGTCGCGGTGGAGACCTCCTCGCCCTCGAGGGTCCAGTTCTGGAAGGTATAGCCCGTGGCGGCCGTAGCCGTCAGCGTGCAAGTCTCGAAATGGTTATAGGTGCCAGCGCCATCGATGGTGCCGCCTTCGGCGGGATCGGCGGTGGCGGCAATCTCATAGCTGTTCAATTGGAAGTGCGCCACATATTCGCCGCCGCCACTTACCTCGAAAGTATATTCAGCGTCGGTGGAGACCTCTTCGCCGTTGAGGGTCCAGTTCTGGAAGGTATAGCCCGTGTTGGCTGTGGCCATCAATGTGCATTCGTCGAAGTGGTTGTAGGTGCCGCCGCCCGTCACGCTGCCGCCCTCGGTGGGATCGGCGCTGACGGTGAGGTCGTAGCTGTTGAGTGTGAAGTGCGCCACATAGCTCTCCGCCTCATTGACAGTGAAGGTGTAGGCCGCGTTGGTGGAGACCACCGTGCCGTTCTTGGTCCAGTTCTGGAAGGTGTAGCCCGTGTTGGCCGTAGCCGTCAGCGTGGCCTCAAGACCTGGGAAGTGGTTGCCTGCGCCCTCGATAGTGCCGCCCTCGGCGGGATCGGCGGTGGCGGTGATGACCACGTAGTTGAGGAAGTTGAGCACATAGAACTCATCGAGGCCGTACACTACATCGTGCTGATAGTTGACCGTGTTGGTGCAGAGCAGGTCGAGTTCCTCTTGCTGCTGATGGTCGTAGAGCTTGAACTCCAAGGCCACGCCTTCGTCGGCGTTGTCGCCCATGATGGTGAGGAAGTAGACACGTTGGCCGTTGACGTTGATGGGCAGGGCGGTGCCGTGGCATTCGTCGCCGATGAAGGCAGCCAGCTCGATGAAGTCGGAGGTCTGCTCCTCGCCGTCGATGGTGATGATGCCTGTGAGGGTCATGTTGCCTTCATAGCCTTGCGGCAGTTGCCAGTGCTGCTCGATGTACTGGAAGTTGGCCGTGATGTCGTGGCCTTCGGTGACCACAAACGAATAGGTGTCGTCCGTTGAGACCACCTCGCCGTTCTCCATCCAGTTGAGGAAGCCGTAGCCGTAGGTGGCTTCGTAACCGAGTGTGCAAGTCTCCGTGTTGTTGTAAGTACCAGCGCCTTCGATGGCAGCGGCGCCAGCGGGAGTAACAGAGACGTTTATTTCGTAGGGACACATTTCTACGAAATTGGTGATAACTTCAGTATAGCTACGTCTCCAACCTGTTCCCTCGTAAGCCGTTATACTACCACATGGAACATAAACGATGATGTTTGAAGGAACATACATAAAGGAAGGGACAAATTCATGCCAGTTGTAACTACCAGAGCCATTACAAATACTAGGTGGAGTCTCCGCAAAAATAACCATGGATGCTAACCTACCACAATAAGCGAAAGCAGATTCACCTATCCCGGTCACAGAATTTCCGATGATTAGAGATGTCAAGCTTGTACAATAAAAGAAAGCTTCATTACCAATATGGGTCACTGAATTCGGAATCTCTAACGAGGTAATAGATCGGAAATTTTTAAAAGCGGAAGTAGGTATTCTCGTAACATGTTCTCCTATGTTTAAAGTTTCAACAAGAATAGGACCTCCATTACCATCGCCACTGAATTCGCTATAATAATTATGATTGAGTTCATGATACATCGTGCAGTTAATAGCATTAAAATTCAAAGTAGTCAAAGAGGGACAATTCCAAAAAGCGTGCTCACCAATTGATGTCACTCCTTCACCGATAGTTAATAAAGTCAGACCACTGCATCCATAAAAAGCGTAACCCCCTATTGCAGTCACGGAATTCGGGATCTCCACCGAAATTATGCCGCTACAGCCATAGAAAGTGTAATTGTTTATCGTGGTCACGGAATTCGGGATGGCCAAATCTCCCGTCAGGCCGCTGCAATCATAGAAAGCACTACTGCCTATATAGGTCACAGAATTCGGGATGGCCCAATCTCCCGTCAGGCTGCTACAATTATAGAAGGCATTCTGGCCTATCGAGGTCACGGAGTTCGGGATTTGCACAGAAGTTAGACCGACGCAGTCTTGAAAAGCACACGAATTAACTGCAGGCAATCTAGTGAAATACTGCAGTTCGTCAAATGATGTGATGTCGGCATTGCCTTTGAATACATCTCCCAAGGTTGTCACCGAACCTGCCTCAGCATAGCTCAATTCGCCATCACTGTTACTGTCCCAATTGGCCACACATAAAGCCTTGACATTGGCATCGGAAAAAGCAATGGCATCTGCAGGATTAGTGGTGGTAAATACCGCCACAAGATTACGGTCATCCACCACAGGGAAGGAATATGAAGCAGCGTTGGAAACAATTGCTTCATTTTCTGTCCAATACCAAAAATAATAGCCAGAATTAGGTGTCGCTGTCAGCGTGCAGGTGACTCCAAAATCAAATGTGCCACCACCTGACACAGAGCCTCCAGTAATGGATGAAACTGAAGCTTCAATTGTAGCTGTGCAAACCGCTGTGATATTGGAGAAATTGTTCCATCCACTAGCATTCTGATAAGCTGTGGCACTTTCACAGGGAACATATACTGGATTATTGGTTGAAACATTGTAGAAAGCATTTGACCCCACTGTGGGTGGCGTTTCTGCAAATACGGCAACCGAGGTCAAACCGCTGCAATTATAGAAAGCACTACTGCCTATATAGGTCACAGAATTCGGAATCTCCACCGAGGTCAGGCCGCTGCAACCATAGAAAGCATTACTGCCTATCGAGGTCACAGAATTCGGAATCTCCACCGAGGTCAGGCCGCTGCAACCACTGAAAGCATAATCGTCTATCCTGGTCATGGAATTCGGAATCTCAACAGAAGTAAGCCCTTTGTAGTACCGAAATGAATTACCAATTGAAGTCACTGTATTCGGGATGACCAAATCATTTATAACTTCATTATTTATGTACAAAGAATAAGCATATTGGAGAGGATTTGATGAATAAGATATCCAAGATATCCTACACCATTGGGCAATATCACCCATATAGTACACCGAAGTCAGGCCGCTGCAATCAAAGAAAGCATAATCCTCTACCCTGGTCACGGAATTGCCGATAGTCAACGAGGTCATGCCGCTGCAACCTCTGAAAGCACCATACCCTATCGTGGTCACGGAATTGCCGATAGTCAACGAGGTCATGCCGCTGCAATTATAGAAAGCATAATTGCCAATGGAGGTCACGGAATTCCCAATGGTCACCGAGGTCAGGCCGCTGCAACCATAGAAAGCATAATTGTCTATCGAGGTCACGGAATTCGGAATGACCAAATCGGTCACAAGCTGGTTGTTTACATATAAATTATGAGCATAATAAAGAGGATTAGAACCCTCATTACCAAATGATATTTCACACCATTGGGCAATATCACCAGTGTAATTCATTGAGGTCAGGCCTCTGCAACCAGCGAAAGCACCACTCCCTATCGTGGTCACGGAATTCGGGATGGTCACCGAAGTCAGATTTGGTGAATCTTTAAAAGCATAGTCAGGTATTTGAGTCACATTATCACCAATGGTTAATGTGACGATAGGTGTTGTATAACTAGAAGTACTATTAGTACTATTGAAGACAGAAAAATAACGAGTAGGATTGTACTCTACAACATACATACGTGTGCAATTCATCGCATTAAAATGTACTGTCGTAAGATTAGGACAATTCCAGAAGGCATAGCCCCATATCGTGGTCACACCTTCACCTATGGTCAACGAGGTCAGGCCGCTACAGCCATAGAAAGCATAATTGCCTATCGAGGTCACGGAATTCGGAATCTCCACCGAGGTCAGGCCGCTGCAACCATAGAAAGCATTACTGCCTATCGTGGTCACGGAATTCGGAATGGTCACCGAGGTCAGGCCACTGCAACCAGAGAAAGCACTACTCCCTATTGTGGTCACGGAATTCGGAATCTCCACCGAGGTCAGACCGCTGCAACCATAGAAAGCATTACTGCCTATCGTGGTCACGGAATTCGGAATGGTCACCGAGGTCAGGCCACTGCAACCGCTGAAAGCACTACTCCCTATCGTGGTCACGGAATTCGGGATGACCAAATCGGTCACAAGCTGGTTGTTTACATATAAATTATGAGCATAATTTAGAGGATTAGAATACTCATTACTAAATGATATTTCACACCATTGGGCAATATCACCAGTGTAATTCATTGAGGTCAGGCTGCTGCAACCTCTGAAAGCATCAAACCCTATCGTGGTCACGGAATTCGGAAAGGTCACCGAGGTCAGGCCACTGCAACCATAGAAAGCATATTGATTAATAGAGGTAACGCTATAGTCTATTTCATTTGTATTCACCACGCTGGGCAATGTAAGGTCGCCAGTGGGTTTTGTGTAATCATTCCATCCAGAAGAACTGTTGTCTCCTGGGGCTACCATCTGCACATAATGATTGTCAGCATCGGTTATCGTGTAATACAGCGTCTGCCCTGAGGGAGCCACTGCCGAGAAGTCGTATGCCCATGCCGTCGCCATGCCCATGCCGAGGACAAACAAAAGGGTGAAGAGTCGTTTCAACATATTGGTGTTGTTCATATCTTTGAGGTTTTTCATCTTTCAGTCCTTTCTTTGTTTTATTTCACCATAAGTTTACATTGGTACACCCTGCCGCTGCGGCAGACGGCCTTCACCATATAGACGCCGGCCGTGGGAAGGCCCGCCACGGAGCGCTTCGCTATCGCACCCGTCTCGCGCCGCACCACGGCACCCAGCATGTCGGTGATGGTCAGCTCCACCACCTGCTCTTCCTCGGGGATGTCGAGGCCGAAGACAGCATCATGCTCCACGGGGTTGGGATAGAGGGTCATGGCGTAACTGCTTTCGCCCACCGCTGCATTAGCGCCAAAGGCCACAACAAAGGGCTGCTCATAGCTGCCCACCATGGCATCGCTCACGAAGGTGAGGTGGGTGCGGCCTTCGGCATTCGCCAGCTGCCGCTCACCATCAGTGAGGGCGAAGCTCACCTGCTCGCCGTCCTGGCCAGTGATGGTCATCATGGCATAGTAGCGATCGATGGCCTCCATGTAATACAGCTTTGCGCTACCACGGCACTCGCCATCGACGAAGGCACCCAGCTCGAGGTCTTCGCCACGCTGCTCTTCGCCGTCAACCGTCACCACGGCCATTAGGCAGAGGTTGTCGGCATAGCGGCGAGGGTTACTGCGCCAATGCAGGTCTGCGGTTTCAACAGGGATGTAGTCGCCACGGCTTTCCACAAAGGTCAGAATCGTGTTATTCTCGTTGTTGGAGTAATATAAATAGGTGCGACCAGGCACGAACTCAAAGTCGGAAGGCAGCCAACCTTGTCCCGAGACGTAGGTGGCAAAGCCACTTTGTCCCTTCACGATATCACCGTCGCTAGGCTGGAAGCTCGCCAAAGCATTGCCAACGCTGTTGAGATAGCGGCATGGATAGCCGATCCAGTTCCAAAGGTGATGGATGGTGATGGGGTGGTTGAGAGGCTGTGCGATGCCACCATGCATGTGGGAGACACAGTCGCTCGACACGTTCACCTTATAACCTCGCTCGTTGAGTAGTTGTGACAATGTACCCATCCAACGCCCCATCGAAGGGATGTATTGGACAAAATAGTCCGACGATTTGATAATGATGCCCTGTTCGCCCAAACTGTTCTCCAGCATCGAGAGTGCATCGAACACCGACATCTCAATTGACGAGCTCCACCAGTCCCAACCTTCCTCCAATTCTTTCTCCTGAACGAAGTCAAAAACGGCTGTCACCGTCACCTCACCGCTCACTTGGAAAGTGTAAGTAGCATTGGTGGAGACCGTCTCGCCGTTAACCATCCAGCTATTGAACTGGAACTCATTGTTTGCCGTAGCTGTCAAGGTGCATGAGGCAAAGTGGGCATAGCTGCCCGCGCCACTCACCGTGCCGCCCTCAGCGGGGCTGGCCACGGCAGTAATCGTATAGTTGTTGAGGCTGAAGTTCGCCACATAGATGGCAGGGCCACTCACCTCGAAGGTGTATTCCGCGTTGGTTGAGACCACCTCGCCGTTGAGCGTCCAATTGGCGAAGCTGTAGCCCGTAGCCGGTGTAGCCGTCAGGGTGCAGCTGGCAAAGTGGTCGTAAGTACCCATGCCTGCTACGGTGCCCGTCCCTTCTGGCTCGACGGAGGCTGCAATCTCATAGCTGTTGAGACTGAAGTGCGCCACATAGTCGGCCGTGCCGTTCACCTGGAAAGTGAATGTTGTTTCGGTGCTGACCTCCTCACCGTTGAGGGTCCAATTAATAAAGGTGTAGCCCGTAGCGGCGGTGGCCGTCAAGGTGCAACTCTCGAAGTGGTTGTAGGTGCCTGTGCCCTCGATGGTGCCAGCGCCTTCGGGATCAGCCGTGGCACCGATGGCGTAGCTGTTGATGCTAAAGTGAGCCACATAGTCGGCCGCCTCGGTCACGGTGAAAGTATAATTGGCATCGGTCGACACCACTGTGCCGTTCAACGTCCAATTATCGAAGGTGTAGCCTGTGTTGGCAGTAGCCGTCAGCGTGGCTTCAAGGCCCGGGAAGTGACCACCATGGCCTGACAAGATGCCGCCCTCAAGCGGATCGGATATAGCATTGATCTGGACGCGGCTGATGAAGGTATACTCGTAGATTCCAATATAAGTATATTCTCCTTGGTATACAACATCACAGGTGCTATTCAAGTCAAGCTCTTGCTGTAGGTGATGGTCATAGAGTTTGAAAGTAATCATATCTCTACCTGTTTCACCTGCGATGGAAAGGAAATACAGATACATTCCATTGGCTGCCCTCATGGGTAAAGCTCGTCCTCGGCATTCATCACTGCAGAAAGCACCCAATTCCAGATAGTCGGCACTCTGTATTGTACCATCGATACTTACATAGCCTGTATATGTCATGGTGGTCTGAGAGGACGGCTGGGGCCAATGACACTCAATCGTTTCAAAATTGGCCACCAAAGAACGTGGGCCTGTCACTTCGAACGTGTAGGGATTGTCGTTCGAAACGACAGTGCCGTTCTCAGTCCAGCTCACGAACATGTAGCCTGTTTGGGACGTGGCAGTCAGCGTGGCATTCGTGCCCTGCGGGTAGGAGCCTGTGCCAGCAACGCTACCGCCATTGCTCGGGTTGGCCGTGGCGTTGATGGTGTGGTTGACGGCGAAGTTGGCCACGTATGTGGCGCCTTCGGTCACTGTGAAAGTAAAGTTTGCATCAGTCGACACCACAGCTCCGTTCTTCGTCCAATTGATGAAGGTAGAGCCTTGGTTGGCTGTGGCGGTCAGCGTGCATGTGCTGCCCAGTTCGTAAGCACCGTCGCCCGTGGTCGTGCCGCCGTTGCTTGGGTTGCACGACGTACGGATAGGACAATACGGAGCGTCGCTAACCAAACGGACGGCATGGCCGTAAGAGCGGTAATGCGTATCTCCACCAGCAGAAGTGCCCACAGACAAGAAACTCGTTGTATAGGAGCCTTCGCCAAAACTCATGCTTTTCGCATTACCACTATCATTACCTTTGCTCGACGACCAATAATTGCCATACCAGTCATTCAAGTAGGTTACGCCAAGACGTCCTACTTCAAGAATCATCAGTTTCGATTCGTAACTGTATTCGTATCTCCGTCCGGTGACAGGGAGGAATAGTGCCCCATGTCCGGCGATGGTCGCCCAATCAGAGGCAGAGATAGTGTTGTCACCGAATTGGGCTGAAGGCGTATTTGTGCTGTTCAGCGCAAAATAGGATGTTTCCCAATTATCCGGCAAGACAATCACGCCTCTAACGCCGTCAACGGTAGCCTTGGCATATCGCACCCCTGACGGAGTGGTGCGCGTGTTCATCAGGTAGTCCCATTCTTCGCTGGTCAGCGTGCGCCACAAGTGGGTCACGTTTTCTCCGTTGGATATCCTATTGTAGCCCCAATCGGCTTTCCCTGTCTGGTCGTAGAGGTTGTAGTTGGAATTGCCATAGGCATAATAGTCGTCATATTCCTCATCATCGCCATGGCTCCATGGTTGATATCCGTATGCGCCATGGTTGTAGCCGCTGGTGCCCCAGCTGAACAAGTCAATCCAGCCATTGTAGCCGGACGAAATGTAGTTGTTCATGGAACCTTCCACATTACCGACATGTTCCCATTGCCCTGCGTCATAGTTGGAGTATTGATATCCGCCCACAAAATCCCATTGGTTCGAGGCGAAGCGCCAGGTATTGGTTGAAGCTTGATATTGCAGGTTGCCTTGCGAGAACCATACTATCTTGCTGTCGCTTACCGAGAACAGTCCATCGATGGTCCCTTCGGGCTTGCCAGTAAAATAGGTGAAGTGGGCAACGAGGTTTCTCGCATTGTTTACGGTAAAGGACAATGTTGGATCGTTGGAGACCTCATTCCCGTTTTCCGTCCAGTTGACGAAGTAGTAGTTCGTTGCCGGGGTGGCCGTCAACGTGCAGGTTGTGCCATGGGGGTAATTGCCGGCTCCACTTACCGAGCCTCCGGCCGCGGGGGATGCCGAAGCCGAGACCTGATAGCTGTTGAAGCTAAAATGGGCGACATAATCACCGCCTTCGCTCACCTCAAAGGTGTAGGTGGCATCTTGGGAGACCACTTGGCCGTCGCGTGTCCAGTTGATGAAGCTGTAGCCGCTGCCTGGGGCTGCCGTGGCCGTCAAGGTGCAGTTTTCGAAATGGTTGTATGTGCCACCACCCGAGACCGTACCTACTTGAGCTGGGTCGGCGCTAGCGGTAATCTCGTATGAGTTAAGCGTGAACATGCCCAAGTAAGTAGCTGAATTATTCACATAGAAGGAATAGGTGGGATCCGTCGAAAGCGTGGTGATGCCATCCACAGTCCACTGCGAGAAGGAATAGCCCGTGTTTGGCGAGGCTACAAGCGTAGCCTGCAAACCCGAGTCAAAATCGCCCATTCCGGTAATGGAGCCACCCTCGGTTGGAATGGCCAAGGCTTCGACGCTGAAAACTGGCAATGTCTGTATGGTAAACGCATTGGCATAAGTCGAGTTTGAAGCGTATCCACTGTAGGTCGACGCTCTCACTTTCAAAACGGGTTTGGCGCTGGTTCCGAAAGCGAATGCATTCTCTCCAACCGTGGGAGGCATACCTGCATAGAGTGTGACCATCTGCAGTCGGTTGGCATCGGCAAAAGCGCCGTTGCCGATGGTCAGCGACCACGAACGGATCATCAGGTTGCGCACATGGCAGCCGTAGAAGGCGTTTGTCCCGATATAGGTAACAGATTCGGGAATGGATACATCGGTGACCAATGTCTCTTCAAGGAAGGCACCTGCCTCGATGCCAACCACGGTATAGTTGGTCCCTTGATAGGTGACCGTACTGGGAATGTTCACATACCCGGAATAACCTGGGTTGCTGTTTGCAGTGACCTCCACCGTATTGGTGTTGGAGATGATATGGTACGAAACACCACCCACACTAAAATCGATGAAAGCAAAACCTTTCGTCATGCCCATCCCGCAAAGGAGCAGGGCAAGCATGAAGGCTTTTGAGACCGTTGATAAACGTAAAGTCTTGTTTTTCATATACTTATAGTTAATTTATTTTGATTAATTACAATATTAGATGTTGCAAATAACTTAAAAAAAAACCGATTCCAGCTGGTCCTTGTTGGTCCTTGTCACTCAAGGCTGATTGTCAGGGAGTTGAGAGATAGTTGATAGTTGATAATTGATAATTGAGGGATGGAAGTTGAGAGTTTAGAGACAGTTGATAGTTGTTCAGTTATTCAGTTGGTCAGTTGGGACTGAGGACTGGGGATTTTGGATTAGGAAGTTGGAAGGAATTGATAGATCGTAACAAATAACCGAACAAATAAACCACAAATAACCGAATAAAAGCTCTACAAACAACCGAGTTTTACAAAAATTGTTGCGTAATCCAATTATAA
>JAEEHQ010000087.1 GCA_016280915.1 Bacteroidales bacterium
AGGAATAAGGCTGGCGGAAGTATAATTGCCCCAGTCAAGACCCAAGACCCCGAGCTGCTTTATCGACTTGCCGGTGTTGACCTGGTAGTCGCATCCCGCAAGTTCAGCATAAGTCTTGGCACTTTTCATCACATTGTCGTTTGTACCGGTGCACAGGAAGGTCACGAAATTCGAGGCACCCGCTTCCAGTACGATCTCAGAAATGCGCTTCGCGCACAACGTAATGTAGTTCAGATGATTAGCATCCAATTTTTTGATATCGAGGAACAGTTTAGTGTGGCTGTTCTTATCCATAACTACCCCAAGGAATTCCTTGAGGGTAGGGACATCCTCTCCATTCGCCAGTTTACCGGCACTGCGAATCTGGGCGACAGTGTGGTCCCATGGCGTCAATCCATTGATTTCGTAATTCGTATTGGCATGTGCCACTATCACATCATTGTCGGCCGTGTAATAAACATCGCACTCACACCCGTAGATACCGGCATCTATGCAATACCTGAGTCCGGCTATCGAATTATCCGGCAATTTCGACTCCGCAGAGCCGCCCCTATGGGCGACAATGACATTGTCAGCAGGCAAAGGCTTCAAACTTCCGTCATCTATAACCTCCGATGGCTCAGGGATTTTCGACCAGTCAGGCTGGGATGGCCAGTCTTCGTCCTTGCAGCTCATGAACAGGACTGCAAGGCCGAGACAGAACACAGAATATCTTAATGGTTTCATAAGTTGTCTATTTTGAATTATAGTTCTTCACACAACGTAATGCGGTTGCTGAACCTTCTCCTACAACATGGGTCGCCGCAAATTGTAGAATCGCACCCTGCCCTGTGACAACCACTCTCCAGGAACGATGTCTCGCGCCGTCTCCATTGGAATCAGCCATGAGCGGAATCGATGCCATGAATCCAGGTTTAGAAGTATTGTCATCCGGACCATAAGCCCATCCGGAAGAAATGAGGCGCCATCCGGTCGGGAACATGTTCCATCCGAAATCTGCAGCGGCCGTCGACATGGCCGGCTTGGTACCGAGTGTGGTATTTGCCTCCCAGTCAGTTCCATACAGGAGCGCTGCCGCATTAGGGATCTTGAGAACGCTCGCTATCTTGTTGTAGCAAGCATTGGCTGCATCCACAGGATAATCAGATGCTTTGGCAATGCTTGTGGCGTAAATCAGGTCTTTCCAGTCCTGCATATTTGCAATATGCCAACCGAAAGGACAGATACCCTGGATCTGGATCTTCAGTGTAGGATGCTCCTCTTCCGCCTCTAGGTCTCCGGCATGGCTGGCTTCATAAGACACCAACTTACTCACAGGAACACATTCCAGAGTCATTTCCTTGCCCACATCATCGACATACTCTTCTCCAGGCTCACCTTGAGGGAAGTTGATCCACTGGGCAATCTCAAGACCGCCACGGGCAGCACCTGTTATCATCTCGGTTTGAGTGTAAAGCCGACCGAACCTGGATGCCATCGTCCCATTCCCATCCTTACAGAGAAGCTCCACGATCGACCCTCCATTCTCGACGGTCTCGTTTTCAGGAGACCTCACAATGGCTGACGTCGTACTGACAATCGGATAGGCGCCCATACCATGTCCAGGAGCAAGACCTGTTCCTATCTTGTATGTTCCGGTGTTAGGACCACCATCCCAGTGCAAGCTCACGGTCATCCAAGTCTTGAACCCTCCGTCTTCGGTTGGATAGTCCTTGACCGGATAATTCGGAAGTTCGCTGTCCGGCATGCAAGAACTGACCTTGACAACCCTGTCGATCTTCCATGTCATTGTATTGAAGTCAGCAAGAAGGGTGTATATTCCGTTTGCCGGAACAACAAGGTCGGAAGTCGTCACAGCCTTGTCGGAAGAACCTATGGTTCCGTCATTCTTGAGATAGAATACAGGATATGCCTCGCTCCTCGTATCCTTGTTGAGGCAAACCACATTCGTCCCGGCATCGAATATGAATCCCTTGAATGAATAGATTCCTTCCGACTCCTTGGTCATCTGCACAGCATTCAATCTGTCCCGATCGACTGAAGGACCGAACAAGTAATAGAATACATCATTCTTGAGTTGGTTGACCTTGATGTCGACGCTGGCAAGACTCGTTGTCTCCGAACCTACGATGATCTTCAGGACAGCCGAACGTCCATGATCGGTGTTGGACCATGGTTTTGCCTTAAGTGCAACCTGGCCAAGTCCCATGTCGACAATTTCCAGCCAGCCGGTCTCTTCTCCATCATAAGCTATGGAATAGGAATACTCACCCATATTGGTGACATACTCGATGACATCGCTGACCCCACCATCAGCCGGGATATCCAATTCGGAAATTGCGGCAGAGACTTCGGCATCTGCTTTTTGGCCCAGCTGAATGAAAGTAAGGGTCTTCGTAGTACCGTCTTCAGCCGTCACCAGAACTTCAAACTTACGCTTGTACTCTGAATTCGCTTGCATCGAAACCTCGAATCCCGGTTGGGAAACATCGTATGTTTTCTTGCCCGAGTTGTCAGTGTACTGCATCACGAATGACGCATCGGAGACGGAAGCCCAATCCCTGGCCGTAACCGGTTCGGCTTTCCATGACATGTTCGTCACTTCGACTCCTTTGAACACCGTCACTGCACACACGTAGGAATCCTCCCCCGTGGAAGTAGTACCGTCGGAGTTGAATGTCGGGACTTCCGGATATATCGTTATCCTTGTCTCATCGCTTGGATAATCAGTATGGTCGTCATAGCATCCTGACAGGAAGGCTGTGACACCTGTGATAAGCGCAATATATCTGATAAATCTTTTCATAATCTTGACATCAATCTATTAATACCATCCCTCCGTCTGCTCAAGGTTAGGATTCTTGTTACGAGCGCTCTTGGTAATCGGCCAGAGGAGGATGTTCGTATCATTCCTCCGTTCCTTCAGAGTCTCGTTATAATCCCATATCTTATCCAACCGGATGAGGGCCCACCATATAATGCCTTCCGCCGGGAACTCGAGGAAATACTCACGGACGAGAGCCTCGAGCACCGCATCCTTGGTCGCCACCGAATAGTATCCGTCCTTTCCATAAGCACGCTTGGCAATGATGTTCAGGTAGATAAGGGCTTCATCATATTTTCCTTGATAATACTTGATTTCAGCCATCATCATCACTGCGTAAGCATAACGGTAGTAAAGCAGGTCGCAATCACGCCTCATGGTACCACTGCTCAGATCGCCGATGAATTTGTTCACCCAAGTAAGGTTCCCGTCTCCGATCGTACCGTAGTTGCCATCACCGAGGATAGTGGCGACACGGGTATCCCCCTTGTGGTCCCTTGAATCACGAAGCATTTCAAGGTAACCATCGCCAAAGTCAAGGCTCTGGAACGTACCGATAGGGACCGGGTTGTTCTGGAACGCCGCCTTTACGAAAGGAGTCGAGTGTGTGAAATAGATATTGAATCCGCCCACTTTGCTCTCCTTGGCGCTGTTGAACAAAGCGAACACAACCTCTGCACTATTCTTGTTCTCCCTGCCGCGACCATCGAAAACATCTTCATACCTTGAAAGGAAACGAGGATCTCCGGCCTTGACTCCTATAGCGTTGATAGCCTCCTCAGCCTTGGCAAGATACTGGTCACCCGCCTTCTGGTTGGTAAACATCCACAACGAATAGTCGGCGTAAAGCATATACACAGCATCCTTGGTCGCCAGATACTTATTGCTTCCAAGGTTTTCCAAGTTGGCGATGGCAAGCTCTATGTCATCCTCTATCTGGGCATAGACCTGAGCCTTAGGAGTCCTTGCAGGGTACATCTCAGGCTGGCTGAACGACTCGATCGGGTTCAGGTTCAGAGGGACATCTCCCCAAAGCCTAGCCGCCCAGAAATAGCAATATGCCCTGGCGAAAGCAGCCTGTCCGACAGCCCAGCTTCGCTTGGCCTGCGTCATCGGGATACTCTCGTCCGGAGCATATTTAAGAACTGAGTTCGCTTGATCTATCGCTTTGTACAATGCCGACCAACTACAGTTATCATTAGCAGAAGTCATCGTATTCTGGATGATATCCTTTGAAGTATAAGCATTGACGACACGGGACTTGCTCCACATGAATTCTCCGACCCTGAGTTCCCCCCAATGCAGGACGCTGATGTCCATCTGGGCGAAATTTTCCCTCAAGGACGCATAGATATCCACAGTTGAACCTTCCACGTGTGCGCTTGTTTTCCACATATTGCTGGCACTCATCCGGTCGTTCTGGACTATGTCAAGATCCTTGTGACAGGAAACCAGGGCGAGCAATGATAGATAAACTACAAAAAGTCTCGATATCTGTTTCATAATATTCCCTCCCTTTAAAATACCACCTTGACACTGAATATGATCTTCCTCGCCGGTGGCATGAGGTTTCCGGTATCATCAGAACTACTGTTATTGGTAGAGATAGCCTTGTACATGCTTGCACTGCTTGAGGAACCCATTCCTGATTCAGGGCTGACAGCTCCTGTAACACCTGTCAGATAGTACAGCGTATTACCCATCACTCCTATCGTTGCTTTCTTGATCTTGAAAGGCTTGAGCAACCTCTCCGAAAGATCGTATGACAAAGTAACATCACGGAGACAGAGGTAGTCCGCCCTTTCTGTCATGAAGCTTGACGTGCCCCTCCAGTTTCGATTGCTCCAATCCGAATCGTTCGGAGTCCAGCGCGCATACTTGGCCGTCGGGTCACCTGGATACTCCCAGCAATCGTACACCATCCTACCAAGGATCTGGTTCGAATCACCCATACCACTCTTGAGCATCTGGGTCTTCTGTCCATTAACTATCGAATGGCCGATGGCATAGTCCAGATACACACCTAATGTAAACCTCTTGAACCTGAAGGTGTTGTTGATGCCACCTACAGAATGAGGCATTACATTGCCCAGATAGAATACATCTTCGGCATTGATTATCTCATTCCCGTCAGCATCTTTGGCAGAGCCGAGCCTGTTCATCCACGCCCAGTCTCCCGCATCATGGCGTCCGGTGGCATAACTGCCATCTCCAACCCTGTATCCAAGGGAATTGACATCATAATACTGTCCGTCAGCTTCCGGGAGGCCATCGATGATATGGTCTGCCTTGTAACCATAGATTCGCCCCAACGGCTCCCCGACTGCGGTACCTCCGAAGCGATATCCACTCTCGGACATAGTGTAACCGCCTATCCGGTAGGCCCTTTTCCCGGTAGGATTTCCATACGGATCGACCTCGTCATATCCATATTCCTCAGGAAGGGACAGCACCCGGTTGGCATTGTAGGCATATGTCAGGTCCGTACTCCAGGAGAAGTTCCTCGTACGTACGTTCTCGGTGTGTAATTCAACTTCAGCTCCGTAGAAACGAGCACTTCCAACATTCGCCTTGACTGATGAATATGGACTGGTGTCCGGCAGGGTAATGGCGAAGAGCATATTATCAGTTGTCTTGTCGTAATAGTCCAAGAGTATCCTTATACGGTCCCTGAAAAAACCTACATCCATTCCAAGATCAAGCTGCGTAGTTGTTTCCCACCTCATACTTGCATTCTGCATTGCGGAAGGACTGAATGTGGAAAGCCCGGCATACTGCCCGGTAACGAATGCACCATAGGTATCATACAAGCCGATACTGTTGTTTCCTGTCTGGCCATATGATGCACGGAACTTCAGATGATTGATCTTCGTGGCATCCTGGTTCCAGAAAGGCTCTTCGGAAATCACCCATGCGGCCGATGCAGAAGGGAAGAATCCCCAGCGGTTGCCCGGAGCGAACTTCGAAGAACCATCAGCCCTGAAGGTACCCGAAATGATATAGCGGTGCTTGAAATCATAGCCCAACCTGCCGAAATAAGAGATCAGGCACTGACTCTGATCCAGATTGGAGGCAGCGAAATTCGTCGCGGACTGAAGATATGGCACATCATCGGAAGCAGCACCTGTCGCACTTGCATTCAATGTAACATATTCCTGCCTCATATATTCATAACCGGCGGTAGCGGCCAAATGATGTGCATCGGCAAACGTTTTATCGTAAGCAAGGAAAGCCGTAAACGTATCACGAGTCGTTGAAGCCCTGTTTTCCTTGGTGTTACGAGCCGTCGAAATCCCATTGAGCGACCCATCCCTCTCAGCATATACATAATAGCTGTTGATCGTATGCTGGTTGTAATAATTATACTGAGCATGCGCCTTCAAGCCATCTATGATGTGCCAATCGAGGTTGAAGGTCCCGGATATCCTGTTGGTCTGGAAAGTATGGTCGAAGAACCTACTGTACCATGCCGGGCTATGGGAATGTACATTAGTGACAATCAACTGGTTCCACTCTCCCAAAGCATTCTTTTCCAAGGAGGTGGTCGGAGCGATGACGCCACGGCCGATCGGTTGGTAGTAATTATCGTAAGGCATGCTCTTGCTCTGCCTCGAAACATCGAAGGTAGCACCCGCCTCCAAGTTCTTTGTCACCTTGAATATGGTGTTGGAGTGCATCGTCAGAACATTATAGTCGCTTGTTGCGACAACACCGTCATCCTGCATATAGCTCACCGATGCCGCATACTTCATGACATCGTTCCCTCCATTCACTCCGATGTATTCTTTCTGCCAGAAAGCATCACTCCGGAACCATTGGCTCTGCCAGTCGGTATCAGTGAATATCAAGACCTTCGTCTCATCCAGAGGATCCATCATCCACTGATAGCCATCAGGAACAGTACCTCCCCAATCAAGATAGCGGACTGAAAAAATGGACGTATCATAAGTATTACCCGTACCAAAGGCAGTAGCACCGTTGAGCATCGATGAAGCAGGGTGTATATTATTATTACCGAGGGTTGTAGCTATACCCGGCCGGATATACGAAAGAAACTCCCGGGAATTCAGGATATCCCATTTCGTTGCCGGGCTCTGCACACCCATTTGTACATCGAATACGATTTCAGGACCCTGAGAGACTGAACCCTTCTTGGTTGTCACCAGGATCACACCGTTGGAAGCACGGGCTCCATAAATCGCAGCCGATGCAGCATCCTTCAAGACCTCCATCGACTCGATGTCGTTCGGATTGACTCCGTTCAAATCGTCCCGCAAAGCTCCATCCACTATAAAAACAGGATTATTGCTCAAGTTGACGGAGGAACCGCCCCGGATCAGGAACCGAGGAGCTTCACCCGAAAGAGCATTGCTCGTTGCGATGCGCATCCCGGGGACCTTGCCTTTCAAGGCATCCCCAACCGAAGACACAGGAGCATCCATCAACTTGTCTCCATCCACTTTGGAGACGGAAGTCGAGAGCGTTTTGCGAGCCTGCGTTCCATATCCGACCACCACAACCTCGTCAAGGACCCTGGAGTCAATCTCAAGGACCACATTCAAGACATGCGAGTTACCGACCACTGCCGTAGCAGTCTGGTACCCAACGCAAGAAAACTGCAAAGATGCACCCTTGGGTGCTCTGATACCGAAGGCTCCGTCCAAGTTCGTAACAGTGCCGTCATCCGTTCCAGAAACGAAAACGCCCGCCCCGGGGATAGGGTCTCCGTGAGGATCGCGCACAAAGCCATGTATTTCCTGAAGTACGGAAACCGGTGTTGGAGCGACTGAGATCGCTACCGAATTCCCAGCGATCAGGAACTGATACCCCTTAGGCACCAGCACATCGCTGAGGATTTTCTCAAGTGAAGCGTGCTTTGCGTGCACCTCGATGTTCCCCAGGGACTTGTCTGCCAAATCCTTCCCGAACGAGAAAGCAGCGCCCGTCTGCTTGGAAAGGGCATCGGTAAAGGACTTTACCGTGGCATCCCGCATAACCAAGTCAACATCGAAGCTACGCTGCTGCGCAGATGCTCCCGAGTAGCCAAGGACCATGGAGAGCACCACCGCAAAGCATAACCTTAGGATTGCTTTGATGTCCATAAATACGCTATTGGTTTATTTATTAAGTGTAGAAGAATGAATCTCGAACCGTTGACCGGAAATGAATTCAAGGATTGAGAGGATATCTTCGACAGAGTCCGTTACGGAATAACTGAAGAAGTACTTCCCAGACTTATCCGTATTTCCATCGAAGACCAGATTTACGCTAAAAGATTGTTCTATGGATGCAACGATCTCCGCAATGGAAGCGTTGCTCAACGTTATTAAATTGTAATTTTCGGCAATATACGGCACTGCATTTATGCTCTCGACCCGCAGTCCCCCATCAGCCACATTGAATACAGCTCTCTGGTCCGGGGAAATGGTCACAAGGGGATAACCTTCCGGAGACAGTATCCTCACCGACCCTCTTTCCAACACCACTTCACTTTCCGGGGAAGAATCACACGCACGGACAGAAAATGCCGTTCCAAGGACCTCTACGCCGATATTCCCGGTCTTCACCGTGAATGGGCGCAATGAGTCGGGAGCAACCTCGAAGAAGGCCTCCCCCACGAGCTTCAGGATACGCCGGTCCCCGAAACCTGTCACATCATATTCTACCTGGGCACCAGGCTTCAGCATCACCTTGGTATTATCGCCGAGGGTAACCGATGCAACGATCTGCTTCGTGTTCGTGAACGAGAACTGATAACGCTCTTCAGAAGTATTGTCCCGCCTTATAGACGAGAAAGGAGTGAATATCAGGAATAATGCCACACATGCCGCCGCAAAGGCCACAAAAGGCAAGATCCACCTCCGGCGTCTGAGGCGAGACTCTTCGACAGATGAATCAGCATCTATCCTAAGTCTCAGCAGGTCCAGCATTTCCTCTTCGCACCGCTCCCTCTCAGGATCCACAAGCATGGAACGCAGGCTCACATTCAACATGAGGTCCGCGAACTGCTTCCTGTTCTCATGGCTCCGCTCAAGCCACTCCAGGATAAGACGCTCCTCTTCCTGGGAGGTCTCGCGATTAACAAATCGGCTTACGAGATCAATGTCAACCTGGCTGTCATCCATATTGGTTCCGTCAGTGTGTTACACTATAATAACAGTCACCAAGCGGAAACTACTTAAGGGAATCAGCTGATTTCCATGGACGCGAGCTGCATCCTGAGTTTTTTCAATGCGTTATAGATGTGGGTCTCTACGGTACGGACCGAGATGCCGAGCTTTTCGCTGATTTCCTTTTCGGATAAATGCTGCTCATAACTCATCCTGAACACCTCCGCACACCGATCCGGAAGGTTGGAGATGGCACTGTCCAATGTCTTCCTCAAATCGTTGGAATACATTTTCAAAATGACAGGATTCCGGTCGGGATCAAGGTACTCGGAACTCAGAAGCGAAGTTATCCTGTTCCTGTAGGAATCAACGTAGCGGGAAGAGACCTTTTCCCTTTCAATTATGTTCATGCAGCGGTTATAAACTGCACGAACCATATAGTTGCCAAGGCCCGAATCCAGGTCAAGCCTGTCCCTCTTCTTCCAAACACCCAGCAAGACATCCTGAACGACATCCTGGGCAACATGTACAGGAACGAACAATCTGGCATAGGACAGGAGAGAAGCATAGTTTTTCCTGCAGAGATCGTCGAATGAATCCCTTTCGCCTTGTAGACTGTGTTTCCCCACTGTCATCGTAAGAAACCGTTCTTCCCCGCCAAATCGGATCAATCGGCAATGATCACATCAACTCCATTAGTTTCGAAATCCTTCAAATCCTTCTTGGATATAGAAGCATCTGTAATAAGGATGTCCACGTCTCCCATCCAGCAGATCCTTCCGGCGCCGACCCGTCCAATCTTGCTGCTATCGCAGAGCAGAACGCTCTTGAGAGCGGTTTTCATCAAGCGCTGCATGAAAATAGCCTCCTCTACCGTAGCACATGTTATCCCGCTCTTGCTGCTTATTCCGTCAGCGCCGAAGAACAGATACGAGCATACGATATTGTTAAGGACCTCTTCAGAGAATTCGCCATGGACCGACATCGAGCTGGGATCGACCGTGCCGCCAAGGACCTTCACGGAAATATTCCTCCGGGAAGCAAGCATCTGGGCTACATTCAATGCAGTGGTGAAGACGGACAACTCGAAAGGCGGATTCAACTGTTCTGCGAACGCATAGACCGTACTTCCGGGGAGAAGCATTATGGTCTCATCCCCTTGCACCAACCTCTGCGCAGCACGTCCGATCCGGCTTTTCGCATCGTAGTTGATATTGATTTTATCCAAAGTGGTCCGCTCCCTGGCAATAGGGTTCTTGGACATAGCAGAACCATGTACCCGGAAAAGGAGGCCTTCCTTCTCCATCGCCCTGAGATCCGACCTGATGGTAGCTTGAGTCACATTCAAGGCCTCTGCAAGGTCCGAAACCTGGACATATCCTTCAAGATTGACCTTATCAAGGATAATCTTTTTCCTTTGTACTAAACTTATCATAAAACAAAAGTAAGCAATATTTCGAAAAAATGTGAAAACTTTCGAAAAAAAGTGCAAATAATCGAAAAATGTATATAACTTTGTTAAAACTCACAAAACATTGCGCAATGAAAAAGTTCTTTCTCCTTATTCCGTTATGCCTGATGCTTGCATCCTGTAACCAGTCCGGCAGCAAGAACAAAGTCAAGATCCTGGCCCACAGAGGTCTCTGCAGTTCAGGGACTGAGTTTGTAACTGACGAGAACACCCTAGATGCCCTGAGACGGGCCCAGGAAGCCGGAGTCGACGGCTGCGAATTCGACGTGCACATGACCGCCGACGGGCAGCTTGTCATCCGACACGATGCCAAGATTGAAGGGAAACTGAACTGCCAGAAGAGCACGTTCGACGAGATACGGGCCTACAGACTGCCTTTCGGCAACCAGATCCCGACCCTGCATGAATGGTTGGAACAGGCCAAGAAAACCCCTGAAATCCCGCAGATGCTTGAAATCAAGGCTCACCCAACCGCCGAAATAGAAAAAGAAGTGGTCACGAAATGCCTCGAGGAAGTGAGGGCAATGGACATGATGGACCAGGTATATTTCCTGTCTTTCAAAACGGAGACATGCGACGAAGTGCTCCGTCAGGAACCTGGTGCCAAAGTACTCCTGAATTCATCCAGCCTCCACAATTCGATGCCGCCGAAGGAAGTCAAGGAGCATGGCTACGCTGCCATCTCCTACAACATCAACGTCATCCTCAACCACACACCGTGGATAAAGGAATTCCAGGACCTTGGAATAGAGACCTTCTTCTGGATGGTCGACGACCCTTATTTAAGGAAAATCGCAGAAGAATGGGGCTTCGACTGGGTAACCACAGACTTCTACGATGTGATAAAGTATTGAGACAATAAGGTCTGACAAATGAAGATAGGATCCAGATTACTATTGATGGGAATAGTTGCGGCTTTCTGCTTTTCCGGCCCGATTCCTGTCAACGCTTTCCCAAAAAGAAGCCAAACGTTATCCAAGCGACAGATAGAGAAGAAAATCCTTGGCTATATGGAAGAATGCCGTACGGTGGGAATGTCTGTGGTAATCGTCAAGGGTGACAAGACCATTTACCAGGAAGCCTTCGGATACAGGGACCTGGAGTCGAAGGACCCTCTCGACATCAACGACATCTTCCGCATCGCATCCATCTCCAAGTCATTTTCGGGAGTCTCGATCATGCAGCTCGTGGAGGCGGGCAAAATGAGCCTCGAAGATGACGTGAACCAGTACTTGGACTTCTCTCTCCGAAACCCGAAGTACCCTGAAATCCCCATCACCGTCAAGATGCTGCTCTCCCATACTTCGAGTATGATAGACCGGCATGGAGCCCCTTGGTACAGGGACGACAAGTATGTGAATCCGGCAAAGACATCGGCCGACACCATTGCGATGTGTTTCGCCGACTGGGCCCCCGGACAGGGTTACAAGTACTGCAACCGTGCCATAAACCTGATCGGGATGATCATAGAAAAGGTCTCCGGAGAGAGGTTCGACAACTATGTACTGAACCATATCCTTCGTCCCATCGGGGCAGACAACTCCGGATTCAACCTCGACAGCCTTGACAGATCCACCTTCACGACGCTATATAACTACAACGCAAAGAAAGACACGCTTGAGAAAGCTCCGGGGTATGTACCCACAAACGAACCCAAGTTGTCCGACGGTACCTACCAGATAGGCATCGACGGATGCTACTGGTCACCGACCGGCGGATTGAAGATATCGGCTCCGGATCTTGCCAAATGGATGAAGACGCTGCAGGACGGCGGCGTTGCTCCCAACGGCAACCGCATACTGTCAGCAACCGGGACAAAGAAGCTCCTTACCCCTGTAACCCCAGCAGATCCCGTCAGGTACTATTGCCTCACCACGCGGACCGAGCCCCTTTTCATCGACGGCAAGGTGCTCAAGGGACACTCGGGCAGCGCCCACGGCCTCAAAAGCTGCATGTTCTTCGACCCTGAATCCGACTGGGGCTTTGTGGTCCTCTGCTCGAGTACCAAGCCCGACCAAGTCAATTCGTTGAGCAAAATATACTACGAAACGGTCAATCTGCTTTACCAGCAGTATCGTGACGTTCTGGAGAAATAATCAATTGCCTGCTCTCTTTCGGTAGCTTGTCGGAGTCATCCCGTACATTTTCTTGAACGAGTGATAGAAACTGGTAGTATGTTCGAAACCACAACGCTCAGCGATTTCTTCGATCGTCATACCAGGCCTCGATTCCAGTAGCTGGCAAGCTCTCTTCATCCTGATCTTGAGTATATAGGTGGCAGGGGTTTCTCCAGTCAAAGCTATGATCTTGCGGTGGAACTGGCGCGGGCTCAGGCAGAGGGTTTCTGCCAAAGAGCTTACATCCAAGCCGCCTTTGTCCATCAGCAAATATATTTGGTCAATGGTCTTGTTAAGGAAACGCCGCTCTGACTCAGTCAACTCGATATCACCATCTTTGCCGTGCCCTGCCTGCCTTCCATATTTGTCACGCAGGCGGCAGTGACGGTCTAGTTGCCTCTCAACCAAAGTACGTAGTTCGTCGCTATTGAAAGGCTTGGCTATAAATGCATCTGCTCCGGCATCTATAGCCTGGATCCTATCTTCCTCCCTGACCTTGGCCGTCACGACAATGATCGGAACATGGTTGATTATTTCGTTTGCCCGAACCCGCCGACACACTTCCAGGCCATCCATTCCAGGCATCAGCAGATCGGTTATTATCAGATCAGGGACTAGGTCCAGAGCCTTTGCCAGACCTTCGTCGCCATTGGTTGCGTAGTAAATGGCGTACCGATCCGCAAACTGCGAACCCAAATAGGCGGCAATGTCCCGATTATCCTCTATGATAAGCAGACGGCACTGATCATCAGTAGTATCATCGTCTGTCAAAACTGTTCCTGCATCGTGGGAAATCGGTTTGTTACTGACATTGAATGAGGCTCGCCTTCTGATATCGTTATGTATTGGGATCCGGATATGGAAAGTAGTCCCGAAACCTACTTTGCTCTCGATCTTGATGTCCCCCTTGACCACCTCCATGATTTGCTTGACCAAAGCCAGGCCCACACCCGTACCCACATGCTGATTCTCTCCGGTCGACTGAAAGAATGGATCGAACGCGCGGGCTGCCGTCTCCTCATCCATTCCCTCCCCGCTATCTGAAACATCGATATGCAACATATCCGCAACGCGCCACACGGAGACATCCACTCGTCCGTACTCAGGAGTAAACTTGAATGCGTTTGACAACAGGTTCGCCATGACCTTGTTGACATAATCCGGAACGAAATCCATCTCTATATCCCCTTTGGCGATGAACTGAAGGTCTATATTCCGGCTCCTGGCATAATCCCGGTAGGTGTCGATGAGCATCATCAGGTAAGCGGAGATGTTGCCATTCTGCCAATCCGGATCGATGACAGCCGATTTGATTTTCGAGATATCAAGAAGCTGGTTGATGAGCGTAAGCAGTTCATTGCCTTGATGTTCGATAGCAGACGCTTTCTCTTTCACCAACTCCGTATCTCCATATTGCTGGAGGTCGTGACTCAATCCAAGTATCAATGTAAGAGGAGTGCGGAACTCGTGGGTAACATTGGTGAACAGAGTCTCACGGACCTGAGAAAGATGCTTCAATGCCTTGTTGCTCCTGGATCGGAGCCATTGCATATAAAGCAACAAGCCAATCAGGACCAGCAGGAAAGCAATGACAAAGTAAATCTTGACTCGCACAGAGCGTTCCTTTTCCAAGCGCAGGAAGGCTTTGTCCATCTCCCTTTCCTGCCGGCGGCGCTCGACATTCAGGCTGGTATTCTGGATCCGGTTTATCATCTCCATGTTCAACAAGCTATCCCTCATTGAAATGGCCTCTTCATGGAACTTCAGAGCCCTGCGATAATTACCCAGTCGCTTATAGTGCCGGTAATACAAGTCGTTTATCTTCTCAAGGTGTTCAACGGATCCAATCTGCTCAGCAACAGCCCCCGCCCGTTCGAGATAATCCATAGTCTGACGATTGTCACCAAGGATTTCATGAATCCCAGCCAGTGCGATGAGAGTATTAAGTGAATGCCACTCGTCTTTCGAGGCTTCCATAATTTGGTAAGCAACCTCATATTCCTTTACGGCCTGATTGTACTTTCGCTCCTTCTCATAAAGTGAGCCGAAATGGATATGGCAGAGAGCCTCCCCAAGTTTGCTCCCCGCGCTGACGTTATGCTCCATTGAAAGCCGGTAGCACACCCATGCAGAATCAATCTGGCCACGGCGCTCGAATATCGAACCGAGATTAGCATAATTGATAGCCTGCCCAAGTGGGCTGTGCAACTCCTGTTCTCCTCTCAAAGCAATGCGGAAAGCACTGTCGGCCCTTTCGTAGTTGCCGATGGTCAGGTAGATATTGCCAAGCCCATTCAGGGATACCATGCGATTCTTCTTGGCAGAATAGGAAGTATCGGAGAATTCCTCACAAAGGACCCAGGCCCTGTAATGGTACTCCTGCGCCACATCCAGCATCCCAAGCCTCCGGTAGTCAGTTCCGACATCATTCAATGCCTGCACCCACTCCGATGTATCTCCTATCGCTTCAGCTAACCGGAGTCCTTCACTATGGACACCCAAAGCCTCTTCGAAACGACTCTCATTCCGCAATTCCTTCCCCAATTGACGCAAAGCCACTATACTGTCCGCAACGATTCCTTTATCATGCGGGATAAGAGCCTGCCTCCTCCCGCATGCAACTTGGAGAATAACAATAAACAAACAGATTCCAATCACCCAAATTATCAGGTTCTTGGATAATGGTATGGCGTTCCTTCGATTAAATGCAAGTTTCATAATCACGCAACTTTGTCAGTCATTGGAATAGGTTTCAAAGGCGTTTTCAGGCCGGAATGCCCAAAGGGAGGATATCAACTGAATGCTAATATATGTCTTTTTTTTAATTGAGCAAAACTGAAACTCATCAATCGAGTTTCAGTAATATGCTCCCGTTAAACATCTCAATGCCTGTGCGTTATACTATACAAATGGCAGATTTGAACAGTGTCGTCCTTTGCACGAAGTCAGAATGGGACACTTATTCGTCAGTTTCGAACACCACCCATTCGATTTGGCGGTTTTACCTTTGACATTATGACAAAAACACCCGCATCATGATCGATAAACCGAAGGAAAAGCGACAGAAAAAGAAATCCGAAGTGGCTCTCCAGATTTCGGAAGACAGACTCCAGCTGCTTGATACCATCCATGAGATCGTCAACGTAGAACTCGACAATCGAGGTGTGACAGCGGAAGGCAATCCCCACCTCGAGAATCCGCCACCGCGAACCTCTGGATCCGGACCCGTCAGGAAACCCTCGCGCCGGCTATCATTGTGCCAGTGCATAAAGAAGAACCTATTCCGACTATCATAGTATTACTACATTATTACGTCATCAACCAACAATAACAGTGCTTATGAACAAAAGACAATTGAAACTGCTTGTTCCTCTCGTTCTGTCCTGCATTGCCGCGGTTACGACCTTAAAGGCCCAGAACACAGGTGATTTCCAGATTCAGGAACCACGAGACCGGAACAGCGAATTACGCACCAATACCTGGAGCGTCTACGTCCAAAGCGGCTTATCGTGGGCAACCGACGTTTGGTACCAGAACCTCGATGCAACGAGAAGCTACTCGCAGTCTCCAGCGCTTGGCGGAGGTTTTGATTATACCATTCAGCCATGGATCCGCGTCGGAGCTGAATATCTATGGTCATCATACCGCCGCGAACAGAACTTCGCCACCATCGATGCCAACTCAATGCCCGTCAAGACCTATGGGAACTACCTCATGAACTATCACAATGCCAAGGTCAATGCACAATTCAATATTATGGAGTTTTGGCCGGAAAGAGAACAGCAATGGCTCAATATCTGGGCGGGGACCGGCTTCGGCTACAGCTTCGCCAAAGGCAATGAATACAGCATCTTCTTCAGCAACACCCAGACTCAAGGAGGAGTCTCCTCGCCCCTCGTCGACGGAACTGTTATCAGCAACGGATCGGAGATTACAATAACGGGGAACGTCAGGACGACCAATCGCCCTGAAAAGTTCAAATCGCCTTATGTACCAGTGTCTTTGCACGTTGAGGCCGACTTGAACAGACAGCTTACGGTAGGATTGAAAGGAGAAATGGATTGGTTGTTCCATAGGCAAGGCATAGCTCCGAAGAATATCATCCTGGGGATGGTCACAGTACGATACAACTTCGTCCCAAGCAGGGCAAAAGTGCAGAGAGAGTACTATCAAGGTGTTGTCAGGAATATGGCTTCCCGTGAGGAACAGCTGCGGAAAGACCTCGATGCAGCCAAGAAGAGTGCAGAGAACGAAGCGGCCCGCCGCAGGCAGGCAGAGGAACTCAACGATGACCTGCAGCAGCAACTTTCAGAATGTGAAGAATGCAGGGCAAAGTACCTGGCCGAGGAAGAGCAGGTCTCCCATTTCGTCCAGTTCGCCCATAACAGTTCTTATTTCGACCTTGTGGAGGAAGACCGCCTGAAGGCATTCGCCCAGTCAGTAAAGGGGAAGAGGCTTTCACTGATAGCCGAAGCAAGTACTCCGGGAGGAGTTGGCTACAACCAGATTCTTAGCGAAAAGAGATTGCAAAGAGTAATCGACGCTCTCCTGGAAGAAGGATTCTCCATCGAAGACCTGGATCCGCGCATTGCAATCGGAGAACAAAACGGGAAACCGGATGCAAGAGGAAGGAGGGTTACCATAACCGTGGAGCAGTAAAAACAGTGCCCAACAATAGACAGTGTAAAATTAATATATAAAAAATGAGTATGAAACGCATTATTACAATCGTGTTCTCCATCATCGCCTTGATGGGTGGAGCGGCAATCTTCAACTCTTGCCAGGAAGATGCACCAGTTATCAATTACACAATGAACGTGACCGTGGTCAACGATTTCACTAAAGTCGTAGAAGCTATTGATAACGGTTTCCTGAAGAACGAGGAAGCCATCAAGAAACTAACGGATGCCATCGACGGCATGAATAGTGAACAAGCCGCAAAGTTGCAGGCCATAACCGATGTCTTGAACTCAGTAAACACAACCCTGGACACAAAGCTTGCCCTCATCGAGGCAGCGATGCGGGCCCAGACACTTTCGCTGGAAGCCAAACTCGACCTGCTCGAAGCTGCCGTCAAGGCTCAGACCATCAAGATGGAGGAAGTCGCAAGCCAGCTCGCGACAGCAATCGACGGACTTGGAAGCACAATGGCCGAAAAACTCGACGCAATCACAGCAATAATCGAAAGCACATCAGCCACACTAGCCGAGAAGCTTACTGCCATCGAGGCAGCGATGCAGGCCCAGACACTTTCGCTGGAAGCCAAACTCGACCTGCTTGAAGCCGCCGTCAAAGCCCAGACCATCAAGATGGAGGAAGTCGCAGGCCAGCTTGCGACAGCTATCGACAATCTCAGCGGCACAATAGCCGAAAAACTCGATGCAATCACAGCAATAATCGAAAGCACATCGGCCACCCTAGCAGAGAAGCTTACTGCAATCGAAGCAGCTATGCAGGCCCAGACACTTTCGCTGGAAGCCAAACTCGACCTGCTTGAAGCCGCTGTAAAGGCCCAGACCATCAAGATGGAAGAAGTCGCAGGACAGCTTGCTACAGCAATCGACAACCTTGGCGGCACAATGGCCGAAAAACTCGACGCAATCACAGCAATAATCGAAAGCACATCAGCCACACTAGCCGAGAAGCTTACTGCCATCGAGGCAGCGATGCAGGCCCAGACACTTTCGCTGGAAGCCAAACTCGACCTGCTCGAAGCTGCTGTAAAGACCCTTCCGGACTATAGTGCCAAGTTCGATGCAATAGAGGCTTGCCTGGATGCCATTGCAGCAGAACTGGAAAGAATTGGGGACGGCCAACCAATCATTGCCGCACAGATCGCCACAATCACCACAGCCATCAACGAACTCATCGCAGCAGTAGACAACGGCAGCACCGGTGCCGCAGAAGCATTGGCTCAGATCATCCAGAAACTTGAGGAACTAAAGGAAGCCATTACCAACGGTTTAGGTCAGATTACGTCAAGGAACGTTGTAATCCTGGATGGAGTTGAAATGGACGTCCTCAGAGCAGGCATTGACAAAAGCGACCTGGAAGAAGAAAATAATTATGACATTTATCTTTTCCTGTCTGAAGACAAATCAAAGTATGTCGAAATCATGGCCAATGGCGACCTTCACAATGGCAAGACATTGGATCTCTCAAGTAAAGAAAATAAACATGAAGGATGGTTTTGGGCAGTATCATGCAGTGATAGCCATGTTCTTTTCAAGACCTTCGGCAAACCAGACAACGACTACCCGGTCTTCCAAAGTGGCACGCTCCGCGTCGAACACATCGGCCCCGGAACGGAATTCCAGATAACACTCAAAAACGGCAAGGTTAAAGCAGTGGGAATGCATGGAGACGGACTTGAGCATACCATCAGCGTAGATTTCAAGGGAGAATTGGAATTCTCAGAGTATTAAGAATAATGATGTTATCATAATCAAAAACTCCCGTCCACCAAAGGGCGGGAGTTTCTATGGTTGATTTGGATGAAACAGCACGACTTGATCCATATCACGAGGGAAGGATTGTCCGCCCGCTTTACAGTCAGCTTTCCGGAGCTTGTCTCATCGGCAAGGGGGGATGATTTACATTCTTTCAAACTCCTTATACGCGGGATGGCCTCATCCCGCCAGGATCTTGACGCTGCAAACACAATCCTGGAATTCTTGCAGATGGATGGGAAGACAGTACATGAACTATCAACAGAGACACCGGTCAAAATCGAGACGGTGACTCTCCTCTTTGATTTCCTTGGAGGCAGACTGCCGGAGGATTCAGACATCGATGCAATCACAGACTTCTACCATCAATTATCCCTACTCTTGGAAGTCAAGACGGAAACACCTGACAAAGAGACCGTTGAAGCCTGGATGAATCGATGGCCCAGCGGACTTGACTCGGAAGTCAACCGATGTCGGGAAGACAACAAGGCACGGATACAACAGCATCTAATTGAAAAACTATCATCCCATAGATCCACACAAAGCAAGTACAGTTTTCCAGAAGGCACAAGCCAGGAAGAGAAACTCGCACTCATAAGGCAGTGGTGGGGAGACTTCCGATTCCACATAAACCAGGCTGCAAGGACACCCGATGAAGTCGCAACATTCCTCGGAGGGACAATCTGCAACGAAAACTGCCGTTCGCTACTCAAACATGCGGAAGCCAAAGGAATGCCTTTCTTCCTGACACCATACTATGCTTCACTACTTGACGAAACCCAGAAAGACTTCGACGATTATTCACTTCGCAGCTATGTGCTGTATTCCCAGGAACTGGTGGACTCCTTCGGAAGCATCCGTGCCTGGGAAAAAGAGGATATCACCAAAGCGGGAGAGCCCAACGCCGCCGGTTGGATCGTACCATATCCGAAGAATATCCACCGTCGCTACCCGGATGTGGCTATTCTGATACCGGACACCTTGGGCCGCTCTTGCGGAGGCCTATGCGCATCCTGCCAAAGGATGTACGACTTCCAAAACGAACATCTGAAATTCGAATTCCAGGAACTGGCCCCTTCTGACAGTTGGCCCTGGAAACTCCGCCGACTGATGGATTATTTCGAGAACGACACCCAGATCAGAGACATACTCATTACCGGAGGCGACGCCTTGATGAGCCGCAACGAGTCCCTCCGATTGATCTTGAGAGCAGTAATCTCAATGGCCGATAGAAAACGGAAAGCGAACTTGTCACGTAAAGATGGAGAGAAATTTGCCGAAATCCAGCGGATCCGTCTCGGGACAAGACTCCCCGTTTACCTTCCAATGCGAATCGACGGCGAACTGATTGAAATCCTCCGTGAAGCCAAAGAGGAAGGAATAAAAGCTGGCATCAGCCAGTTCATCGTACAGACCCATTTCCAGACCTCTCTGGAAATCACCAAGGAATCGGCCGAAGCACTCAGGCTCATTCTCTCCTCCGGATGGCGCATCAGCAACCAACTGGTGTACAACGTAGCATCATCAAGACGAGGCCACACCGCAAAACTCCGGAAGATTCTGGAAGAACATGGGGTTGACTGTTACTATACCTTCACAGTCAAAGGCTTCGAAGAAAACAGAGCCGTCTATACGCCCAATTGCCGTTCCCTTCAGGAATCCATGGAAGAAAAGATCTGGAACAAAACCACAGGAAGGAACGTACTCAATCTACCCGCCATCGGCAAGAGCATGACATTCCAGGTGGTTGGAATCAATCACGACGGAAGGCGCATACTGCGCTTCGACCACGACCGCACTCGCCCGCACAGTCCAATCATCAACCGGATCAAGAAAGTCTATATATTGGAGAACAAATCGGTAGCGGCATATCTCCGGCAACTGGAATCCGTAGGAGAGGATGTAGAGGAATATGCCAGCATCTGGACTTATACCAGGGGGCAGACCGAAAAACGCGCTCCGATCTTCGACTATCCGGACTTCCCTTTCCGCACCACAACGAGACTGACTAACTATAAGGATAACCTGGACAAAACGGAGAGATGAAACAGATTTATATCATCACGGGAGCGAACGGACACCTGGGAAGCACGATTATCCGATACCTTTCCCGGGGAGACTGCCTGGTCAGAGGACTGCTGCTGCCCTCTGAAAACCACGAAGATTTCGGGAACGTAACATATTATGAAGGAGACATCACTGACTTGGAATCGATGGATGCCATATTCTCCGGCACTGGGGGCAGTGAGGTCATCGTCATCCACACGGCAGGTCTGGTGTCGATTGAGGACAAGATAACCCTTGATCTCTACGATGTCAATGTCAACGGGACCAAGAACGTGATCTCCATGTGCAGGAAGTACCGGGCAAAGAGGATGCTTTACGTGAGTTCGGTACACGCCATCGCGGAAGGAGACGGTTTCTCGATAGACAGCGTCAAGGGAGGCTATGCAACTACTAAAGCGATGGCATCACAAGCCGTACTGGATGCTGTCAGCAAGGGGCTGGACGCTGTCATCGTGCTTCCCTCCGGTATTATCGGACCGTTTGACAACGGCCGGAACCATCTGGTTCAATTGGTCAAGCGGTTCCTGGAGAAGAAACTGCCTGTGATAACCACAGGCGGTTACGACTTGGTGGACGTGCGCGATGTCGCCAAGGGTTGCATTGCAGCAGCAGACACGGGCCGGAAGGGAGAATGCTATATTCTTTCCAATCAGTATATTACTATCCCGGACCTGATTGAACTCTCAGGAGAACTGGCAGGCACAAGAGTTCCTTGCAGCTTCCCTCTCTCGTATATCAAGGCATTCGCTCCACTTTTCGAGTGGATAGGAAGGATAACGCACACACGCCCCTTGTTCACACGCTACTCCCTAAGCGTCCTGGAAGAGGATATCCGGTTTTCACACGAAAAGGCAACAAGGGAATTGGGTTACCACCCGATGGACATCAAGGATTCTCTCCGCGACACGATCGATTATTTGCTTTATGGAGAGGCTGCCATGATCGATCTTTAGTTGATTGGTCCTAACTGTTCTCCGAACAGAGCATAAAAAAGTTGTTCAAAAGAAAAGGGAGGACCTTCCCGCTTATTATTCAATATTTCACTGACAATCAATCTAAAAAACGGGACTCTGACAGGCTGATCGTAATCTTGACCTTCGGCCGAGAAAACCGAATTTAGCTACTGTCGCCAATCATCTACAACATATAACTCCCCATTGTAACTAAAGCAGATTTTGCTTTCCTTACCGGTGAGATAGAGGAACATCTTCTGCCCAGTTTTTGTGTTCTTGAAGTGGCCATAGTTGATTTTGCCAAGGCTCATGCCGTTGGTCCTGATCAGATGCTTCAACATGCCCTCTGGCATTTCGGAAATGGAGATTTCATCAACAGGAATAAGTTGCGGCTTGCCTATGTACGTGCTCAACTGGATTTCGTCGTTCTCGTTGACCGAGATACCCTTGGGCCAATAGGCCAGCATTACACCCACCACGACAAGGAAGGTGACAGCGATAATAACGATAGCAACTATCATAGCAGTGCGAGGAGATTTAATAGCCATTGAATAGTGAATTTCTACTTTTCAGTACAAATATAATCATTTCTGCAGAGACCAGCCTTGCCCCCCAAGCGGAAACCATTATTGGCTGTCTTCCAGCATATTATAGCAGCTACCATAACTGCCACAGAGTCAGAACGGATTGGGGTGCCCCGAAAAACTTGAATTGCTCGTTAAAGAAGCCATAAGCAGATCCAAAGAGACAAACCTCTAGTTTGCTACCCATTGATTCATAATAAGTTAAGGTACAATTAAGCCCATTTTCATTATTCGATTTTGGTTTTCTGCCCAATCAAATCCACAGGATGCTTACGCTACAGAATCTCATGGATTGTCTTTAAGTTACGAAATAACCGTTTCCGAAATAGCCGTTTCGGATATGCGAATATCAAGATAGGTTTTGAGATTTCCAAAAACCCTTTGGGGGTAGCTACAGATCAATCAAAGATTCGATATGAAAATGTCGAAAAAGTGTGAAATAGTTTGGATATATCCGGATTATTCGCTAATTTTGCGCACAATTTGGAACGAAATATGTAAATCAATATGAAGTTCGATATCGTCAACATAGAAGAATTCTCTGGACAGAAGGCTCAGATTTATTCTATTATGTACGAAGGTGACGATATGACCTTGATGGATCATTTCTTCGAGGATAATGAAAAGGAACATCAAGCGGATTTGGAAGAGATGGCATCAAAACTTCACGTAATGGGGAACGACACTGGCTGTAGAGCACATCTTTTCAAGCTAAATGAGGGCGCGCCAGGGGATGGGGTTGTTGCTCTTAGTTATAATCGGATGCGTTTGTATTGCCTTAGATATGATAATACATGTATTTTTATAGGTTCCGGGGGATATAAACCGCCATATATAAGAGCTTATCAAGAAGATCCATTTTTAGATTCTAAGGCTCAAGAAATGAAAGAGATTGCAGCCTGTATAAATAAAGCGATAATAGAAAAGGATCTCAAAGTTAAGGATGATGGAACTCTCGATATATCAGAATTTATTGAATTAGAAATATGACAACAAGAAGAAGAAAACCCTCAGCAAGCCTGACAAGAATCATGAACAATATCGACGAAGACAAACTTCGTCGGACAAGGGACCGTATGCTTGTTGCCGTCAAAATCAACGATACTCTGAAAGCAAAAGGTATCTCGCAGAAGAGATTTGCAGAGATGACCGGCAGGAGCGAGTCGGAAATCTCAGAATGGCTTTCTGGTGATCGTAATTTCACCATAGATACACTATCAGACATTAAGAAATATCTTGGCCTTGACTTGCTTAACATTCCCACCATGCGTACGGTTCCTGTTTCTAAGGACGCATCAAGAATTAAAGTAGCCAAGAAGAGGACTCCCGTTCTCTATGATATGAGTGACATTTTGACTTCGAATGTAACTAGTGGATGGTTGTCCGCATCGCGGCTTGAACTCTCTGTTGCACTTTAAACTTAAAGGACATGGAAATAAAATATAGACTGGAATCAATCGCCGAGACCGAGTTCAAAATGGATTATGACTTCGATTATTCAGATCTTATTCCAGAGAACCTCAAGGTCCAAGTTGGGCATGACATAAAACCTATTATGGATAAAGATCAGATCGTGGTCAAAGCTAAGGCTTCGTTAGTTTATGGTGATGAAGAAGTTGAACTGGCGACGAACACGGTCAGTATGCGTTTTGGCCTATCTCCGATAAAAGAAATCATCACCTTAAAAGATGACGGGACGTTTTCCACTCAGAATACCCTTGTTCTTGATACCTTCCTTGTGGCAGCAGTAGGTGCACTTAGAGGAATAATGATGAAGAACCTTAAAGGAACCCCTCTCGAAGCATTTTATTTGCCCCTGATTCCGATGGAACATTTCAGAGCGAATAACAAGAAATAGTCTTTGAATAGACGATATGTTAGCAGTCATTTCATATGGCTGCTTTTTTATGTGGCAAATATCTGATTTTAGGGATGTCTACACTGAATCTATGCCGGAAAACCATCTTTATCTCTGAATCGACCGTTAATGGGAAGCAGCTACGAAAGGCTGCTTCCACAACCATACAAACTCAAGAATAAACCAGAGCAAGTGAGCCGCTGACCCGACTGGAAAATGTACAAACAACTTTACGAAAAAAAGTACAAAGTATGTGTGCTTATTACACCTCTCCAAAGACCTCCGCATCCGCATCGTCAACGTCCGCGGCACCGGCTACAAACTGATAGCGGAATAAACTCAGCGAGGGAGAGCGTAGGATGTGTTTTTAAACTATTCTCTAACTAATTCTTCTTTAAGTCTAAAAGCATCTGGGTCTATTGTCATTTGGAATACTTTAATAGCAGGATTGCACTTGCGAGCTTCCGCAATTATCCTCTCGCGTTTCTCCGGCTCTATTTTGATACCCAAATACAGGGAATCAAAGCACTCGCCACCAAGATGCGGGTAAGCACGCACTTCTTTCCAGTCAATAACCTCTCTTTTATGTTTGGGCATATAAGGCAATGCCATGGGGGCATAAAAAGGATGCTGTGATCTGCCGGCCGGAGTCGGGTCCAAAAGTAACAATCTCACCTCCTGCTCGTGTTCCCATGCTTTTGCCTTAGTGGATAATTGGTAGCGGAAAAAGTCTTTGGCGTCACGGAAAAAATCGGGTTTGTCAATCACATCCCGATATTGGACCTCCATTTCCATTGCACCGACAAAGATGTCGCATTGGATTCTTGAGAGGTACTTATTTGCCTTTTCCATATCCAGGCCAACACATACACCCTTGTGATTTCCATAATAGCTCCACATCAGCAGGGAGTCATGAATCTTAGACATGCTGCAAATCCACGCGCTATTCCGTAAATTCTCCGTATCCGATTTCCCTTTTTCAACCATGAAGTCTTTCGGTGGCCAATTATATGGATACTCAGGTGCGTGAGAAAAGTCGAAAAGGGCAGGATGACAATCGAAAGGGTCGTTTAAGCGCGTGGCATTAGTGAACTGCAGATTGCTATTGTGCAGCATCATCAATCCACCATTCACGTCAAGATATTTGTATAACTTGATATTTCTTGTCATAAATACCAGTTGCCTTCTACTATTGCTGAACAGTTCGATGGATCAGTATAGATAAAAACTATGATCAATGACATAAATCTAGCGCGGAGCCATCTTCATCTCCTTTAATCTGTTATTGTATCGTTGGTGATAGCATCTCTTTCTACTCTTCCGCCTCCATCTCTTTGGACAAGACTTTGTACTTTGTCCTTATGTCTTCCCTCTGATAAAAATCTAGGAGGTCAAGCTTACTCAAGAAACCATCCTGGAGGTACTTGGCAAGGTATTGTTGATCAAACTCAATAGACAGCAGACTCTTCTCTATATTCTTAAGAATCTGCTGGTTATTTTTAATATTATTGCGGACGAGGCCTTCAATACTTTGGACGTCCCGGATATCTTTCAGAAGCCGCTCGATTAGCATATTAACGAACTCAACATCTACGCTCTTGCCGTCTTTACGCAAAGCTAAGCCACGCGCCAGCATATAAGCAATAGCCAAATTATGGAAATCTCCAGCTTCATAATCGATGATGCAGATAAAGCCGATGCCATCCATATAAGACACACCATCAACAGCCCGCCCAATGGAAGCGTCTGCCAGCGTCTTGTCAAACACAATAATGCTGGCATTGGCATCACGATTTACGGAAGCTTCCAGCAACTGACTCCACGCAGTATCATAGCGATTGGAAGAAACATCAACGGAATCCACATCCCCAAGTTTGATACTTTTGTCGAACTTGCATTCGATAGCTAGTTTCCGACCACTGCTCTCCCCACCAATAAATGCCAAGATATCTCCAGTCTTGTTATTCTTAAGCTTCCCTTTCGAAGTCCCGGACAGAGACACAACATCATTAAGGCGGCGTGATGAGATATACTCTTCCAAGAACTGGAGGATATCATTCTCCGCAGCAAGACCTTTGATGGCTGTCTTGTGGAACACCTCCTGCTTTATATTGAAAAGAAGTTTGAGGTTCTCCAATTGTACACCTAAATCATCCGTTGTCTTGGATAAGAAAGAAGAAAAACGATCCTCCATAATGGCCAGAACGCCAATGCGGATTGCACGCAACAATGCCGATTCCCTGTCTGAATCCGGCAGGGAGTCAAAATAACGATATACCAACTCGTCCGATATTTCGAAAC
>JAEEHQ010000088.1 GCA_016280915.1 Bacteroidales bacterium
GTGGAGACCCACGTCTTTTGCCAGCAGAAACAGCCACAGAAGTATATGGAAGAATTAGGGTGCCAGATTATGTCATGGGGACCTTTGGCCGAGGGCCGCAATGGTTTCTTCACCAACGAGGTGCTTTCGGAAATCGGCAAGGCCCACGGCAAGAGTGTGGCGCAGACAGCCCTCCGCTTCTTGCTGCAACGGGGTGTTGTCATCATCCCCAAGTCAACCCACAAGGAACGCATGGTTGAGAACCTCAATATTTTCGATCTCGAGCTCACAGCCGACGAGATGGCACGTATCGAAGCCCTCGACACCAAGCAGAGCCTCTTCTTTGACCACCACGACGGCGAGGTAACCAAGATGTTTATGGGCTGGAGGAGTTTAGTGTAAATACAGAGACCAATAATTAAAACCGTAATACAATGAAAAGAATCGCATTATTTGCCTTTGCAGCACTGATGCTGCTCGGCTGCAAACAGAATCAAGAAACTCCCAAACCCGTACAGGAACCCGAAGGGTCGGTGGTGTATATGACCAAGGAAATCAGCCCCGAGGCACTGATTAACGTCTACAAGGCACTCGGTGTGCCGGCAGAAGGTCGCGTCGCCGTGAAGATCTCCACCGGTGAGGCTGGCAACAACAACCACCTGAAGGCCGAACTCATCGGGCCGTTGGTGAAGCTGGTGAACGGCAAGATTGTGGAGTGCAACACCGCCTACGCAGGTCAACGCATGAACACCGAAGACCACCTGAAGGTCATCGAGGCACACGGCTTCAACACCATTGGCGGCGTGGACATCATGGACGCCGACGGCGAAATCAAAATCCCCGTGCGCGACACCACCTATATGCGCTACAACATCGTGGGCAAGAACCTGCAGAACTACGACTTCATGATCAACCTCGCCCACTTCAAAGGACACCAGATGGGCGGCTTCGGCGGCGTGCTGAAGAACGCCAGCATCGGCGTTGCCTCGCGCAACGGCAAGACCTACATCCACACCAACGGCCTGTGCGAAGACTACACCAAGCTGTGGGACTACATCAAACCGGAAAATCAGGACAAGTTCCTCGAATGTATGGCCAATGCCGCCGCTGCTGTACACGACTACTTCAAGGACAAGGTGCTCTATATCGCCGTAATGAACAACATGAGCATCGACTGTGACTGTAACGGCAATCCCACCCCTGTAGCGCTGCAAGACATGGGCATTCTGGCCAGTACCGACCCCGTGGCCCTCGACCAAGCCTGCATCGACCTCGTCCTTGGTCAAGAACAAACCGCTGACAACGATGTGGCTTCAATGAAAGAGCGCATCGAGAGCCGTCACGGCATCCACACCGTCGAGCACGCCGAGAAGCTCGGCCTCGGCAGCCGCCAGTACAAGCTGGTCTCCATCGACGGGAAGGAGTGAAACCCTAAGGTAGGCTCCATATCCTTCCGTATCAGCTAAGCCATCCGCCTTGGAAGCCGCACCTCCCTGGCGGATGGCTCTTTATGTTGCACGATTTGTTCCCGGCTTGCACAATATTTTCGGGAAGCTGGCGTTAGATAAGAAAATCAGTTTTTTCAAAATTTAGGAGGAGATATGAGTATCGAATCAGTAATTGGCATTATTGCGGGATTAATCGCTATTGGCGGTGCGGTAATATCACTTTACAAAAAGCTAAAGAAACGTCCTTTAACAGATCTGATGAATCAACTTGTTGACAAGAAACTATCCTGCAAACAGCATAGGACGATTCTTCGTAAGATGAGCATACAACTGGGTGGAAAAATAAAGAATGAATACATACACAAGTTCGTATTGAACGACAGAGGTAAGGAAACCGTTTTTATGGATATTTGCGAGAGCAACGAAATAGAACCCACTGAAGAGATTTGCAAGAAGTTCATGAATGCGGATATGAAAAAGTTTAGAGCTGACTACAACAGCAGAAGGAACAATGCTACTACATCTGTTCAATCAGAAAAATCACCGTCTTTCCCTTCTTCTTTGGATAATGAAGGGCAAACCGTCTATATGTCGGAGTTGCTGATGAGCAGGTACCCTGAAACCTGCAAGAACCTAATCAAGATTCTTGAAAAGCACCATATAAACTACTTCTTCATTAAAGGCACAAAGGACATATGGTGTCGTGATTATATGCCTGTACAAACCGAATCGGGCAAACTCATTCAGTTCACCTACAACCCAAGCTATCTGAAAGGAAAAAGGAGTGGGAAGAGTCACGTTCTAATGTGAAAGATATATGCAAGCAGAACAATATTACTGCAACATTCTCGAACATAAATTTGGATGGAGGGAATGTACTTGTCTGCGGTGGTAGGGCGATAATATCAGACAGACTTTATTCGGAAAATCCAGATAAGACGAGAGATGAATTGAGGAAAGAACTGGCCATATTGTTGGAATGCGAGATCATTGTAATTCCATCGCTAAATAAAACTGTAGATTTTACAGGTCACGCTGATGGAATGGTTAGGTTTGTGGATAGAAATACCGTTCTTGGGATAAAATATGACGACAAGTATAAAAAAGATTGGTGGAAAAATACTCAAAAGGTGTTGGATAAATACAACATAAGTTTTATTGAAGTCCCATTCTTTGAAGATGAAACAGATAGAGAACACCCTGAGAGCGCAATTGGCGTTTATGTGAATTATTTAGAGGTTAATGATTTGATAGTAGTGCCTGTATTTGGAAGAGCGGAAGATGCACAAGCAATTGAAATAATCCAAAAAGCATTCCCCAACAAGCAAATCGAAACAATCAATTACAATGATGTGGCAAAAGAAGGCGGCTTGTTGAATTGCACAACATGGGTCGTAAAATAATCACAAAACGACTAGAATGAATCATTACAACGCCAATTGCATTTGAAAACAACTGAAAAGAGTGTTTTCGGGGCCTTTCAAATTTGAAACATAGAAAAACGAATATAAGGGAGCGGCCCCGCCGATGGCGGGGCCGCCCTAATTGTTTTTGGGAGGATGGTAAATTGTGAAAGAATTGACGTAAATTGTGAAAGTGCCGTATGGGGAAATATTCGTAATTTTGCAGTCGAAAACTAGCGAAGGTGAATGTGTGAAATGTATTTAGCTATCAATGATTTATAAGAATATCAACCCAAACAGACCTATCTATATGAACGCAAAACTCATTATCTCCATTGTCGCGGCGGGCGCGATGCTGTTGGCCGCCTGTGGCAATAACGCAAATACTGACAAAGATATGAACACATTATCATTCAACGAAAAACAGGCTGCAGCAATGACGGTCATCGCCTGCCACGAGGCGAGGGGCGACCAGTCGTCGCTGGCCATCGCCATTGGCGATGGCTTCGACGAAGGCCTCACCGCCAACCAGGTGAAGGAAGCACTCTCTCAACTCTATGCCTACACGGGTTTCCCGCGTTCACTCAACGCCTTGGGAACTCTCAAGAATGTGATGGAGCAGCGTGGCGATGTGGAGATAGGTGCCGAATCGTCGCCACTGCCTTCAGGCTTCGATGCCCTCAAGCAGGGCACCGAGGTGCAGACAAAGCTCAGCGGACAACCGTTCAACTATGACTTCTGCTCCGCCGAGGATTACTACCTCAAAGCGCATCTCTTCGGCGACATCTTCGCCCGCGACCTGCTCACCCATGCCGACCGCGAACTCGTCACCGTCAGCGCGCTGAGCGGCTTGGAAGGCGTGATGCCGCAGCTGCAGGCCCATGTGCGCGGTGCCTTGAACATGGGTGTCACCAAGGAGCAGCTGTGCAATATTCCTGTAGCCCTGAAAGCCGCAGGGTTGCAAGCCGAGGCGCTGCGCTGCGAAGCCGCCATCGCCGCCGTGGACGGACAGCCGATGCCCGCCGTCTCCGCCTCATCCTGGCCCTTGGGCGAGCCCAACGACGCCTACGCCAAGTATTTCACTGGGCAGAGCTACCTCGCCTTGCTCGACTCGGTGAGCGGCCTCTGCAACGTCAGCTTCGAACCCGGCTGCCGCAACAACTGGCACGTCCACCACGGTGCCAACCAGATACTCATCTGCGTCAGCGGACGCGGCTGGTACCAGGAGTGGGGCAAACCCGCTGTGGAACTGAAGCCCGGCGTCACCATTGCCATCCCCGAGGGTGTGAAACACTGGCACGGTGCCGCCAAAGACAGCTGGATGCAACACCTCACCTACCATGCCAACGCCAAGCCCGGCAACAGCAACGAGTGGCTCGAACCCGTCACCGACGAACAATACAACAGCGTTTGCTTCAAATAAAATAGTCACTCGATGAAACGACTGCCATTCCTTGCACTTTTGCTTATGACTACGACCACACTACAGGCGCAGATTGACCTGCACAGCCACATCATCACACCCGAGTACCTTGCAGCACTTGAGCGCCACAACGCCCTGATGGACGAAGGCTTCCCCATCCCATCATGGGATGCCGAGCGGCATCTTGATTTTATGAATCGTGCCGCTATTACCACCGCCGTGCTCACCATGCCAGCCCCGCAGCCGTGGTTTGGCGATGCCAAAGAGGCTGCCGCCGTGTGCCGCTCGGTCAACGAGGAGTGCGCCACGCTGAAGGCGCGTCATCCAGGTCGCTTCCTCTTCTGCGCCGCGCTGCCGTTGCCCGACGTAGAGGCCGCCCTCGAAGAGGCCCGCTATGCCCTCGACGTGCTGGGCGCCGACGGCGTCAAACTGGCCACAAACGCCTACGGACAGTACCTCGGCGACCCCGAACTGGACCCGCTGATGGCCTTCCTCAACGAGCGCCACGCCGTCATCATCATCCACCCACATAAACCCTCGGCGGTGAACGCACAGTTGGTTGCCTCCGTGCCGTTGGCCAGCTACGAGTATCTGGCCGAAACCTCGCGGACGGTGCTCAACATGATTGCCCACAACGTGCTGGTGCGCTACCCCAATCTGCGGGTTGTGGTGCCCCATTGCGGCTCATTCCTGCCCAATGCCCTGCCGCGCTTCCGCTCCCTGCTGCCGGCAATGGTGAAACAGGGCATCATGCAGCCAGTCGATGTGGATGCCAACCTCGCGCGCCTCTACTACGACCTGGCAGGTGCGCCCACCGACGACGTCCTCGACGCGCTGGCCACCATCACCACGCCCAACCACCTGCTCTACGGCAGCGACTACCCCTACGTGGCCGAGCAGGTGCTGATCGAGGGCAAGAAGGCCCTGGCCGAACGCCTCGCCCGTCACGGACTCGACCCTCAGGACATCTTTACCAACAACGCCCGGCGCCTGTTCGGCGAAGCCGTCCCCCTGCGGCAATACGGCGAACGCATCGTCCGCCTGGCCGAAATCGAAGTAGAGCCGACGATGCTCAACGACTATATGGCCTTTGCCAAAGAGGTGGGCGAAACTTCTATGAGGGTCGAACCCGGTGTGCTCACCCTCTTCTCGATGCAGTCGAAGGAAGACCCCTGCAAGATATACATCCTCGAAATCTATGCCGACCGACAAGCCTACCAGAGCCACCTCCAGACGGCCCACTTTAAGCGATACAAGGAAGGCACCGCCCAGATGGTAAAGAGTCTGAAACTCATCGACTCCAACCCATTGGTAAAGCCGGACTTCGGGAAATTAAAAGTTAAGAATTAAACCCTGCAACCATGAAAGTTAAAACAATGATTGTGGCAGCCCTCGCGCTCCTTTTGGCCACCGGCTGCCATGCACAAAACAAACAAGAAAACACGCAAACAGTAACAAATTCAAACAAACAAGCAATGAACAAAATAGTCATCTTCTTCTCCCACGCAGGCGACAATTACAGCGTGGGCAACATTCAGGTCGGCAACACCAAGATTGTGGCCGACTACATCAGCTCAATCACCGGTGCCGACCAGTACGAAATCGTCACCCACAAGTACGACGGCATGGCCTACACGCCGCTAATCAACCTGGCTCAGGAAGAGGCCAACCGTGGCGAGCTGCCTCCTTATGAAGGCTCCGCCCCCGACCTCAGCCAGTACGACACCGTCTTCATCGGCGGCCCCGTGTGGTGGGGCACCTA
>JAEEHQ010000089.1 GCA_016280915.1 Bacteroidales bacterium
AATCCATAACGAACCATTTTTTTTATTCAACAAGTTATAGATTATTTCCAATCTCTCACGCATTAAAGACAGCCATATTGAATGTTCCACCCCATCCTCATAATGTTCAAAAGCGCTCCCAGTATTGTATGGGGGGTCAATGTAGATGCACTTGATTGAATTAGAATATTGATGTTCTAATGCTTTTAATGCAAGAAGATTGTCACCGTGGATAAGCATATTGCCACTCTCGGTGTCACCATAGCTATATTTAGGGTCTTCAATAAGGATGCGAGGTTCTATAGCCTCCCGCTCATCATCCTTACCAATCCATGTGAGTTCTAATTTTTGCTGTTTATTTTGTGCCATTTTTATAAAAGTTGAGACCACATATTGGGATTTGTGATAAGATTTGCCACAATATTCGAAAGCACATCTTCACCAAAACTTTTTATTTTATCTATGATTTTTGTTTTTGCTTTGTCAGGATTTTTTTCTTCTTTTGCGATTGTTTGAATTTCTTTTAATTGACTTCCCGTCAAAGCATCCTTTATTGAATCCAATACAAATGAAGCACTTTGTTGTTGGCTTTGGTTCTGAGAAACAGAAACAACCACACCAGAGTTTTCCTTTGATTTGATAGGACACGGGGTTGGAATGTCTCTAAGTGATTTTAATATGGCAACCATTGACGAAATGCTTCTCGAACTAAACTCTTTAGAATATTTCTCGAAATCCTCAATTGCTCTGTCGTTAGGGAATTGCGAAGCGATAAATCTTTTTGATTTTTCTATCCATGCGGTAAAGGCATCCCCATTTTCAATATAATACGTTGGTTTATATATGATGTTGATACCATTCTCTTCCCCCATGTGGAAAGGTGTTGATTCTACTTTAAATGTAGACCCTTCGTTAATTAAATCGTCAATAGTCATGTTATTTTCCATTTTATTGTAAACAACGTTTCCTCTATGGTTTTCTTTTGCCGTAAACGTTCTTCTACCTCGTCGAAGAGTTTGTCTTTGCGGGCATCAATTTCGTCCTGTGCTTCGAACAGGCTGCGACGTTTCTCGCTGCGTAAAGTCTCCATCTCTTTTATTGCGCGTTGGGCGGCAACCTTCTCTTCCAGTCCATTCAACTTCCGGGCTTCGGCCTTGCGTAGCCGTATTTCGGCATCGAGGTCGCTAATCTCTTTTTCGAGTCCAATCTTCACATCGTCGGCCCATAGACTCAACTTCTCTATCTCGGTGTCGAAAAAGACCTGGTTGCGCTTCTGGTTTTCCTCGCGCACAGCCTCCTTTTGCCTTTTGAGGTCATCCTCCAACATTGAGGACATTAGGTTGCCCACTGTTGCATCCTGTCCTTCTGTGGCGTTGAGAGAGAACATCCGTTCTGCCACATCGGCGGGAATCTGCTTCCCGTCGTCAGTATAGCAAGAGATGAGTAGACTGTCTTCCGGTTCGGAGCTTTCGATGGTATAGCGGTCAATGCGCATCCATCCTGATCTGCCCACCAGTTGCTCCAGCAGTACCACCTTTACGGGCGTATGGCTATAGTCGAACACCACTTCGTGACAAGGCAACGAAACCGACTTCCATTCGTCAATCATATCCTGCGCCAAAGGCGACCCTACACGATAAATCTGTGCGTGGTCGGGGAGTACAGCGTCGCTGCGTTTCTCTTCGCCAGTGGCAGATACCATACAGTAGCTATCGCCATTGTTTAAGGTAAACGAATGCCGTTCCTCGTCAAAAACCGCTTTGCCAGCAAGAGAAAAGCAAGTCAATGCCCAGAGGCGTTTCTCAAAGAGGCTTAGGTTGCTGAGACTTTCGGAGAGATGGCTTTTAAGCTTCTCGCTTACCGACTCGTCGAAATTCTCCAACAGGGTGGTTCGTGCTTTAATCATCTTGTCGGAGATTTCCGAACGTAGCTCCTCTTGTAGTTTGTCAAAAGCCAGTTCTATTTCCTCCGTCGTGCGGCATTCGTTGTAGATTTGCGAAATACGTTTCTCAAAATCCACTCCGTTGCCGATGCTTCCCAACACCTCATCGCTGGCGCCAAAGACACCACTAAAGAGTTGAAACTTCTCGTTCAGCAGTTCATACACTCGTACATCGGCGGCATTGCGCTTGTTGAGGAAATTGATGACCACCACGTCGTGTTTCTGTCCGTAGCGATGACAACGACCAATGCGCTGCTCGATGCGTTGCGGATTCCACGGCATATCGTAGTTTACCACCAATGAGCAAAACTGGAGGTTTATGCCCTCGGCAGCCGCCTCGGTGGCAATCATGATAGTGGCATTGTCGCGGAAATACTCTACCAAGGCGGCACGTTTGTCGGCAGTGGCCGAACCTGTAACCCTGCTGCTTCCTTGGTATTTCTCCAGCCATGATTTGTAGATGGCGGTCGACTGCTTATCATTGTTGGAACCGTTGAACAGTACCACTTTTCCATTATACCCCTTCCTTTCCAGCAACTCACGTAGGAAATCCTGTGTGCGACGCGACTCGGTAAAGATTAAAGCTTTCTTTTCGGCTCCCAGTTTTTCCAACTCTTCAAACCCCTTGTCGAGGGCGATGAACAAATGATTGGCTTTGCTGTTCTTCTTAATCTTGGCCGCCAATTCCTGAAACCCGCGCAGGTCGGCCAACTCTTTGCGGATGGCAGCCACTTCATTGGGGTGTAACACCCCCTCGTCGCCGGGTTCTGAAGCTATAAGGGACTCCTCGTCTTCATCGGAGAGCCAATAATCCAAATCATCGTCCAAACCATCAAAATCCAGAGATAGTTGGTTGCAGTCCTGTTCAACTGACTGATGACGCAATAAATCTTCAAGTCGATCAATCAAGCGAGAAAGGGTTCCGTAGATGGCATAAGTGGACGAAGCCAGCAGTTTGCGCAGAATCATGGTCATCAGCTGCCGTTGGCTGTTGGGTAGCGCATAGAGCACAGGACGCTGCAGATAAGCTGACACCAGTTCATACAACTGTTGTTCTGCATCCGTGGGATAATACTCCTCGCAGATGGCAATACGCTTGGTGTATTTGATGTATTCCAGCACTTGTCGGCGCAGGGTGCGCTTGCATACGGGCTGCAAACGGTTACGCAACAATTGGTAATCCGACTCGGTCAACACTTTTCCAAACTGGCTTTTAAAACTCTTCAAGTCGCCAAACACGAACTCATCGATGATGGAGACAAGTCCATATAATTCAAGGATAGAGTTCTGTAAAGGGGTGGCGGTAAGGAGTATCTTCTTGCGCTTGGAAAGAGCCTCTTTGAGGGTGTTGGCTATACGGTTGGTCGGCTTATAAACATTGCGGAGCCTATGTGCCTCGTCGATGACCACCAAATCCCACGATGTCGCCTTAAGGTAAGCTGCTTTACTGCGTGCAAACTGATAGGAACAGATGATGATGCCGTCGCGACTGAATGGGTTTAGAATACCGTGCTCCACCGCTTGGTTGAAACTCTTTGACTCCAGGATATATGAAGGCAGAAAGAACTTCTCCATCAATTCGGCGGACCATTGTTTCCGCAAGTTGGCAGGGCAAATAATCAGAAGTGTGCGCTTGTGTTCTGCCCAATGCTGGGAAAGGATGATTCCGGCCTCGATGGTCTTTCCAAGGCCCACCTCGTCGGCCAGCACGGCACCATTGGACAATGGGGACTTAAACGCGAAAAGAGCAGCGTCTATTTGATGCGGGGTCAAGTCAACTTGGGCATTTTGCAAGGACGCTGTCAACTTGTCCAAACTATTGGCAGGCAAACGCCTTGTCAGATAGTGGGCAAAATATTTCGCGTGATATGGTGTTATCGAAACCATCTTTCCTTTAAAAATCAGCTATATACGAATATTCAAACGGAAATGCAAAGATACGAAAGTGTTATGACATAATGAAAAAAAAAGGAGTTCTCCGATTAATAATTATTGTCAAGACTAATGAAAGAGGTAAAGAAAAACTAAAAATCAACAAGTTTGATCTGGTAGTAGTCATACGGAAAAGTGGAACGAATTGAGCCAACAAACACATGTAAGATATCTAAAATGACCATGGATGTTGCGATGCTCCCTTCGCAGCGGATGTTCCAGTCGTAGTTCGTTGCGGCAGATTTGTAATCTGACGCAAACTATTATAAGGATTTTCAATCCGGAATGCAATAATCCGAAAATTCCTAAATGACAGATGACAGATTTTTATGAAAAAGAGCGTGCCAAAACTGACACGCTCCAATCATGAAAAGTACACAGAAACATTTATGGCTGAGCCATTTTATTTTTCAGATACAACCATCTGGACACATTGAAACACGGGCATGCGGTTGCAGCGAAATCGTTGTGACCCAAAACCACCTTGATAGATGGATATTTGGCCTTGAGTTCTTGGATGAGCTTGAACAAACTCTCCTCCTGCCTTGGGGTCATTGTGTTGGCATGATTGTTTTTCTTGTCAAGGCCACCCACATAAGCAATGCCAATTGAATTGGAATTGTGTCCTTTGCAATGGGCACCCACCTTTTCAATAGGTCTGCCCTCATGCACAGAACCATCCAAATAGATGACATAGTGATAACCGATGTCCGAAAACCCGCGTTCCTTATGCCAGCGTCTGATTTCATCAACAGTTACAGCCCTACCTTCGGAGGTTGCTGTGCAATGGATGATGATTTTGTCAATCTTTCTCATAGGTTCTTCCTTATTTTGCGGGTGCCTCGGTGTCGCCTGGCAATTCGAGATTGTTGTTGGTGGCCTCGTGCATTTCCTTTAGTACAGGGCATTCGGGATAGTACCTGCAGGTGGTCACCTTATCTATTGCCGACCTCAGTTTCTGGAGTTCGCTGGCAAGTGGATTGTACACCTGCTCTTTGAATTCCTTGACGTATTCCGAAGAGAGATTGAACTCCTCGCGGTTGGCCTCAACGCGGGCCTTCTTGATTTCTTGGCGGTATTTTTTGGCGCTCACCAGCCAACCGCAGTTGCCCAGCAGGGCCAAGACGGCTAAAATGATGGGGGTTACGTTATCCATGTTTTGTAAAGTTTATAGGTTATTGTTTATAGGTTATTGAAAGTTGAGAGTTTAGAGTTTAAAGTTTAGAGTAGTGGAAAGTTGAAAGTAAACTCTGCGTTTTCTGCGATTTCTGCGAGAAATCGAGCGTCAAAGCAAAGGGCTGCCCTGTAAACGGCAACCCTTTAAGAGACTCAAATTTCTAAAATCGTGTTATGAAACAAAGCTTACAGAGTGAATTCTGCGGTGATTACAGCGTCCTCATTTGCCGTGATATCCCAATCTTCCTCGAACCATTCGCCTTGGTTCCAACCTACGAAGGATGCACCTTGGTCGGGTTCTGCGTGAAGGTGGACGATTGTTCCGCGCTCATATTCGACTTGTTGTTCGTCTATGATAGGATTGCCGTTGGCAGTAACCGAACCATTGGGACTCACGTTGAATGAGAGCGTCACCG
>JAEEHQ010000090.1 GCA_016280915.1 Bacteroidales bacterium
CTCAGGTAACTACTCAAGTCGACGGTTATCTCTTGCGGGCGAGTTGACGTTTGCCCTGTAATCTGCTGATAAGTACCAACCCGTTGGAAATCATCATGGTCATTTCCTGTGGTGGAGACATAAATGGCCAAACGTTCACCTATCGTTCCCCAGGCCTTGAAAGTCAAAGTTCCTGGCAGGTGTATTTGGGGAGTGATAAGCCAATGGCTATGTTCGCCTTCGGTACCAATGATGGCTGAAGACATGGCGTTATATGCATTTAAACCAGTACCGCCACTAGTCATCGTCCAGCCTGCTTCTTCATTTGACCAATAAGTCCAACCCTGCAATTGGTTAGCAGTATTGAAACGACTTTCAAGCTGAGTTTGCATCTCACCTATTTCCCTATACTCCACATTGTACTCTTCCGCACCGCCGCTCCAGCCGAGGGTGGCAGAGAAGGGTCCTACGTTAGTGACTTGCAGGTTGGTGGGTGCGGGGCATTCAGCGGGTGTGGTGAACGGGACGGGGTTGGTCCAGGCGCTGTAGTAGGTCTCGCTGCCCACAGTGAATCGGCCACGTAGGCTGACGTAGTAGTTGGTGCTGGGAGACAAGTTGCCTAGGCCGAAGACGTTGCCATTGCTCCAAGTCCACGGAGTGCCCATCTCCACCATGTCCTCGTTGAACAGCTGCACCTCGGTGGCAGTCTGTCCCTCGCGCGGCGTCCATGTCAGTGCCACCTCAGTGGGGGCTGTGGGCGTTACCACGATGTCGGTTGGGGGAAGGTAGGTATCAGGCTCATAGGAGAAGGCGACCTTCGGGCTGAAAGTCTGGGCAAAAGGTTCAGAAGAGGACGGATTGTAATAAATGGACGGCTTGTAGGTGGGGTCGGTGTTATAGTTGTTCACACCCAACCAATCGGCATGGCCGAAATCCGTGCCGGGCGTAGAATCATACTGTTCCTGTTTGAAGCCCACCAGCAAGTTGCCACCAGTGTAGTAGAATGAATGGTAATCGCTTATGGTGATGGTCATGAGGTGGCCGCTAAGTTCAGGATTATGAGAGCCGATAAAAGACAGCTCATCCCAATCGTAGAACTCGCCATTGCTAAAGTCGTCTTGGTCTACCACTTTCAAATAGACGTCGAAACTGGCATTTTCGCCCCATGGCCGTCCATAGGTATATTGCTGGTTGTCAAAGGTCAGGCTCTTGATATGGCTGTATTGCATGTCAGTGAGTTGCTCGGCGGGGATAATGAATTGGGTTTGCGACATTTGCTCGCTGCAGGCATCGCCTGTAATGGGCACGTTTTCATCTGCATCTTGTCCAGCGTTCACCTCAACCGAGGGCAAAGGCAGTGTGGTGAATTCTATGTGGATTTGTTCGCTCTCTCCATCATCATATCCGCAATCTCCTTTCACATGTAAATGGTATGTCGTTCCAGGCTCAAGGTTGGTAAAGAGGCGGAAAGGTTCCTCGACAATAAAGTCATCCATGTCGTCTATTTCCTCACAACGGGTTATCCAGCTGGTCTGGTTGCTTTGGCCTGGCTCCCAAGTGACGAGGGCGGAGTGTTGGGTGATATTCACCACTTGCGGGTTGGTGGGCGGATTACACAAGATTGCGGTCGTGAACTCATTCGAAGCTGCCCAAAAGCTGGTTGCTGTTCCATCGTTGTAGCGCACCCAAGCCTTATAGGTTTCACCCGTATCCAGCCCTTCCATGGTCTTGTAGCGCAAGCCGTTAACGTGTGCATAAAAGAAATTGCTGTTGTTGTTAGCCATGGCTTCCAGGTCTGCCTGCGTCCAATTGTATTGCGGGGTAGTGCCAGGCAAAGCCACCACCACGTCCCATAGGTTTTGCGCTGCCGATTGCGCCGTCCAGTTCACCCTAGCCGAGTGGCCGCCTATCTCGCTCACCGTCACCGCTGTGGGCGGCAGCGTGGGGTCGTAGTTTTCAATGCTGAAGTTATCGATATGGATGCGGTTGGTGGCATCGGAGGCATTGGTGCACTCCATGTAGAAACCGATGAGAACATACTGGTTGGCGTAGTCGGTGAGGTTGAAGTTACAGGTGTAGCCTTCGGGTGTGAGATCGTTGAGGTCGGAGAAGGCCGTATTCCGTTCTTTCCAGGCGTCAAGTTTGGTCCATGTGGCGCCATAGTCGGTCGAGATGAGCACGTAGACACTTGTATTGGTTTGATCGTCGGGGGTAATGGGCACCATGTTGCCCGTGGGGCGGGTGAGGGCCAAGTCGACGTTGAGCATATAGGCACTGTTGCCGAGGTGCAAGAAGGGCGAAACGAGCCAGAAGTGGTGATAATAGCCTCCGATGTTGACGTAAGCGTGCGACGAGCCGTTGAACACGCCGTTGGCTGAGCCGAACTGCCAGCGGCCGCTTTCGGGCGTGAGCGTGGCGGTGTAGGGGCTACTGTTGCCTTCCAGTGCGCCTAAGCAGCTCTGCCATTTGTCGGGGATGGTGCTTCCGTTGAAAAGCTGCGAGTAAGGCACCTGCACGACGTTTTGGTCGTCGATGATATTCGTGAACCGCGACCATTGGGGAGCCTGTTGATATGCGGTCTTGCTGCCCATCGGCACATAAACGGGGATGTTAGGCGCTATTCCCGTAAATGGGTTATTGCTTCCGACGGTGGCTGGCGTGGCGCGGTTGACGTACATTTCCTGCAGGCCTGTGCAACCGTTGAAGGTGTTGCTGCCGATGGTAGCCACGCTGGCGGGGATGGTCAGCGTGGTCAAGTGGTTGCAGCCCGCGAAGGCGCCGTTGCCGATGGAGGTCACGCCGTTGGGAATGCTGAGCGAGGTGAAGGCCGTGCCGCCCGCGAACGTCCAGGGCTTGATGGCTGTCAGGGCGATGGGTATGTCCAAAGCGGTGATTTCGTTGCCGAGGAGGTAGAGATGATGGGCTCGGGCAAGGGGATTGGCGGTATTGTCGGCGAAGTTGATGTTGCACCAGGCCGACAGGCTGTTGATGTCGACACGCTGCAAGCCCGTGCAGCCTGTGAACGCGTAGTAATCAATGGAGTTCACCGTGGTGGGAATGTTGATCGACGTCAGGTCCGTGCAGCCGAAAAACGCGTTTTTCCCGATGCTTTGCAAGCCATAGGGGAGGGTCACCGAAGTGAAGGAGCAGCTATCGAACACATAGTCGTTGATTCGGGTCACCGACGACGGGATTTCCAGGCTGGTCACCTTATCGTAACCGAGGTAGAGATTATTGCCATAATAAAGAGGGTTGGCGTAGGCGTTGGCGAAATTGTATCCGCACCAGGCGGCAATGCTATTTCCAGTCTGGAGGTTTACCTTTTTCAGCTTTGCGCAATTCTTGAAAGCATCGGCACCAATGGAAAGCGAGCTTGAATTAAAAGACACACTCTGCAAATTGGAGGCACCATAGAAAGCTTCGGCTCCTATGCTGGTAAGACTGTAGGGTAACCATATGCTAATAATCCCTTTGCAATATTTGAAGGCCGCATTGCCTATCGTCGTCACATTACCGTCGATAACCACATAATCCACTTGC
>JAEEHQ010000012.1 GCA_016280915.1 Bacteroidales bacterium
AACTTTGATGCATTACTTCGGGCTGCCGTTCCCATAGTTCCTGTAATGTGGATTTCAGATGCGGCAACGCCACATGGCCATACGCACTTACAGGCAAGGTACGATTAGCATAATAGCAAATCAGATTATTCTTGGCTTTCCTTAGCCCTAAATCTTTGATGCTAAACCACTTTTTACGGTTTTGCCAAATGGCTTTAGGAATATCAAAAGCATTGTTTACAACGCAATAGTCGTTGAACAGTAACCTACTCCAATTATTATATCCTATATACTCCTTATATTGCAGACTTGTCTTCAATACCGGCTGCCCATTTTTAAAGAAAAATGTTGGTTCAAGCGGCCTGAGTATGAACATATCATCATTAAAGTAAACAAAGTGCTCCGACAGTTCTTCAATCCTATGAAAGTTAAGCTCAATCGTATTTGAGTTAAAAGTGGGGAGGTATTCCTTGGGAATGTAATCCTCGTGACTAACCAGATGCAATTTGGGATGACTCTCCTTTAACCACTCTGGCTTTTGTCCACAAGTGACAAAATGAATCGTGTTCACCCATGGAGCATATTTTTCCACCCCCCGAAACCAGTATCTTAAAAATCCATTTTCACGATAGCGGCAATCTGTATTCCCGTCAGCAGAGTTAGAAACAGTATCATCTTTTCCTTCCCATTTGCTTTTGTTTCTCTGCCATTCAGGGTCATTGCCGTCCACCCATGCAATTATAAAGTCTATCTTTCCCATATCAATGCAATACTTATTGTATCATTTTATCCAAGGGTAACTCATTTTGTCATCAAAGACCATATTCTGTCCGGCTTAAATCTTTTAGACAACAGCCTGCGCTTCATTCTGGGATACAGTCCCAACAATATAGCCATCATCCATATTTTTTCTCTGTATGTTGACCTATACTCTTTAGGTGGGTTCTATAAATTCCACATTTAAAAAACAATAATAAATATGAGTGTACTTAAATTTTTCAGCGCTTTTGCCCTTATTTCGGCATCTTTCCGATTGTTAGTCGGTTACAATGCACCGCATTAGCTTCGCTGACGTTTCTTTGGCTTGGCAAAAGATACAAGCATCTTTTGCGCTCGCTTTGCGAAACGCTGCTCCCTCCTTCCGCACGGAAATCTGCTCGAAATAAGAACAAAATCGATTGAAAGCAATTTATAGAACCCACCTAAAGCTAACCTATCTTTTCTACCAGGGAGGCGGGGATGGCTGCGGTGGCGACGGCAATGATGTTGTCGAGCTGGATGACGACACGTTTCTCGTGTTTGCCGCCGATCTGCATGAAGGTGCCTTCCACGCCGACAAACGAGCCACCGATAATGCGGACACGGTCGCCCTTCTTGAAGTTGAGCTTGGCGGGGTCGAGGTAGACAGCTTGCTCATCCTGAGAACCCGCCACACGAATAAAACTAGCCATGTCGACATCCGGGACAATGACCGGCACGAAGAGTCCTTCGCGCATATGCATCATGGGACGGATGTTGGTCAAGTCTTTGGGTATCTGGGCGAAGGTTTCTCTATCAGCATGAACAAAGACATAGCTAGAAAGCGCGCATTTCTGCACCCAGACAAAACGGCCGTGGCGGTCCTGTTGGCGTTTCTTCTCCATCGGCACAAAACACTCCACCCCATGGCGTGTTCGGATTGCCTGCTGAAAGACAACCTCCTTGCCAGGAGAACAACGAAATACGTACCAGTTCATATTCTTTTTTATGTAAGGCTTGATACACCCCAATTATTGGCGGCAAGCTATGCCGTCAATGCATTCTGGCTCTGCACTATGGCAAAACGAGCTTTGAGTCTCAAGAATGGTTTCTCAAAATAACGATAGGACAGCCATGCCACGACATAAGTTAAAATCGTGATTCCGACATAGATAATAATCACCTGGGGCAATTCGCCCAGCGGAACTTCCATCTTTCGCCAAAGGCTTGAAAGCAGAAAAATCAGCAACGGATGAATGATATAGATGCCGTAAGATATCTTACCCACCGAATCGAACAGACGGTTCTCCAAATTCAGCAACGGTCGACAAGGCTCCAACTGCCCCACAATGGCAAAAAGCGACACGACAGCCAATACTTGATGTCGGATAGGTGCTGGAACGAATCCTGTCCACGAGGAAAAGACCAATAACAATATCGCCAACGCACCCAGCCATTTGTTTTGCATCACTTTCATGAACCAAGTTCTCTTTTGGTAATAAAGTATTGCCCCTATGGCCCCAATCATCAAACAATCAAACCGTGTGACAGCCAAAAATCGATACACCCCACAATGTCCCCATAGTAGCAGAATAACTATCTTCGCTATTATCCAAGTCACGCATATCAACACCGAGACACATAGCAAGTAATTATTCCTCACATACTCCAACAACTTACTCTCACCCACTTTCTTACCTTCCCTTCTATTGGCATACTTCATCACCCACGGCCAGAATAAATAAAACTGCTCTTCCACTCCTATGCTCCAATAATGAGCTATGGACCAAATGCCCAACCCAAAAGCAAAAGGAATATTTGCACCAAAGAAACAGTAATACCAAATACTCGAGTTATTCCAAGTTTGAGTAACGCACAACGTTACCACCATGAAGAGATAATAGAGAGGCCAGATGCGCAGGACTCGGCGCATATAAAATTTCGGAATCGAAACGGTCCCAGATCTCTCCATCTCGTTCAGGAGCAGGAAGGTAATCAAGAAACCACTAATGACAAAAAACAAGGTTACCCCGTCAAACCTCATCAATGGCAGTTCCATCCCCTCGATGCCCCAATCGCCGAAATCTTTCTGGAAGACATGTCCCCACAACACCGTCAGGGCTGCAAGCGCACGCAATCCATTAAGTCCTGGCAAGTGAATGGCTTTTTCGCTCATGGGTGGCAGTAGAAAGAATCAATCTCTCTGGAAGAGATCTCTGGTATAAACCTTATCTCTCACATCATCGAGGATTGAATCATATCGGTTGGCGATGATGGCTTGGGATTCCTGCTTGAAGCGAACCAAGTCGTTGACCACCAAACTGCCGAAGAAAGTACTCCCATCGGGGAGGGTGGGCTCGTAGATGATCACCTTGGCACCTTTGGCCTTCACGCGCTTCATGACCCCCTGTATGCTGCTTTGGCGGAAATTGTCGCTGTTGCTCTTCATGGTGAGACGGTAAACGCCAATCACACACTCTTGCTCCTGCTCTTGACTCCAGTTGTTATTGTCGTGGTAATAAGTGTAGTAGCCTGCCTTTCGCAACACCTGGTCGGCAATGAAATCCTTGCGGGTCTTATTGCTTTCCACGATGGCACGGATAAGGTCCTGGGGAACATCGGCATAATTGGCCAGCAGTTGCTTAGTGTCCTTGGGAAGACAATAACCACCGTAGCCAAAAGAGGGGTTGTTGTAATGGGTACCTATGCGGGGATCGAGACAAACACCGTCGATGATCTGGTGCGTGTCCAAACCTTTGAGCTCGGCATAGGTGTCCAACTCGTTGAAATAGCTAACCCTCAAGGCCAGATAGGTGTTGGCAAAAAGTTTTACGGCCTCAGCCTCTGTTGAACCCATGAAAAGCACAGGGATGTTCTTTTCAAATTGAGGATTGGCTTTCGCATCTTTCGATACACCAATGGCTCCTTCGCGGATTAGTGCGGCGAACTGGTGGGCCTTCTCCTCCATCCGCTTGTCGCCTTGATGGTAACCCACTATGATACGACTGGGATAGAGATTGTCGTAGAGGGCTTTGCTCTCCCGCAGGAACTCTGGGGCAAAGATGATATTGTCGGAGTGGAACTTCACACGGATGCCCTCGGTGTAACCCACCGGAATGGTACTTTTGATGACCATAATAGCCGTAGGGTTCACCTGCATGACCTTCTGGATAACATCCTCAACGGCCGAGGTGTCGAGGAAATTCTTGGAACTGTCATAGTTGGTGGGCGCAGCAATCACCACGAAGTCAGCATCGCGGTACCCCTGCTGCCAATCGGTAGTGGCATGCAGATTCAGCTCCAGCGATTTTAAGCCATTCACATTGCCTGCCCTCCAATTGCGAATATCTTCATCATTCTCAGCATGGTAACCAGAAAGAAAAGCCTCTATGAAATCGTCTTGGATAGGGCTTTTATGCTGATTGACCAGGTCGACACGTTCCTGAACAATATCGACGGAGGTCACTTCATTATGCTGAGCCAAAAGGATGGCGATGCTCAAACCCACATAGCCGGTGCCTGCAACAGTTATTTTCATAGTAAATATATTATTGTTAATAGGCCTCTTTCGCGCGAAAAGAAAAACAAATGTAGCAATTCTGTATTTCGCTGTCAAACACGGCGAAGCCCCTGTCAGTCACAGCAAAAAAGCACCCGACTGACAGATTTATATGAATTTGCAAAGTTACGTTTTTTTTTATTATTAGTAATAAAATTTATCAATTATCTTAGCCTGCAATAATACTTCACCCCCCCCAACAAAAAAGAAGACCGTTTATAGGGACATCGAAAGACAACGAAAAAGCAAGCTAATGCTTGGGATTACTTCATGCAGATTGCAGTTTTATTAAACATCGAAAAACACGAAAAACACGAATGACAAGCTAAAGCTTGGGAAAACTCTCGCAGAAAACGCAGAAAACGCAGAAAACGCAGATTTTACTATCAACTTTTAACTCTCAACTGTCAATAAACTATAACCTATAACCAATAAACTCTCAATTATAGAACATCGAAAAACACGAAAAACACGAATTTGCAAGCTAAAGCTTGGGAAAACTCTCGCTGAAATCGCTGAAAACACAGATTTTACTATCAACCTTCAACTCTAAACTCTCAACTACTCTAAACTATCAACTTTAAACTCTCAACTGTCAATAAACTATAACCCATAACCAATAAACTCTCAATTATAGAACATCGAAAAAATCGAAAAAACACGAATGTGCAAGCTAAAGCTTGGGAAAACTCTCGCAGAAAACGCAGAGTTTACTCTCAACTTTAAACTATCAACTACTCTAAACTATCAACTCTCAACTACTCTAAACTATCAACTCTAAACTATCAACTAACAACTTTCAATAACCAATAACCTATAACCAATAACCTTTCAACCCCGAATTCGCCTCTAGGCGCAAATCATCATACTGCTAAAGCAGGAGAAAGTAAATTATCATAAATGCGGAGTAAATTCCAAGTAAATAATGATATAATTTTTTTAATCATTACTAAACTGACTTTAAACAATCAACTTTAAACTTTAAATTTGGTTCCCTCATAAGTAGATTTGCTGTTCCTTCCTTGCGGCTTCGCTATATAGTCGTTTACACATCGAACCTACATACAACTTACATCTAACCTACTCCTTGTTATCGATCACCCCCAAAAAAACAACTTATACCATTACAATATTCATAGAACCAATAAATTACAGCTGATAATCACACCCACCCCCGCAGTTGATGAACAATTTTTGGGAGGGAAGACGAAGTTTTTGGATAGTATTGACGTTAATTATAATAGAAACAGGGCGTGAAAGAAGAGAAAGATTGATTCGTAGCAAGACATGAGAGAATGGGAAAGATTTTTTTAGGGTCAAAACAATAATTGATAGACTCGCACGTTTTTTTTAAGCACGTTTTTTTTAAGTATGATTTCTTATCAAAAGAAGACACTCAAAAACGGACTGAAGGTGATTGTCAACCGCGACAACACAACTCCTCTGGTGACCATCAACATGCTGTACCAGGTGGGGGCACGTAACGAGCGGACAGACCGAACGGGGTTTGCCCATCTTTTTGAGCACTTGATGTTTGGCGGCACTAGACGCTATCCCGACTTTGACCTTGTGGTAGACGACATGGGCGGCGAGAGCAACGCCTTTACCAATAACGACTACACCAACTACTACATCACCGTTCCTTGTCAGTTTTTGGAGCAAGCCTTGCGGCTGGAGGCCGACCGCATGCTGGGCGACTGGGACATTGAGAACAACAGCTGGAAAGTGCTTGACGTGCAGAAACGAGTGGTGACCGAAGAGTACAACCAACGTTATGTGAATCAACCTTACGGCGACGTTTGGATGTTGCTGCGGCCCCTCTGCTATCGGGTACACCCCTACCGCTGGTGCACCATCGGAGCCGACATCAAGCATGTGCAAGATGCCACCCTTCAGGACGTTCGCGACTTTTTCGACCGCTACTACCAACCCTCCAATGCCATCCTTTCTATTGCGGGCAATCTGGATGAAGCGAAGACCATAGCCCTTGTAGAACAGATCTTTGGCGACATCCCGAGCTCCCTCCTCATCGATCAACCCATACTGCCCCAAGAACCAGAGCAGACCGAAGCGCGCCGACAAATTGTAGAGCGCCAAGTGCCCAACAACGCCCTCTACAAAGCCTGGGTGATGAGCGACCGCTGGTCACCTGATTATTACGTCTACGACATGATTAGCGACGTGCTCAGCAACGGCCATTCCTCCCGCATGTATCGCCGGCTGGTGCAGGAAGAAGCACTCTTTACCGAAATCAACGCCTACATCACCGGCGATCTGGACAAAGGGCTCTTTGTGGTAAGCGGAAAACTGAACAACGGCACCCCCTTTGAACAGGCAGAAGAAGCCATCGACCAAGAAATCAAGAAATTGCAACAAGAGCCAATCAGCTCCCATGAAATAGAAAAGGTGGCCAACAAATTTGAAAATACCTTCGTCTACTCGCAATACAAATCGGCCGACCGCGCCCTAAGTCTCTGTTACTATGAAATGATTGGCAACATCGAGCTGGTCAATACCGAGCCAGACCACTATCGGGAAGTCACCCCTGCCGACCTCCAGCGCGTGGCCAACCGTCTCACCCAAGAACGAAGTTCCTCCCTAACAATCAAGCGAATAGAATAACATGATAAAACGATTGCTGAATTTGATTTCCGACACCTTCAAGCGCTTTATCGACTGGATTACCCATGTGGATTACCGCCACATCTTCCTGGATATAGCCAACTTTATAGGGGACATCATGCACCGTGCTCTTTTCGACCTGCTCCTGCCCAAGAAATACCGCACGCTGACTAAGCAAGAAATCTTCACCATCATCTTCAAGTCCGACACCCCGCGAGGCAAGAAATTCGACATCTGGCTGCTCATACTTATCGGCCTCAACGTGATGGTAATCATGCTTGAGAGCGTCTCCGATGCGCCCAAGTGGTTCACCCTATCCATGAACATCATTGGCTGGCTGTTCACCCTGCTCTTCACCTTTGAGTTCTACCTGCGCATCTACTGCCTGGAACATCCACGCAAATACATTGTCTCCCTCTTCGGCATCATCGACATCATCTCCATCTTTCCCGCCTACTTAAGCATTTTCCTCCCCGCTGCCTCCACCCTCTCGGTGCTCCGACTCATGCGGGTGCTGCGTATCTTCCGCATATTCAGGATGGAACGCTTCATCGAAGAAAGCCGATTCCTCATCAATGCCCTCCGGCGGAGTGCCACCAAGATTCTCGTCTTCATGCTTTTTGTCTTCATCATGGCCGTCATCCTTGGTGCCACCATGTATGGCATTGAAGGTGAAAAGAATCCCGACATCTCCAGCATCCCCCGCGGCGTATACTGGGCCGTAGTCACCATCACCACAGTGGGTTACGGCGACATCGCCCCCGTCACGGCCACAGGCCAGTTCATCTCCATGATTGTCATGCTGCTTGGTTACTCCATCATTGCCGTGCCCACAGGTATTGTGGCCGGTGACACCATAGAGGAATACCGCAATCAGCATGAGCGGAAACGCCAACACCGCAAGCGGAGAAACGAGCTGCATCCTGAACCGGATGAAGACAAAGAAGAAGCGGACAGCCACTCATCCAATCAAGTCCCATCTGAAGACAGTCAATCCTCCTCACCAGATTCCCCTGCTGAGGAAGAAAACGACGACAGCCCCATGTTGAAACCCCGTTCCAAGCAATGGAATCCCGACCCTGGGGCCAAGGCCAATCCCGAAGACCTTTTGTAAATAATTAATATGACAAATATAATAAAACCACGTTTGAAAACATGAAGAAAAACCTTCTGCTATTGCTATTGCTAATCGCATCAGCCGGTGCATGGGCGCAACACACCATCAGCGGCACTATTACCGATGCCAAGACAGGCGAAACGCTGATTGGTGCCACCGTGTACGACACCATCTCCAAGAAAGGTGCCGCCACCAACCAGCATGGACGTTTCACCCTAACACTCAAAGAATCCAAAGCTGTGCTGAGAGTATCCTATGTGGGTTACGAAACCCAGTTCCATCCCATGGAAATCGATAAGAATCAACGACTGGACGTACAGCTCAAAGGTTCTGTAACCCTGAGCGAGGTGGTCATTACAGGTGAACGGGTGCAGCATGTGGAAAGTTCGCAAAGCAGTATCATCGAGCTGCCTGTTGAACAGGTCAAGTCGGTTCCCGTCATCTTTGGCGAGACCGACGTCATCAAAGTGGTGCAGCTCCTGCCGGGCGTGCAGAGTGGCTCGGAAGGCATGTCGGGCATGTATGTGCGCGGAGGAGGGCCTGACGAAAACCTCTTCCTGTTGGACGGAGTGCCCATGTACAACGTCAACCACTTAGGAGGTTTCTTCTCGGCCTTCAACTCCGATGCCGTCAAAAACATCACCCTCTACAAAGGCAGTTTCCCTGCCCATTTCAGCAGCCGCCTCTCCAGCGTGCTGGACATCACCACCAACAATGGCAACGACAAAGAATACCACGGTGGGGTCGGCGTGGGTCTCATCTCAGCCAAGTTCAACTTGGAGGGACCCATCATCAAAGAAAAGACCACCTTCAGCATCTCGGGTCGCCGCACCTATGGCGACGCATTGCTGCAGCCCATCATAGCATTAGTGGCAGCCTCCGAAGGCATGGGCGATGAGAAAGTCAATGCCGGCTACTATTTCTATGACCTTAATGCCAAAATCACGCATAAATTCAACAACCGCAGCCGCCTCTACGCCTCCTACTATATGGGCGACGATGCTCTTTATGCCAAATACAAGTACTTTCACAACTCATTGGAGAAAGACTTCATGCGCTTGGGTTACAATTGGGGCAACATAGTGGGGAGCGTGCGTTGGAACTACGAACTCACCCCCAAGCTCTTCATGAACGTTACCGGAGCCTACACCCGCTACCGCAACAACCTGGCGCTCACCGAGGAGTCGGTCTACCTGCGGTACACCGACTCCTACACCATGGGCTTCAACTCGGGCATTCAAGACTTAACCGCACGTGCCGACTTTGACTATGCCCCTTCGCCCGACCATGCCGTCAAATTTGGTGGACAAGTTCTCCACCACATCTTCAAACCTGAGACTTCCAGTATCAAAGTATCAGAAAACGACGAAGAAGACAGCTACAAATTCGACACCATTATTGGCCAGAGCATCGTGCATGCCAACGAAATGATGCTCTATGCCGAAGACGACTGGCGCATCAACGACTGGCTGAAAGTCAATGCTGGCCTCAACATGACGGGCTTCCAAGTGCAGGGGGTCTTCTATCCCAGCGTGCAGCCCCGCCTCAGCGGCCGCATCCTCTTCAACGACCGGCTCTCTGCCAAAGTGGGCTATGCCTATATGACCCAATATCTGCATCTGCTGAGCAATAGCAGCATCAGCTTGCCCACCGACCTATGGGTGCCCGTCACCGCCCGCATCAAGCCCATGACCTCCCAACAGGTGGCCGCAGGACTCTTCTACAACGTGCTGGACCTGAACCTTTCGGTGGAAGGCTACTACAAATACATGGACAACCTGCTGGAGTACAAAGACGGTGCCTCCTTCTGGGGCAACTCGCAGGGTTGGGAAGACAAAGTGTGCATGGGTCGTGGTTGGGCCTACGGCGTGGAATTTCTTGCACAGAAAAGCGTTGGCCGCCTGACGGGGTGGCTGGGTTACACCTGGAGCCACACCGACCGCAAATTCGACCGCGAGGGCAACATCCTCAACGCAGGCAGGACCTTCCCCGCCAAATATGACCGTCGGCACGATGTCAGCCTTGTGCTCACCTACAAGTTCAACGAGCATATCGACGCAAGTGCCAGCTGGGTGTTCAGCAGCGGCAACACCGCCACCCTGCCCATGCAGGATATCGACCCCAGCGAAGAAGGCGCTGATCAGCGATACCCCTACTACTATAACTATGAAGTGCCTTACGTCAGTAGCCGCAACAACTATCGCATGCCCAACTACCACCGCATGGATGTCAGCGTCAATTTCCACAAAAAACTGCGTCGAGGCAAACGCACCATCAATATCAGCATCTACAATGTCTACAACCACCAGAACCCTTATCTGGTTTATGAGAGTTACGCCTACGACTTCCGAACCGGCAACGACACACGTGTGCTGAAACAACTCTCCATCTTCCCCATCCTCCCCTCCATCAGCTACAACTGGACCTTTTAATTATATGAATATACATTTAAATATCATGAAAAAAACATTTGCACCATTATATCTAACAGCCATTTTGCTCAGTTTGGCCCTCTCCTCCTGCGAAAAGGTGATAGAATTCAACGGGGATGAAACCGAGAACCACATGGTCATGATTTCAAAACCCCAATCCGATAGTCCTTGGAAAGTGAGGCTCACCGAGAGCAGATTCTTCCTGAGCCCCGACACTATTGGCACCATCAAAAATGCCCAAATTTCGATTGAGGTGAATGGTCGCACACCCAATAACATCATCACCCACCAAGGCAACGGGGTCTACGATCTCGGCTACACTCCCCAGCCTGGCGACACGCTGACCTTGCGCGTCACCACGCCCGAAAAGGGTACCATGATGGCCGGCTGTCGCATTCCCAACAGACCTGTGGTCAGCAATATTTCTTGCACGTACGACACAAGTCACTATTACGATTATTATCCCGACACAGTTGAAGTTGCCGGAGGAAGGATTACTGTCAAACTAACCATCGACGACCCTGCAGATGCAGTCAACTACTATATGCTCAGGGTGAGCTCAGCGAATCTCAATTACAACTATAACACCGATACGTATGACACAATCCGGACACACAAGAACATTTCGGTGGACGACAACGTACTCTTCGACATGGACGCCACAGAGGAGATATTTGGCTTTGGGACCGAAGACAATTACGGCGATGCCGTCCTCTTCACCGACGAACGCATCAACGGCCAGTCGCATACCATCCTCTTTGATTTTTGGGACCAACATCTAATAGGTACAATCTATGTTGAGGTGTACACTCTCAGTCGCGACCTCTACCTCTACGAGAAAAGCCTTAAGGCAACCTCTCAATTAGACGAATTTTCTATCCTATTTGCTGAGCCTGTGCAACTATACTGCAACGTCACTGGAGGCATTGGCATCTTAGGCGGGTCGGCTGTTTCCAAAATTCCCATTGATTGAACGCACATCTACCCATGAGAATCCTCATCACAGACAACACCCATCCCATCCTGCGTGAAACACTTGAGTCCGCCGGCCACCATGTGACGTTGGAGACCGAGGTCACCTATGAGTCGCTATTGGCGCAGATAGCGGCATACGATGCCATGGTGGTTCGCAGCAAAATCGTTATCGACAGAAACTTCCTTGACCATGCGCGCCACCTACGCTGCATAGGACGTGTGGGTGCAGGCATGGAGACCATCGACGTGGCGTATGCCGAAAGCATCGGTATACGCTGCATCAATTCGCCAGAAGGCAACCGCGATGCCGTGGGCGAACATGCGGTGGGACTGTTGCTTTCGCTCTTCAACCACCTCTCGCGGGCCGATGCCCAAGTGCGGCAAGGAATCTGGCACCGCGAAGAAAACCGTGGTCTTGAAATCAAGGGTAAGACTGTCGGCATCATCGGTTTGGGCAACATGGGCGGTGCCTTCGCACAGCGGCTGCGGGGATTTGAATGCAACATCATTGCCTACGACAAATACAAGCCTAAAGGCTTTGCACCTGCCTATGTGCAAGAAGTGTCGTTAGATGAGCTGCAGGAGCGTGCCGAAGTAATCAGCCTGCATGTCCCACTCACGGACGAAACACATTATCTGTTCGACCAAAACTTCATCGCCCAATGCAAGCAAGCGCCCTTCCTCATCAACACCTCACGCGGAGCCGTTGTGAAGACTGCCGACCTGGCCGAAGCCATCAAAAAGGGTATGATAAAGGGAGCTGCCCTCGATGTGCTGGAATATGAAGAGATGACTCAGGATGGGCTTGACACCAGCCATCCCGACCTACAATACCTCCTCACCTGCCCCAATGTCGTCTTCACGCCCCACGTGGGCGGCTGGACGGTAGAGTCGAAATACAAACTGGCCAAAGTACTGGCCGATAAAATGCTTACCTGCCTATGCTGATAGTCAAAGACTGTATCATCTCCGAAGATATTGCCGAGCGACGTTTCCGCTGCGACCTGGCTCAATGCAAAGGACAATGCTGTGTGGACGGCGACTGCGGTGCCCCTCTGGAAGAGGCCGAGATAGCCATCCTAGAACAGATATTACCAGAAGTGGAGCCCTACATGACCCAAGAAGGGCTGAAAGTGGTGCACGAAGAGGGGGTCTCCACCTTAGACAATGCGGCAGAACCTTGCACCCCGCTTGTGAACAACCGCGAGTGTGCCTATGTTGCTTGGGGGACAGACGGTACCGCCTATTGTGCCATTGAGCAGGCCTATCGCGACGGCAAAATCCAATTCATGAAACCCATCTCCTGTCACCTCTACCCCATTCGGGTGGATGAATTTGGCGAATTCAAAGCCCTCAACTACCACCAATGGGACATCTGCCGTTGTGCCATGGCCAAAGGTGAGCCGCTTTATCAGTATCTCAAAGAGCCTCTCATCCGCCGTTTCGGACAGGACTGGTACGACGAGCTACTGGAAGCCATCGAAGATAGGTATGGAAAGATTAGTTAATGGTAAGGCAATATTTTAGACCCAACTCAGTTATTATACTATTATGGACATTTCTATTATTTGCCTGCAATTATAGTCTCAAATTCTTATCAAATTCAAAATACGCAATTTACAGATTCTCCAATTCTCTAATTCTTGATAAATAGAAATCCCCTTATGGACAAACAAAAAAAGAAACAATACATCATCACCTCCTCGCTCATCGCAGGGATTCTCATCATCGACCAACTGGTAAAAATTTTGGTAAAAACCAACATGCATATCGGCGAAGAGATACCGCTGATAGGCAACTGGTGCCTGCTGCACTTTACCGAAAACGAAGGCTTTGCTTTTGGAATGAAGATAGGCGGTAGTACTGGCAAAATCATCTTGTCGCTCTTCCGCATCATAGCCTCTGGCGGAATCCTCTGGTTTCTACTTCATAGCATCAAGAAGGGTGTGCGCACCCCGCTGCTCATCAGTCTCACCCTCATCTTTGTGGGAGCCGTTGGCAATGTCATCGACAGCTGCTTCTATGGGCTCATCTTCAACGAGAGCTTCTACAATGTCGCCCAGCTATTCCCTCCCGAAGGCGGCTACGCACCCTTCCTGCAAGGGCGTGTGGTGGACATGTTCTATTTCCCCATCATCGACACCACCTGGCCCCAATGGATGCCCATTTGGGGCGGACAACATTTCATCTTCTTTAGTGCCATTTTTAATGTTGCCGATGCCGCCATCACCATTGGTGCCATCTGGCTTATTGTCGACCAACTCTTTTTCTCTCCCAAAAAAGAAAAAGGAAAGAAAGACAAAGTGAAGGCCGAACAAGCAGAATAATCTTTGACAAAATCACCCAAAAACGAGTATTTTTCATCTTAAAAACACATCTTTTCAAGTCCGGAAAAACAACAATAGCAAAAATATCTGCATTGAATACCAATAATTTGCAACTTTTTCTAAAAAAATATTTTGTCAATTCAGAAAAAAGTAGTACTTTTGCATCCGATTTCGAGAGAGAAAATCGATGGCGTTGTAGCTCAGTTGGTAGAGCAGAGGACTGAAAATCCTTGTGTCACTGGTTCAATTCCAGTCAATGCCACAAAAAAAAGAGAGGGAAGCAATAATAATTGCTTCCTTTTTTCGTTTATATATAGGTGGGTTCTATAAATTCCACATTTAAAAAACAATAATAAATATGAGTGTACTTAAATTTTTCAGCGCTTTTGCCCTTATTTCGGCATCTTTCCGATTGTCAGTCGGTTACAATGCACCGCAT
>JAEEHQ010000013.1 GCA_016280915.1 Bacteroidales bacterium
CAACGGCAAGGTGCGTATCGCAGTGGTCGACATGAACGGCCGCACGGTTGCAAGCGAGACCCTCGAGTGCAGCAGCGACTGCGAGAAGACCATGGATGTGGACCAGTTGGCCCAGGGAGCTTACTTTGTAAGAATCACCGGTGACAACGTCAACATGGTTAAGAAACTGGTTGTGCGCTAAGCACAGGACCACGTAGACAATTAATAGAATATTAATTGTATAAACCCCCAAAAACGGGCAGCCCTCCGGCCGCCCGTTTTTTATTGTCTTTTATCCTCTGATGCATAGTATTATTGTCTTTTAACCTCTGATGCATAGTAAGGCGAATTGGTGTAAGGCAAATTGGTGTATATTTGACAAGCCAATCAGTTTAACCAGCAAAAATCTGTCAAGCGATTTCAGGAAAACACAGTAAGGCGGATTTTATATGTAGATGCGTTGTAGCTTCGCTCTCTCTTCGCTATTTCTTCGTTTACATAACGAACTAACAACGAAGCTACAGCGATGCTACTTTTTAGAAAAAGGGTGTGTATATACCGCCTTGCACAAATAGCAACCTTTTGTGACATGGTGAGAGATATTATTGTTAAAGTTTCCTAACAGTACTGTTAGCATGGTGGTTATGAGGGTAATGCGGGGTCTCACTGTCATGACTGTCAACTGTCAACTGTCATTAAGGTTTTTACGGGGAGGACTCTATTATATAAAATATATATATTTATTTTTATCTATATCAAAGACGTTACCCCAACCGAAAGTTGCTTAATGACAGTGACAGTCATGACAGTTGACAGTCCGAACACAGAAATTTCTCCTTCCATACAAAAATGTTTATTCAGTCGAAAAATAAGCCAAAAATACTGCATCCCTCGTCGCCTTTAAGATTTTTAACACATGGCATATATCGCTGAAAATCAATTAAAGGGAAACGCCATTAGGCCAGAGTTGAAAAATTGAGTTTGGGCTGTTCGAAAAAACTTGTACTTTTACAAAACCAAAAATCCTGTGGCAACACAGAAAAAACAAGCTTAAAACAACTGACGTTATGAAACTTAAAGTGCAAAACATTCCTGCTTTCTTTTTTTACGGCATGGCCGCATGTGGATTCTTGGCAACTTGTATAGGCGCTAAGCACCACATTTTTATACTGTTAAGTTGCTTATATTTGGGTTTTGTAGCCCAAAAATCATATTAAAAACAGGCTATTAATGGGGACTTCGATAGATTGAATGATATGGAGTTAAATGGGAATTGTCCATCCTTACTTCCATCCTTACTTCCATTTTAACTTCCTAATTTTGAATTAATAGAACCCACCTAATTTAAAAATCGTAACATGGAAACAAAGAATACCAAAAAGGAAGATGTAATTCGTATCATCAACAATGCACCAGTTGACAACTCTCACCGTTCAACTCCATTCTTGGTAAATTGAAATCCCCTTTATTTTCAGTCGTATAAATATTAATTAACATAAAAAATTACCCACTTCGTCTTGCATATTTAAAAAAAAGTGTATATTTGCAGGCCGAAAAAGCACTTCAAATAACGGTCGCACGACAGGTTATCGAGTTCTGCCTGACGTGGCAGACATAATAATAACAATAGAACTCACCCCTAAAAGTATGCCGTTAGTTAATACAAAAGAAAGATTTGAGGAGGAAGAAGAATACGTCTTGTCATTCTCTATGGAGGGCAACAAGAATGGTGCCGATGTCAAAATTGGTAAGGGCGACGGTGAAGTTAATACCTCAGACAAAAAAGGAACGGGTGCGAAGCTAACCGCCAACCTTCAGTTCATTCCTAATGAGCATTTAGTAAGGCTTCGTGTACATTACGTAGTTGAAGAGTTTTCGGGTGACCAAACCACCCTCTATTTCGATGCTACGCAAGATTACCCTATCGGTAATTTCTTTAACAAAGGCATTCAAAAAGCCCAAAGGGAGTGTAATGATAATGTAAAGAAAAAGTGCACATCCACACTGCAATTAGTTGGTACATACCCGCAGGCCTATATCTATACACAATTTAGTGGGCAGCACCATGACTATATGACTCCCAATCCGTGGAATCAAGCCAAAGTTGAGAGTGTGTACGCCACACAATTAATGCTGATGAGAGCGGCTGGGCGCAAAGTTAGCGAGCTTTTTAATCAGTATATTAGTGTTCCCCAACCATGGATTTATGATATCAAGATGAAGGTTGACGACAAAGGCAATGACGCAACGGGGTCGGGTAATATTGGGGTCTCCGGAACGGTGAAATTCAGAGTCAAACGTATAGACAACATCGACGTGACCACTATGGTAAAAGAGGAGAAACCCATACAAACGTCAACCATTATTGAGCCAACATTCGGCAGCGAGAAAATACTCGACTCGATTCCCGACACCGTTTTTTCTGTGCTGGGTCGCGGTTATGACATCTGTGGACATTATGCCGACTTCGACTCAGTTCACAAAGAAACTAAGGTTTTGAACATTGAAAAACTGAACAAATACAAACGTCTCAATAAGGTCCCTGTTGATGATGGCTATCACGAAAGTAATTATGGTGAAGGGTTGGAGGACTATTCTGAGAAAATTGCCACAAATATTACAGCATCGGCTTCGATAGCAGCTTACGGCGGTTTTCTCAAAGCTGAGACAAAGAGGTCATTCAACGTGGAAAGCGCCGAAAAATTCGGATACAAATATGCTTCGTATATGTCGGGCTATAAAGATTCGGAATATGTAGTCTTTTTCCACTCACCCAACCAGTTGATGGGATTCCTCGACGACCAATTCCTCGAGGCTCTTAACGTTTTAACGGCAGACGAGTTCATCGAAAGATATGGCACTCATGTCATAGTAGGAATGGCATTAGGCACCCGATTCACCTTTAGCATGCGGTACCAAGAAAGCACCAGAAAGCATTCAGAAGCCTATTCAATCAAGGATTCTGCCAGCATCGGATATAAGGAAAATGGCGAAGTGGCGGCTCCCGAAAAGCCGATTAGCAAGTCCGAGTCAGAAAAGATATTCGATGCCATTATGAAAGATGGTGTTCTCACTCCTGAAGAGTTGACTGCCTGGGCTAAATACTTAGAGGCCACCAAAGGTGCTAAATCAGAAAAACCCTCAAATGGTGGTGGCGGCGGCCAAGGCAACATCAATGTGGAGCTTGGGGCTACCTACGGTAAAGACGAGTCATGGTCGTTGCTTCAAGAGGATAAGTCAACTACGATTAAGTGCCTTTGCGTAGGCGGCGATGCTTATTTGTGCCAACTAATTAACGACACGAATAATTCGAAATATTACGAGGAGTGGGTAAAAAGCAATAGGACAAATTGTACGTTTTGTGACTTCACCCGCAAAGGACTGCTACCCATCTACGAGCTGATACCCACAGGCTACAAACTCACCGCGCAAGCCATCAAACAGGCCTCCGAGGATTATCAGTATATGAACTGCATAGATACCAACGGCAAGTTGATGAGAGCTATCGAGCCTTGTGATTTCAATACGTTGGCAGAATCCAATACCGAAAACAAACAGAGTGCCAAGAGCTCCGACCACGACGACGAAATCGGCACAAAAACTGGCAAAAAAACCTACTGGGAGATGCATATCGAGTTGCTCAACTTGGATGGTGGACATTGTGGCTTTAACATTTCACTAACCGTTAAGGAAGGTGGTGAAGGAGGTGGAGCCTCTATCCTACAAAACCGTTTTACCAAGGAAATACCGCTAAAGGCCGGCCTGTCGGAGATGTCCATTGATACCGACTACTTTGGAGGCAGGCCTACCTTTGAGGCCCACGGCACGGTTACCGGCCAGCAACATGGATGGTTCGACGTAACCAGCGATGTGCTGAATGGAACTGCCGGCAACATCCTCTGTCAAAAAGGCAACAAAGTCTTGATTTCTATTGACGACAAAGGAAGCGACTTAGGCCATATCGGTGTGCAGGGGACAATTATGGTTCCGTGGATTGGCTATTGAGAATGAAGCCCAGATACCCAAAAATCCTTCACGACAGATGACGGATTTTTGGGTATCTTTTTTTTTGAACTCAAGACTGGTTTATTCCCCCTGTTTTGGGTTGACGGGGATGAGATTATTGCTATGAGGGAGAAAAGCTTGTTTAGAGGCCGTCATTATCAATAGGCTGGAACAGCCACACCGCAGTTTCGCGAGAAAAGTGTAGTTTTTATTTGTTCATTTGATAGGAAAAGTGTATTTCTGCAGCGTTAAATTTATAGGAAAAGTGTAGTCATGCTCTTTAGAAAGATTGAAAATCAGATAGAAAGCGGAGAGCAAAGCTACGACGAGGCAGGGATGTGGTCAAGATGCCCGAAGAAATGCTGAGATGGCCCAAAAAGACTTAAAAAACCTAAAATTAATAATGAAGTCGGTCTAATGACCGATTTGGGTTAAACGCTCTCATGGGCACCAAGTGTGAAGATAATGATCGCTATGGGGGGGGATACTATTTTAGAGATGGAACACTTTCTTGAAAAACTCCACGGTGTGGGCGATGACTATTTTGCGGTGGCGGGTGATGGTGTGGTTCTCGCCTTTGACCAGTTGGAGGGTGGCCTTGTCGCCGTAGGTTTGCAGATACTTCTCGCTGCACCATAGGGGGACGATGCGGTCGTGGTCGCCATGCAAGAGCAGCACAGGGCCTGTATAGGCAGCTGCGGTGCCGTAGATGTCGAGTTGCTGGGTGGTGAGGAGGTATTCGCGGCCAAGTTTCATTGTGCCCCAGCAGCGGATATATTCGGGCGGATTCTTGGGGTCGAAGCGGGCATTGAAGAACTTGCCCCCTTGGCAGGCCTCTTTGATTACGGCTCCGGGAGCAATCAGCACCATGCCGGCAGGCACGTCCCCGCCTGCCGCTGCCAGCCGTCCGGCCGTCATCGAAGCCACAACCCCGCCCTGCGAGTGCCCTAACAGCCCGATGCCGTCCACATAGGGCAGCGAGCGCACAAAGTTCCAAATGGCCTGCGCATCGGCCAACTCCTTCTCGATGGTCATGTCCTGCATGCGGCCTTGGCTCTTGCCGTGGCCGTCAAAGTCGAAGCGCACCGAGGCGATGCCCGCCTTGGCAAGGCCCTTGGCCAGCTGGGGCATGGGGATGTAGTCCTTGCTGGAGAAGATGCCATGCATCAAAATTACCATGGGGCAATGCCCCGTGACCGTGTCAAACCCCTTGGGGAGGGTGACTTTGAGGGCAATGGTGCCTTGGGGGCCTTGCACCGCGTACTCCCGCGTTGAGGCATGGCAAGCTGCCAGCGCCCCCACCCATGTCAGCAACACAAACATACAAAAAAGTTTCCGTGTCATAGTCATATCTATTATTAAGAAATCTTTCTTAACGTAATCAAAACAACAAGTCCCCCGTCTCCCTTTCACCCTGCAAAAATACACAATAAAAACCAATTAGTGAATAGTCGATAAACAAATCCGCCGATGGGGTATCTATGTCCACCTAGGAGAAAAGCTTCACCGAGAACACGCTCCAACCCACTCCGCCGGCAGTTCCCACGATTCATGACCTCAATAAATAGCCGGTCCCTCAAAGAACACCTTGAGGGACCGACCGTATTAAACTATTTGGGATACTGACTCGCTATTATTTCGAGGTTGTTGGCCTAGCAAAAACAATCTTTTTTGCTAGGACAGTGTGACCTACAGTTTCATCCCAAACAGAAATATCAGCATAGTTACCATGACCATCAAGTCCAGAATAATAATTTTCATTACCATCCTGCTGCAATACAGCCTGTTGAACAGATTCGGGACAATACACAGTACAAGGATTTTGAGGACTCTTATTATTGGCCATATCCTTAAACATGTTCAATTTTTTTTCATTAGATACATTGCTCATGTTGAAATTGTCAAGATATAGATTTGTCATCGCCTCACAACCATTAAACATATTTTGCATATCGGTTATTTGTTCGGTGGTGAATGAACTTAGATTAAGCGTCGATAGATTAGCACAACCATTAAACATAGCAACCATTCCGTTGGGCCTCAGATGCTGAGTATTGTAAGAAGAGAGGTCTAATTGATTCAAAGTAGAACATCCGTCAAACATGTGTGCCATAGTCTCCACATTGGCAGTGTTGAACCGTTCTATAAAACTTCCTTGACCACCTATGATATGGTAACTGCTACATCCAGCAAACATGTATGACATATCAACCACATCTTCAGTTATTAATTGGCATGTAACATAAACATTCTGAAAACTGGTTAGGTCTTTGAACATTTCTTTACAGCTGGCATTGGCATAAAGTTCATCAGCACGACTATAAATAATCAATGTATTTGAAGTAGCGTCAATAAAGCCATATACAGGCAGGGGTGAATATACTGCCTCTAGGTTTACCTTTTCTGGATAGCTATTAAGATTAAAGCCTGCGTTACAGAACTTGATCGCTGTGATGCCATTAATCCCACTTAGTGTCTTAATACGGCTATTAAAAGTCGGGCCGTCTATAAGATATGCATGATCATTAGCCTGTAAACTATTGACTGTCAATGTGATTGTTACAATATCATTACGAGCTATTGAGATATTACCTTGGACTGTCTGTGTGAAGTATCCATGGTTGGCGGTTTCCACATCGAATGTGAGTTTTTGGCAGGAGAATGGTGGAACGATAATGTCAAAAGTCTTATAGGAGGTACCATTAGAATTGGAAGGAATGGTTCCCATGCTACTATATCCTCCAGGAGTGTGTAGTTGTATGGCTTGATCGATATTGATGTTCTGATATGGGGACATACTTATTTCTGGATTGCCATTTTCATAAAGGGTAACATTACCGTCACCAGCAATGAATGTTCCATCTTCTGATATTACGGAGACTCTCGTCACATCAAAAGCAGAGCCAGTGGTATTGACTACTTTTACCCTGAGGATGCCACAAAGGTTTTTGAAAATAAGCGTATTATCCGTTGTGACGGCTCCCATAGGCATCTCTAACCGTTGGCGGTTTTCATCATTATCCCATTCATACTCCTGATCGTGTTTGTAGGTAATCTTTGCTGTAGTTCCATTGGCATTGGGGGTACCCATATCTAGGACTGCATTGGCTGGGAATATGGCGCAGTATACAGCACTGGCAGGCACACCCGTGATTTTTGCAACGGTGGTATGTCGGTCAGTGAGACCAAAAATATTAGTGGAGAAGTCAGTTAGACCTTTGACATACACCTCATCTTCCCCATCCCAATAAGGTGTGACTAAGTTATTATTGGCATCAGCACCACCAAAATACGCTTTGGTATTCTGGTCGACAACGGCTTTAAGCGTAACGACATCCTGATCTTTCTGACAGCCGGTCATCACGGCAATACCTGCCAAAAGTGCAAAAAATAAAAATATCTTTTTCATTACTATAAATCTCATTTAGTTCTGTTGTGATTCTTAGTTGCTAAAGACGCTACTGAAGGTCTCTGGGAATAAAGGATTCTGTTCCTTGTCTTTGTATTTCTATACTTGGAGGGGTAGTAGTCGTATTAGTAGTATAACTTCCGACGGTGACTGACCCAGCGAATCCTCCTTCCACCTGGAAGGCGACAACCTTCACAGCGGGAGTGAGGTAATAGTTTTTTTTAACTGTTTTTTCCATTTTACTGTTTAATAATGATTATACAATGATTTTAGAATATATTATTTTGTTTTGTTTGTTCGGTTCAATCTATGCTATGTTGTTTGGTTTTGTTTTTTGTTCAGGTGGCTGAAAATGTGTTAGGTCAGCGTAATCAATTCTGATGCTTCTGTCGCCTAAAAATAAACCACCATATTTATTGAATAATTATATTTATAATTGAACTAGTATGCCTAAAATTGATATTACACAATAAAAATTTGAGGTGCAAAAGTATCAATTAATTATGATTTTAATAAATAAAAAAATACGAGTGAAATTACGTGTCAATATTAGAGAGTTAATTTGAAGAAAATTAATATACTAAATAATACAAAAAAGTGTAAAGTAGTGAAATGACGTTTCCTATGAACGTTTTCAACATGAGTTATGGGACTATGGAAATGTAAAAATTGGCAGAAAAAAAGGGAGTTTATTTGTTGCTTGTCCTCATATTTGGCATCGTCTTGGATAGAACTTTCCCAGGTCTTCCGTAGAACTTGCTGTTGAAGAGAATAAATAGCGTGAAGTTAGCAAGAAGTAGGCGAGGAGATGGCAAGAAAGAGGATAGGCTAGGGTTCAGGTAGCCATTTTTTAGGGTTCAGCTGACGTGCTAAGAAATAGCCCTCACACGGGGGGTGTGGGGGCTATTGTGAACAGGCCCTTGGCGAGGCTTGTGCGAGGTATTGCAGGCTTTGAGGTCATCTTGATAATTGACCTCTACGCCGTTATTTATTTACTTAAGGGTGGACTTTTTTGTTGCAATTCTTTTGATGGGTTTTCAGTAGTTTGGTTGCTTGCGAGTAGGGGCTGGAGGTGACGCTCACAAAGTAGGCAGCCATGGTGGTGGTGTAGGTACACTTGAAGAATCCTTTTGTGAAAAGTTCCTCTTCGGTAAAACTGTCGGCAAGGGTGAGCATTTCGTCGTGCGTCTGGCTGAGGAGTTCTTTCGCCTCGTTTAGAGGGGTACCCTGGTGTTTCTCCACCAGCATCTTGTCCATCTCGTGGTAGTTCTTGCGGTATTGGTCGGGGAGGTAGTCCTTGGGATGTCCGTCGCGGATGTTCTGCACAAAAATGCGCATCAGTACCTGCCACTCGTAGAGGTGTGTCAGCAGGTCGCGCAGACAGCGGTCATACTCCCAGCGCACTCCGCATTTCTTTGGGTCGGCAGCCATGTCAAATGGAGCTGCCGCCGTTGCCTCGTCCATTTTGCCGATTTGCTCAAGCAATTTGCCATAGCCCTCCTGCATGGAGGCTATGAGTTGTTGTTTGGTCGTTGGGTTTGCCATGTCAGGGGATTGCTATTTATCAAGAATTAGAGAATTGGAGAATTTGTAAATTGCATATTTGGAATTTGATAAGAATTTGAGGCTTAATTGAAGTTGCCATCAGTTTCTTTTCCAAGCGCCTATTACTTCCCCGATATACACGGCGTGAATACCGGCCTCAAATCCGTTGTACCATTCCTTGGGGGTGTCGCTGCGGAAGTCCTCGGCCGACTGGTGCCATGCGGTCATGGTTTCGCACTCGATGACCGTCTTGGCCTCCTCATAGTAGGGCGTGCCATGCTGGGTGTAGGCGACGTGCAGGCCGAGGGCGGCAGCCTTGTCGCCGTCGCGGCCGCTGTACTTGCCCATGTATTTCCAAACGGTGTCATCCTCAAACTCCATCACGGTGAAGCGTTGGTGGCGTTCCATGAACTCGTAGGTGTAGCGTGCGGGGGCCACATAAACCGTCAGGGCGGGACGGTCGTGGCCGAGGTAGTTGCCAATGCTGCCCCAACCAATGGTCATGGCGTTGCTCTCGGTGGAGTCGCCACAGCAGAGGATGAGGTTCTTGGTGAAGAAGGTAAAGCCGTTGTCGTCAAAGTCTTTCTGCACATCAAAGGGTGTAAGTTCTGAATTCATAGTGGTGTCGTTTACGTTGTTTTGTGTCTGGTTGCCGTTGTTGCAGCCGCTGAGCAGGGCCAGCAGCAGGACGGAGGTTAATAAAGTTTGTACTGTCTTTTTCATGTTATGGGGGTTTTTATTTATCAAGAATTAGAGAATTGGAGAATTTGTAAATTCCATATTTTGAATTTGATAAGAATTGGAAACTGTAATTGCATGCAAGTAGTAGAAGTTGCTTCTAAACTATGTACTTTACAAAGCCACGTATCACGAGTATCACACGGATTATCTATCAACTTTAAACTATCAACTGACTTTAAACTATCAACTATCAAATCTCAACTATTATGATAAGAATTGGAGAGTGTAATTGCATGCAAATAGTAGAAGTGGCTTTATGTGTGAATTAATTTGTTAACCAGTTCGTGGCTGATGTGGTTTCCAATCTGTTGGCATACATCTTGGCTCCATAGTTGTGCCATTGCTATCCGTTGCTCTTCTTTTTTTAGGCCTTGCATCATGGCGTAGATGTAGCCGGCGTTGAAGTTGTCGCCCGCCCCTACGGTGCTGACGGTCGCTATCGGCTGGACGGGATAGGACTTGCAGCCTCGTGGGGTGTAGACGCGGATGGGGCCTGCGCCATCGGTTAGGATTAGCTTGTTGCAATAGGTGCTCACTTTCTCGTAGATGGCCTCTCCGTCGTGAAGGCCCAAGAGGTAGCCGAAGTCCTCCACCGACCCGCGCACCACATCGGCCAGCCGCATGTTCACCGCGATATTGTCCCACACGTTGGGCAGGTCGGCGATATGGTTTTTGCGAAAATTGATGTCGTAGTAAAGCCAGGCGCAGGCCTTGTGCGCCATTAGTAGCAGTCTTTCCACAACAGGACGTATAGCGGGGTTGATGGCGAAGAACGACCCAAAGAGCACCACGTCGCCCTTGGCAATCAGCGGCAGCTTGCCGTCTAAAGACACAGCGGCATGGTCTTTGTAGAAAGCATACTGGGCGTCGTTGTTCTCGTCGAGGAAGGCCAAAGAGAGATGCGACTTGACCTGCTCGTGGCGACAGACATATTCGGTTGAGACGCCATTCTCGCTCAAGTGGCGGCAGATGATGTCGCCAACATGGTCGTCCCCCACTTCTGTCACCATGGCGCAAGGCACCCCGGCCCTTCCGAGCGACACGATGCTGTTGAATGTCGAGCCCCCGGGCACGGCTTTCAGCGGCTGGTCGTCCTTGAACAGGATGTCCAGTACCGTCTCACCGATGCCTATCACGCGGCTTTTGGCCTTAAGGTTGTTATTTGTTATCATTGTCATTGGTGTTTCCTTTCAATTCAGTTTGATGGGGATTTTTATTAAGAATTATTAGAGCGAATTGCATGCAATTAATAGGAATCCCCTTATATTCACTTTTGGGGTCATCCAAACAGAGAGAACCTATTCATCTGCCGGACAACCGTTGTTTGACATTAGTTTTGCAACAGACGTTTTCTTGCCTCGGAATAGTGCAACCCCTGCGTGATTTGCCCTCTGCGCTCGGCTTATAGAAAACGCTCGGTTTACGGATGCAAAAATACGACTATTTTTTTATTTGACAAAAAGAAGCTATTAATATTATCTGCATCCACCGCGCAAAAAAATTTACTCCAAATTTACTCGATAATTTACTCCGTATTTCCTGAATTCGCCTTTAGGCGCAAAACATCATGCGGCTAAAGCAGAAGAAAGTAAATTGCCATAAATGCGGAGTAAATTTCAAGTAAATAAAAATTTGTTTCAATTATGTTCACTATCTACGCGCAGCATGCCACATTATATTATACCTGCTCCTCTACTTTAAACAAAAAGTATAGGTGAAGTACGGCATGTGCGAAGGTGCACCATGCCGGACAGAGAGGTCACACAGGTTTATGCTAATGGAGAAGCGAATCAGCCATGGAACCATCCACCTATATGCCAAAACTTTGCGCCTGGATAGGATACAATATGTTCGTGTGTTTCACCACACAAATCGCAAGTGGAAGAATCACTACACGCTTCATCATGTTGAAAAAGATGAACGTGTGTCTCACCTTGGTAGATTCTTCCATTGCAGTAAGGACATACCAAATAGGGGGCATTAACCGACTCGGGCATAAGTTCTTCCTTTACTGTAGGAATAGCATCATCTTTATTGCAGGAAGCTAAAGCAAAGAATGAAGAAAAGACGAAACCTGCTATCAGGGTAATAATAAATAATCTCTTTCTGGTCATAGTTTTCTATATTTTATTAAATTACGATTCATGTTTCGTTACTCTCTTTCCTCATATACAATATATTACACACAATTGAGAGACCTCACACCACCTCTATTCAACCTTGCAAAGTTATCATTTTTTTCTATTCTACGAAAAAAACTTTTTGCTTTTCTTCCACTTTAAAGTCTGGTTCCATGAGATGGCTGCCCCACTTCAACAGGTCGCGACTGAACCAGCCGTCACGTTCATTTTCTTCGGGGTCGGTCTTGTAAATGACATTAGAAAAAGGGTTGGCCATGACTGAGTAAGAAATGCGTAGGTTAGAGGCTGGGCGGAAATTTATCAACCTGTGTTTGCGATGGTAAGGCGGCAGCATCACGATTACGCGGAACCCTCCGTCAAATGCACCTATGCTGCTCCAGGTGGCATATAACGACACGGTAGTATGGTTGAAGTGGCGCATGGCCTCAGCCATACAGCCATATTCATGGTACTGGAGGTACTTGCCTACGACACCTCGCAATTGTGTGTTCCACCGCGAAAGGTATATGTCGCCCCCCACTGTGCCTATCAATCGGTCAGGTCGTCCAATCCACCAGTCCTTTGAAGTGTAGAGCATCCCCACATATCCGGCCTGTGCCTCGAAGGCGAACCAATTTGTCATCGGCATGAATGCCTTAAGGTCTACACCGTAGCGGTAGTGGGAGAAGAGTCCTGCGCTGGCCTTGCAATAAAGATTGCCCAACCGCATCTGCTTGCTTAACACAAACATACTGGGTCTAATATAAGCATACTGGTCGCCAAATTGATTAATTACTGGCACATATATCTGTCCGGCCAGCTGCCAGTATTTGCCCATATTCCATTTGAACCCAGGTGTGAGGTTGAGGAGCAGGTCGTACTGGCGTTCATAACTGATGTCCCTTAAATTGAAGTCCACCCCGCAAAAGAAATCCAAACCCTTGTACGTATCTTGCCCCGAAGCCCGCTGCAACCCTATCACCGTTAGGAGACACAACAGCACGAATCTTGGCATGATATGACGGAAATGTGACACGGGTTGTTTCATTGTATTAAGGTGGGTATTATTCATGAGTCTACTTTAAAAACCTCATAATCTCAAAAAATGTTTATATAAATAGCTGATTCTCAACTGCTGTTCTTGCATAATAGTATCAAAGGGGACTTTTTAAAGTGGACTCATTTATAGAACTCCCCAATAAACTATAAACTGACTTTAAACTATCAACTATAAACTATCAACTATAAATTTGTAGTATTTCTTACGTATTAGTATCAACCGCACCAGCCACACGGCGAAAAACGCGTCGGAGAGTATTTTATAGAGTGGCGGCATCGTCACGAACCACGACACCACCCAAACGAGGAGGTCGATGTCGAAGAGTATGTTCCACAGCCGTTCGCGGTCGTGGAATGAGCATTCGACATTGCCCTTTCTTGGCACCTCGATTTGTTGGGTGGAAGATACTGAAATATCGATGCTCTTGCCACTCTTGCCCAAAGGCAGCCGGCCACCGAATTGCACCCGAAGGGTGTAGCTTCCGCTCGGGGCCTCCAATAGCAGTTGGTCGTCCTTGAGCATTCCGGCAAAAAGGCCGTCAAGGAAAACCGCGTGGGGCAGCCGGGGTTCATACCAATGGCGTATGTGTCGTATAGTCAGCATCGGGGTGCAAGAATCAGGTGTGCGTTTAAAATAATGTGGCAGAACGAATTGCTCAAATTGTTGAAATCTAATTGTTTTGCAAATAGATTTCGTCATTGATCAATTGCATGTCACCCTGCAAAGATACGAAAACAATTTGAGAAATTGCATCTGCATGGCTTTTTTCTACTTTTGTTGTCGGTTACCCATTGTTGCGACAGGTTTCGAAGGGGGGTATCAAGAATTAGAGAATTGGTAAAATGATTATCCGCATGTGTCCGATATACGGCCTGAAAGGTCATAAGCAGACAGCCTACGGCAGCGCCGTAGGTCTTGGGAACATAAAAATGTCGCCCTGAAAGGGCAAAAGCACAATCCCTGTTTTTGCTTTTGCCCTTTCAGAGCGGTTGGTCTGCATATCATTTACCCAAGGCGTTACCCTGGGCTATAATCTCGTTGCCCTGATGGGGCGTTTCGGTGAATTGGAGATAATCATAATTAGTGTAATACATATTTAGGTTCTTGATTGCATACAATAAATGGAAGTGAAAGCGGGAGCCGAATTGTGGACACAACTCGGTTCCCGCTTTTGTGTTGCTTGGATGTGTTATTTTTGGTACCAGTTAATTTTCTGGGAGGCGTACATGGCAATGGCCAGGATGACGAAGATGCCGAGACTGCCTACCAAGAGGGCGTAGCTCTCCAACTGCATGATGACATAGATGAAGAGGTAGAGCATGGTGAGGAGACCCCCAATGCAAAGGGCAGCACCCCAATGTTTGAGCAGGGCCCGCATGAAGAAAGTGATGAGGGCAATGGTCATGCAGGCAGCTATGAAGTAGGAGAGGAGGAAGGAGAGGTGCTCGGAGAAGGAGAGCAGCAAGGTGTAGAAAAGTACCAGGGCGAGGCCCACCAATGCATATTGGATGGGGTGGATGGGGGTCTTGCGACGGATTTCGACAAAGAACACCACCGCAAAGGTGAGTAGGATGATGAGGTAGGCATACTTGATGGTGCGCGTGGTTTGTTGGTATTGTTCGACAGGAACGCGGAGGCTGACATCGATGGTGCCGGAATCCTCCAGGGCATCGCTGCGGGTGAGCACTTGCGGGAAGTCGCGGTTGAGTCCTAACACTTTCCAGCTGGCAGAGAAGCCTTGGTCGGTCACCTCGCGCTCGGCCGGCAGGTAGCGGCCGCTGAAGCTGGGTGTGGGGCAGTCGGAGGTGAGGGAAACGGAAGAGGTGCGTCCAACGGGCACGATAGTGATTTGGTTGGAACCCTTAAGTGGCACGGTGAGCGAGAAAGCAGCCTTGCCACCGTTGAGGATGGGTTGGATGTCGACCCGTGACGAGAGCGCATTGTGGCCGCCTAATTTGTAGCCTTCGGAGGAAAATTCGTTGGGGGTGTTGCCGTAGGTGAGAGTGGGGTTGTCGGTGAAAGACCTGAAGTCGTTGACGCTGAAGAGCAGTCGGGCACGCTCGGTTTTGAGGTGGCTGAGCTGTTCGGCGGTGAGTTCCTTGGGCAGGACGAAGGTGCCGGAGAGTTGCATGGGCGCTTCGTAGACAGAGAAGTCGTAGATGCCGCGGTGCAATGTGCGAGTTGCGATATTGCCATTCGCCTCAAAGGTCTCGGGGAGGATATAGATGTTATTCTCGGTTTTGTCGCCAGGGATGAAAATCACGGGTCCTACAAGGTGACAAGAAGCACCCCATTGCTCGGATATTTCGAAGGAGGCTTCGCTTTCTGAGCTGTGACGCTCATCGACAATACTTTGAATAACGGCCTGCGGAATGAGCAGCAGGAGGCTGAGACCGATAATGATGAGCAGTTTAATGGCCAGTTTGCCATTTTTGTTGAGACCGGAGTCGTTGGAACGGGTGTTTTGAACGGTGTTTTCCATGTTGTTATTATTTTAAAATTAATAGTATCTATCTGAAAAGAACTTTGTAATACAAAGTATTAATTGTAAAAAAAAATTATTTCTTGGACATGTTGGGGTTGTCGGTGGCGGTACCTTGTATGAGGGCTTCGAGTGCTTGTAGGTGGGCCTTGAAGGCCTGGCTGCCCGATTGGGTGATTTGAAAGGTAGTGTTGGGTTTGCGGCCGATGAAACGTTTCTCGCATTGGATGTAGCCCATCTCTTCGAGCGCGCGGGTGTGGCTGGCCAGATTGCCGTCGGTAAGGTTGAGCAAGGACTTGAGCGTGGAGAAGTCGACCGACTCGTTGACCATCAGCACCGACATGATGCCAAGGCGAGTCTTGCTTTCGAAGGCTTTGTTGAGGTTGTCGATAGAGATGTTCATGGGGTGATGGGAGTTATTTGCGGGTGGTTATTAAAGGGATGGGTTGGATGGGTTGAGTGGGTTGAGTGGGTTGAGTGGGTTGTATGGGTTGAATGGGTTGAGTGGGTTGAATGGGTTGGGTGGGTTGGTTGGGTGGGTTGGTTTTGGGGGGCTATTTTTTGGCGACTAAGTAAAAGCCATAGATGATGTGCAGAAGGCCAAAGCCCAGGAACCAGAAGAGGATGGCGTGGTGGATGACAAAGCAGTCGACGATGCCCAGCAGCAGTTGGCCATAGCCGAGCAGGGCGATGGAGGAAGAGGTGTAGTGGCTGCAGTTGATGAGGGCCAAACCATAGAAAAGCAGCATGATGGAAGAGGTGAGGCCATAGTGCCCCTGGACAAGCATGGCAACACAAAACAGAGCACCAGCCACAGCAGGAACAAAGAAGTTGAGCAGGCAACGGCGGACGGTTTGGTCGAAGGCGAAGGTCTTGTTGACGCGCTTGGTATGGATATAAGAGCCCACGGAGACGGTGGTGAAAGAAACCACCACCAAGACCGCCGCGGCGATGAGGGCATTGATGGTGTGGGAGGGTGTGTTGATAGTGAAACCTTGGATTGACTCGGGCATCCAGGTGTAGGGCAAATGATTGCCAAACATCAGCCAGGCACCCAGCGACACGATGCTGGCATAGATGCCTATTAAGACGATTGACCAACCACTAATGGTTTGAAAACGAGAGGAACGGGCCATGAGGTCCTTGATTTCCTGCAGGGTATTGAGTGCGTCTTTATTATCCATAGTTTTAAAAGTGCTTTGCGCTGCAAAGTTAAGAACATTTTTTGAATTGAAGAAATTTTTTTTAGGAAAACTCCTTCAGTTGTCCAATTGGAAAAATGTAAAGCTGTCGTTTACAATCTATTAATGCGTTAAGACAAGGAACGATTTTTTTTCATCAAGACTCGCTTCTTGAATGGAAAACTGGTGGGTGAGGAGGGCAATAAATGAGGAAATGCTACGTTAATAGTATACATTTTTCGGTTGTCAGCACCAACAGCATGGGTTGTCATGACATTGCCTTACTATAATTATATTGTATAGATATAGAAATAGAAAAGAAAAAAGATGAATAACGAGAAATTCTCTATAAAAAAGCGTCTCAAGAGCTTCACCTATGCCTTTGCGGGGCTGAAGGTGGCTTTTAGGGATGAGCACAATATGTGGATTCACGGTACGGCAACGGTGTGTGTGCTCGTTGCGGGTGCTTTGCTGGGATTGAGTGCTATGGAATGGGTGGCCGTGGCCATTGTCATTGGCATGGTGATTTCGGCCGAGGTGGTCAACTCCGCCTTGGAGCGTACGGCCGACTTTGTCAAGGCCGAGCGCGACGACCGCAAACGCGACATCAAAGACTTGGGTGCCGGTGCCGTGCTGGTGTGTGCCATAGCGGCTGCCGTGGTAGGCGTGATCATCTTTCTGCTCAAGATAGTGGCTTTGTTTGTGGGGTAATTGTACGATGGCTTCTACACAGCAACATTGGCGACTGTTTTATGGCCAACCCTGGAGTGGCTTGGGGCACCTTTTGGGCTCATGCGGATGCAAGTTGCTGCTGTTGATTTTGTTGTTGGGGTCGGTAGAGTCTTGGGCACAAACCGATAAGGTGGAGAAAACAGGGCTGCAAGGGCGTGTGGTGGATGCCTTGACAGGTGAGAAACTCCCTTTTGTGCAGGTCAGCTTTGAGGGAACCACTATCGGTACCACCAGCGACATGGACGGCCGTTTCACCTTAACCAACACGCAGGGACACACCAAGGTGCAGCTGCGCATGATGGGTTATGAGCCTAAGGAGATAACCCTTGTGCGAGGTGTGATGAAAAAGGGCATGAAGATAGAGATGTCGCCCAAATCCGAGACCCTCCAGGAGGTGGTGGTTACCTCGAAAAGAGGCCGGCGAAGCCGCTACAAGCGTCGGCACAACCCTGCCGTGGAGCTGGCCAAGAAAGCCATCGACCATCGCGACAGCAACCGCTTGGTGGGACAGGAACGCTACAGTCGCGACGTGTATGAGAAACTAACCTTGGCCTTGGACGATTTCCACCCCGACTTTACCAAGCACAAGCTTTGGAAACACCTGCCTTTCTTGGAGAAATATATCGACCAGACTCCCTTCGATGCCACCCCCATCCTCACCGTGTCGATGCGAGAAACCATGATGAAGCAGACCTTCCGGCATCGGCCGCGGCAGCACCGAACCTATGTGACCGGCTACCGCATGGAGGGTGTCGACCAGGCCCTGGGACAAGAAGGAATAGACGAGAGCCTGGCCGCCATGTTCACCCAGTTTGAAATCTATGATGCCGACATAGAGCTGATGCTCAACCATTTTGTGGGGCCGCTTTCCCCTACCATGGCCATCACTTTCTACCATTACTTCATTACCGACACCGTGGAGGTGGACAGCGTGCCCTGTGTCGAGCTCTCCTTTGTGCCCGCCAACAAGGAGAGCTATGGCTTTACCGGTCAGCTCTACATAGCCTTAGACAGTACCTACCGCGTGGCACGCTACACGATGACTGTGTCGCCGCGCGTCAACCTCAATTTTGTTCGCGACCTCACCATCGAGCAACATTATTCCCCAACCCAGGACGGCCATTATGTGCCTGACCGTCAGGACATCTATTGCCGCCTCTACCTCCACAAAAAGCTGCAAGAGCTCTACGCCCATCGGGTGACCCTCTGCAGCAACTATCAGTTCAACGACCAGGCCCAGGCCCTACCCGACAGCATCTTTGGCCCCGGTGTCTACCATGTGGTGAGGCCAGGAGCCACCAAAATACTCCGGCGCGAGTGGAACAAAAACCGTCCCATAGAGCTCACCTTCAAGGAAACCATGCTCGACAGTTTGAAGATAGAGCTGTCGCGCCTGCCCGCTTTCCAAACCATCAAGAGCATCAGCGAGGTGGCCCTGACAAGCTATGTGCCCACCACCAAGCAACGCCAAGAGAGCAAGTTCGACATAGGCCCCATTTTCAATTTCGTCAGCTACAACAAGGAAGAAGGGTGGCGTCTGCGGCTGGGCGGCATGACCACGGCCAAGCTCAATCCGCGCCATTTTGCCGAAGGCTATCTGGCTTACGGCTTTGGCGACCATAGGCCCAAATTCAACGCCCAGTACCTTTATTCTTTTGATAAAAAAGAGAACCACGCCTATGAAGCCCCCAAGAGCGGGTTGAGGGTGGTCACCAGCTACGAGCTCGAGTCGCCCGGACAGAGTTTTGGTCGCTACACCCGCGACAACATCATGATGTCCTCCACGGTTTCGCGCAAGTCGCAGTATGTGGGTACCTTAGCCGTTAAGTTATACAAAGAATGGCGCAACCACCTCAGCATCAATACATGGGTCTCTTTGCGCCAATATGAGCCTGCAGGGTCGTTGCTTTATGAGCGCATCAGGCCCGACGGGGCGCTGGAGCGGGTGGACCGATTTGGCGAGGCTGAGTGGCGTTTTGACCTCTCATTCACCCCCAATAGGGCCTCAGAGAGTTACCGTCCGGGGGGCTCGGGATTGCTGAATATCGACCGAGATGCCCCCGCCCTCCACCTCAGCCACAGGGTGGGCTACATGGAGGGAGGTTTCCTTTATCAGCGTACAGACTTTAGTGCAGAGAAACGTTTCTGGCTGGGTGCTTTCGGCCATATTGAGACAAAACTCAAATCGGGCATGGTGTGGAATCGGGTGCCATACCTCCGCCTCTATTTCCCTGATGCCAACAGCAGCCTCATGTTGAGCGAGGGAGCTTTTAATACGATGTTGCCCATGGAATTTGTCATGGACCAGTATGTTTCTTTCTTCGCCACCTATCATCTCAAAGGATGGATTCTCAACCGCATCCCCCTCGTCAATCGGTTGCGCCTGCGCGAAGTGGTGGGGTTCAACATCCTCTATGGCGGCCTCACCTCCAAAAACAATCCTGCTGCCGAGAATGGAGCAGGCCTTTTTGCCCTACCTGCCGGGGTGGGTCAGTTGGGCAAGGAACCCTTTATGGAGTATAGCGTGGGCGTGGAAAATATCTTTAAGTTCATTAGGGTCGACTATGTGCGCCGGCTCACCTATGTCGACCATATCCCTCCCCGTCAGCGTGGCATGATACGTATTAATTTTAAATTCACATTGTAATGATATGAGATATAAGATTATAGCTTTTCTCCTTGTCCTGCTGGCTGTTTCTCCCACCCGCGGACAGGACTATGACGACGAGACCGCGGAACGCCAAAAGGTGAGCGTGGGTGCCTTGGCAGGTGTCAACCTCTCGGGTATGGCGATAAACATGCCCAGCCCAGCCTTCCTGTCAAGGTGTGGGGTAGGGGGAGAGATAGCCCTTTTTACCGAGTATCACATCAATCAAACCTGGGGCATCCGCCTTATTGTGGCCCCCGCTGTGGAGAGAATGGGGTGGGGTGACCAAGCCGCCCCATTGAATACTATGAGCGTCGGGGCCTTGGATATCGTGTTGCCATTGACTTTCCGCATGTCCTTGGGTGAGCATTTCTGCTTTGGCGGTATTGGACCCTATAGTCGCTTTGTGGTGGGAGGTGCTATGAGTGGCGGGAGCCAGCTGCCCTACACACTCCAAGTGGGACAAGACAGCGTCACGGCTGAACCCAGGTATGCGGTGGATAAATTCGGATCGGGCTTTGCCGCCATCGTGGGATTTCAAACCCAGCGAGGCTTTATTGTGCAGGCCGACCTTAGGATGGGATTGACCAATATCCTTAACACCGAGACCTATCGTGGCCGTATGTTGCCCTACAAGGTGGTGCTGGGCGTGGGATGGAGGCTGTGATGGTTTAGTTGAAAGTTTATAGTTTATAGTTGAATGATTTAGGGACAAGTATAAGACAATTGGGATTAAAGAAAGAATTATCTGATAAATAGTATAAAGCTTTTATATGAAGAAAACATTATTATATCTATTCGTATTGTTGTTGGCGGGCTGCAAACTGGAGGCTCCCAAGGAGGTCACCGTTGAGGTGATGAACCCCATCACACCTGTCAAGAACCAAGGCTCTACGCAGTACTGCTGGGCTTTTTCGATGCTGGCAGCCATTGAAACTGAGCAGTTTCGCAATGGCGACTCGGTTAATCTGCCTATAGAGCCGTTGGTTGAAGCCATTTCCAACACGCCCAACTTCTCGCCTTCAGGGCGTGCCATGGGACCCACTTTCCTCAATCTGGCTAAGCAGCACGGCCTCTATCACGAGGTGTGTGATGCGGATGACTATATCCCCCTCTGCACCAACAGCCAGTTGCCCTATGGCGAATGGGTGGTACTGGACCTGCCCGACAATTGGGAGCATAACCGTTTCCTCAACTTAGAGGCCGATACCCTGTTGGAGGTTGTCAAAAATGCCGTAATCAATCACCGCGGCATCTGCTGGGAAGGCGACATCAGCGAGCGTGGCTTCTCCTTCGAGAAAGGGATAGCCCGCATGCGCTTTCCTAGCGGCCATACCTCCGACGACCATTGCATGGCCATTGTGGGTATAGTTCATGACCAGAAAGGCCGCCAATACTTTGTCATGAAGAACTCTTGGGGTACGTACAATCCGTATGGGGGACTCATGTTAATGTCCTTTGATTATTTCAAGCGAAAGACCATAGCTGTGGTGTTGCCTAAAGATAGTTTAAAGTTTAGAGTTTAAAGTTTAAAGACATTTTTGAGTTGATAGTCTATTGGTTAGGGTTTGCCCTTAGTCCTGGTTGCCACCATCATGAGAGGTTCCGTGGCAGCTCTTTCAGCTCTTCCCTTTCAGCATCAGCTGCGGAGCATACTTCCGCACCAACAAAAGACACAAAAATAGAGTCAGCACCTCTGCCACGTTTACTGCCCACCAGATGCCATCGATGCCTACCAACGCAGGTAGCACCCATACACAGGAGAGCTCGAAAACCAGCGAGCGGGCAAAAGCAGCCACGGCGCTCACCATCCCGTTTTGCAAGGCCGTGAAGAGGGCAGAGGCAAACATGTTCCATCCACAGATGAGGAAACAGAGCATATACAGTCGGATGGCTTTGGTGGTGAGAGTTGTAAGCCCTAAGTCATAGCCTACAAAGAGCTTCGCCACACTACTACTCAGTCCTTCGGCCACCCCGGTCATCGTCACTCCCGCCACGCCTATAATCACCAATGATTTGCCAAAAAGTGACCGCTGCTCTTTCAGGTCGCGTGCACCATAGTGGTATCCCACAATGGGTGTGATGGCAATATTGTAGCCAATGAAGATGGCCGCATACACAAACGCAATATACATCACCACTCCATAGGCTGCCACACCATCTTCGCCCAAATGGCGCATCAGTTGCCAGTTGTAGCAGATGCTGACAATGCTCATGGCGATGTTGCCCACATATTCGCTCAATCCATTGCTGCATGCTTTGCCAATAAAGGGCCAAACCAAGCGCACCCTTTTCAGCAGGATGAGGCTGCCTTTGTTGAGCCGTTGCGATCGGAAATATACAAGCGGAAAGATGCCACCCACCAACTCGGCCAAAGCTGTGGCAACGGCAGCCCCTGCCACGCCCCAACGGAATGCCCACACCAGCAAGGCATCCAACAGAATATTGGTGACCCCGCTCACTACCGACATCACCGTGCCCAGTTGCGGCCGTTCGGCAGCCATGTAGAAAGACTGGAAAGCCATCTGTAGCACAAACCCTGGCATTCCTATCATGCAGAGGCGGCCATAAACCACACACTCATGCATCATCCCTTCGTCGGCCCCCAGCAACCGTGCCACGGAAGGGGCAAACAGGGCAAACAACGCTCCCATCACCACACCCAATTGCAGCGAGAAATGTACCAGCATGGTAAAGATGCGGTTTGCTTTCTCTGGATAGCCCTCCCCCTTCACCTTGGCCACTAAGGCACCGCCGCCACTGCCCACCATCAACCCCAACGAGCCCATCATCATCATGGCAGGAAACATCAGATTGACGGCTGCAAAACCACTTTTGCCCGCAAAATTTGAGACAAAGAAACCGTCAACAATGCTGTAGATAGAGGTGATTATCACCATACCGATGCTTGGAAGCACCGATTTGAGTATTCTTCTGTATCCGTAATGTCCTGATAGAGAGATTTCCATGATAAGGTTGCCGTGTTATAAACGTAATGAAGCAGGCATCCTGAGAATGCCTGCAATGGCTATCGCTACCAACTAAGTGGATGGTGGCTTCACCTATATGATGATATAATGTGTATGGTTTATAGTTTAAAGTTTAAAGTTTATAGTTTAAAGTTTAAAGTTTAGAGATTAAAGTAAATAGTTGGTTTAAAAAAGTCAATCGTAAATAATCTCACCATCCACATTCAGGTCCAAGGAGAAATATTCGTTGCCGTTGCTATCCTTGTGTTTGCTGGCTTTGCCGCTCAGCGTCACCTCAATGTCTTCCAGCAGGGAAGGGTACTCATTGTCAAGGCTCATCAGCATCATACCTTGAACGGTGAGGATATATGTGGTCTCATCGTTGGCCCGTATTGCCCAAACCGAGCCTGTAATTGGGTCTTCTATGGCTGGAATTTGGGTAAGAATCAGAGAACCTATGCAGGTCATGTCCTCGGCTTCAACGTCCTGGGTGTTCAGATTGACATATGCTGTGCCGTTCCATCTGCCGCTGTCCTTGTCATAGGTCACGTTGACCGTCTTGCCGGCTTTCTCCATGGTCTTCATCCATGCCTTCAGCTCTTCGCGGCTTTGGGTGCTGATGGTGTTGGAGGTGTTGGTGCCACCCTCCTTGCCTTTGGCGTTGTAGGAGTCGGTGGCAGGCTTGGTGTTGCAGAAAGAAACCTGGTCGCCCGCCTTTGCCATGTCGCAAAAACGATCCAACAGCTGATCCCACTCCTCCTCATTGTTCAGGTGGGTGGTGGTGCCTGAGAAACTGGGCATGTCCGGAGTCTCCGACACGGTATAGAATATGTCACGCTCATGTCCCCTTTCCGATGGGTCGTTGGGAACATGTCTTTCGCAAGAGGCTATCAACAACACAACTGCCAATGTGGCAAAAATCTTCGTCAAGGTTTTCATTTTTTCCCCTTTTTCTTAATAGTCGTTATTATTTATGGAGATTGTTTAGCTGGTAATCCAGCAATGCGTCATACTGCTCCTCGGTGTCGAGGCGGTAGATGCCCACCGAGAGCTTTTCATGCGAGACCGCCACGCGTACCACGGGCTCCCCCTCCCATTCCACACGGATGGAGGGGTCCTCTATGTCGCCTATCCAGCTGGTGACCCCAGCGGTGTCTTCGATGCCAAACTCCTCCATCATCCGCTGCCAGGCCTGCTCGTTGTCAGCCTGCAGCAGCACCACGTCGATGGTTACCGAGTCGCAGAGCCTAAAGTCGCACACCTCTGCCACCGTTATGTCGGTGCGTGATGCATAGCGGGTATAGAGCTTGCCCTCGGGCTTCTCTTCCGCTCGGTTGCAACAACCCACCACAAGTGTCAATGGCAGCAGCAAGTATAATAGTAATCGATGTTTCATTTTCTTATATCCAGATTCTTTTTAATTAACTCAGCAGTAACTCGTCGGCCAGGTCAACCCAGTGTTGGTCGGAGGTGCCTGCCTTATTGCAGTGCACCTGTGCATAGGCGGCCTTCGACTCGTTGTTGGGCATCCATGCTGGAGCGGATACCGCCACCACCAGGGCCAAACCTGCCACCATGCCCATCGCCCTGTTGCGTCGGGTGCGCCATTTCGGATATTCGGAGGCAAGCCTCTTGGCGTAGCCTTCAGCTTCCGCCTGATGCCAGAGTTGCTCAAATTCTTTCTCGTCCATATACAATAGTTTATTTATTGTGTTGCGGAGGGCAATTAGTTTCCCACCATCATCTTTTTTAGTTTTTCTTTAGCTCTCACCAGCCTCACGCTCACATTCTTCTCCGTCATGTCCAGCCGTTTGCCAATCTCCTCATAGCTGTATCCTTCCAGTTGCAGACGCACAATTGTGCGGTCGGGCTCTCGCAGTCGTTCTATTTGCTCCTGCAACTCCTGCAGCAGGCCTCGGTCCTCTTCGGGCGCGTCATAGTAGTCGGGCAGTTCCTCAGTCTCTTCCGTGCGCCGCAGGGCATCTATCGCCGCATTGCGGGCCACCTTCCAGGCAAACGCAGCCTGTTGCACTCGCCCCAGCGACAGCAGTCGTTCGCTGTTGCGCCACAAGGCAATCGTAGCCTCCTGCATCAAGTCCTCCGTGTCCAACCCTCTGTGCCTGAACTGGCTGCAGAGGGTAAACAACAAGCCGCGATAACGATGCAGCATCTCCTCAAATGGGTCCCTACTTCTGCTCATGTTAATAATTCATAAATAATAACGTAACAAATAGTCAAAATACTACATGCCCCTTTAAATTTTTTCAGAATAAATGCCACGATGGGTCTTCTTTGCAACTTGATAACGCTTTATAACTTACCGACCTATGCTTGCCGCAAAGTCAGGTAAAACTTTGTTCCATTCTCAAAGGTATCTTTCAAGGGGAGAAAAGGAGAGCGGCGCGGGAGACGCGCCGCTCTGAGGGGTATGTGTGATGGGACTGACTACTCGGAGAGGGAGTAGGGTTTGCTGTTGGGGGATTGGAAGAGCTTTTTGTTGGGGTGGGAGGACATGTCGAATTCGAGGGTGCCCCCTTGGAGGAGCTGTTGGTGGGTGAGGTAGGCCTGGGTGAGGGGTTTGCCGTTGAGGCGCACTTGCTGGATGTAGCGGTTGCGGTCGCTGACTTTGGGGGCTTTGATTTCGAGTGTCTGGCCATTGGCAAGGGTGACTTTGAGGTAGGGGAGGTAAGGGGCACCGAGGACGTATTGTCCGCTGCCTGGGCAGACGGGATAGAAGCCCATGGCGCTGAAGAGATACCAGGCCGACATCTGGCCGCAGTCGTCGTTGCCGCAGAGGCCGTCGATGTGGTTGCGGTACATATTGTTCATAATTTCGCGTAGCCAGTACTGGGTTTTCCAAGGTTGGGAGGTCCACATGTAGAGGTAGGGGATGTGGTGGCTGGGTTCATTGCCGTGGACGTAGCCTCCCAGCATGCCCTCGCGCGTAACATCTTCGGTTTGGGCAAAGAATTGGTCGGGCAGGTACATGGTGAAGAGGGTGTCGAGTTTGTTAATGAAGGCTTGGTCACCGCCCATGAGTTGCATGAGGCCGCGCACATCGTGTGGCACGTAGAATGAGTAGTTCCAGGCGTTGCCTTCAATGAGGCCTTGACCACTGGTGGAGAGGAGGCTGTAGGGGGTCTGCCAAGAACCGTCGGCATGGCGGGCGCGGACGAAACCCAGCTGTGGGTCGAAAACTTTCTGGTAGCTGAGTGCACGCTGACGGTAGGACTGGATGTCGGCGGCAGGGCCTTTTTGCTGCAGGAGGGTGTGGTAGATACACCAGTCTTCGTAGGCATTCTCAAGGGTGACGGAGGTGGCGCTGGAGTTGAGCTCGATGGGCACATAGCCGAGGGTGAGGTAGGTGCTGGTGTTGCTGTAGTAGGGGCAGTTGGCGGTGTTTTCCATGGCCATGAGTAGGCGTGAGGGGGAGTGGCCTCCGGTGATGCCTTTGCTCAAGGCATCGGCGAGGACGGAGACCCCGTGGTAGCCTATCATACACCAGTTTTCGCTACCCATGTGGCTCCACACGGGGAGCATGTGGTGGGGGCTTTGCTGGTAGTGGCTGTAGAGGCTGGCTACGATGTTGTTGGCGAGGGTACCGTCGAGTAGGGTGATGAGGGGATGAAGGGCACGGTAGGTGTCCCAAAGCGAGAAGACGGTAAGGTTGGTGCTGCGGCCAGAGGTGGTGTGCAGCTCGTGGTCGATGCCGCGGTAGCGGCCGTCGGCATCCATGTAGAGGGAGGGATTGATGAGGGTGTGGTAGAGCGAGGTGAAGAAGACGGCCTTGGCATCGTCAGAGCCCTCGACGGTGAAGCGGTCGAGCTGGCTGTTCCATGCCTGCTCGTTGTACTGGAGGAGGCAGTCGAAGTAGTGGCTGGGGGCACAGTCTTGGGCATGGCTGTTCAGGTCGTTGAGCAGATTGTTGCGGGCAGCCTCGGCACTGGTGGAGGAGAGGGCCACAACGATTTCGAGGGTGGGGTCGGCCTGGTCTTCAAATTCAAACCAGGTAACTAATTTGCGGCCGCCCATCTCGGGGAAGTCGTGCTGGGTGTCGAAGCGACCCCAAAAACCATTGTAGCTGCTGGGGGCAAGGTCACGACAGCCATAGTGTTTGATGGGTTTGTTGACATAGATGGCAAAATAGGTGTAGTTGGTGCGGCTCCAGCCGTTGGTGATGCGGTAGCCGGTGATGAGCTGGCTGGGTTGCTGGCCGGGGTTGTTGAGCACGTTGCATTGTGCCCAAAGGACTTTGCCGTCGTAGTTGTAGATGGCGTGGTTGAGGTCGAGGATGAATTTCTGCGGGGCTCCCTTGGGATAGGTGTAGCGGTGTACACCACAGTGTGGGGTGGCAGTAAGCTCGCATTCGATTTTACTGTCCTCGAGGGTGACGGTGTAGTAGCCCGGACGGGCCAACTCGGTGGAATGGCTGAATCTCTGTCGGTAGCCTCCGTCGGGGTTTTGGCTGGTGCCGGGATGGAACTGGGTTTGTCCGGTATAGGGCATGATGAGGATGTCGCCCAGGTCGCTGTGGCCGGTGCCGGAGAGGTGGGTGTGGCTGAAGCCGACAATAGTGTTGTCGCGATACTGATAGCCGGCGCAGTAGTCGTAGGCACGCGGCTGGTAGCGTCCATTGATGTTGTGGGGAATCGTGTCGGTGTCGGGGCTCAGCTGCACAGAGCCATAGGGGTAGCAGGCACCGGGGAAGGTGTGTCCCATGCCGTTGGTGCCAATGAAAACGTTGACATAGGTGGCGTTGGTCTTAGGAGAGACAACGTGGGATTTGTTTTGTCCTTGCGCTATAAGGGTGAGGGCGGAGAGAAGGACGAGGAGAAGGGGTGTTCTTTTCATTGGGTATGGGGATTAAGGATTGTTCGTAAGAAAGGGGAATTGATGATAGGAAAGTTGGGATAGTTAGTCGATAGGGTAGACTCCTAAGAATGTGTTGCTGACGGGGGCGTAGTGGACGAGGCAGTGGGTTTGGTTTTGGAGCCGTTGGTAGGTGGTTTGGTCGATGAGGTAGACCAGGTTGCCGGCTTTCACACCGTAACCAGCATGGAAGTTAGACATGCGGTGGTAGTTAGGAGCAATGAGGCGTGCGGTGTTGGAGACTTTGGGGTTGAGCATCAGCTCTTCGATTTCTTTTAGGTAGATGTGTTTCTGGCCCCTGGTGAGGTCGATGTTGTACTTGCGGTTGATGAGCCGGCTGGTGACCACACCCACAACCAAGAGGGCGGCGGCAATGTAGACAATAGGCTTGAAGTAGGTGATGAAAATCAGGAGGATGAGGGAAAGGCCGGTGAAGATATAGAGGAATGTGTTGCCAAGGCGTTTCTCCTGCTTGATGAGTTGGCGGTCGGCAGGGGTGAGGGGACTTGTTTGGTAATCCATAATATGCTTTGTTTTAGTGTTTTATATATTGAATTCGCGGTTGATATGGGACTTGTTTATTCTTTGCAAATATAGAAAAAAATATGGGATTGGGAAAAAATATGTATTTTTGTGTTGGCACATGCTGGACTGAGGACGATGCCGGCTGCCGATTTGGGTTGAAGGAACAATGTACCTTATTGGAAGATGAGCACGAATTCGGTGCTGACGTGGTCGGAGTGGTGGAGGTCGATGGTGCCGTTGTGGGCCTGCATTATTTGTCGCGAGAGGCTGAGGCCTATGCCGCTGCCTTGGCTCTTGGTGGTGTAGAAAGGGATGAAGATTTGCTCCTGACTCTCGTGGGGAATGGCTGTGCCGTTGTTGCGCACATGTATCAATGTCTGGCTTTCGTTGTCGATATAGGCAATGATTTCAATCTTTGAGGCCTTGGCCTCCAGCGCATTGCGCACTAGATTTATGAGGATGCGGCTTATCTGCCCTTCGTCGGCATAGATGAGTGTGTCGGGAGTTTGCTCGGTGAAGGTACATTGTGCATCGGCTTCGTCCACCATTTTGCGCGTCAGTTCCATCACTTTGCCTATCAGATCGCGCACTAGCAGGGGTTTCTTGATGGGACGGGCCACGCCGGTCAGCTCGCGGTAGCTCTGCACGAAGTCAATCAGTTCGCGGCTGCTGGCCCCGATGGTTTCGAGCCCCGAGGCTATATCCTCGCGGTGGTCGTGGGAGGTGTCGTGGATGTAGCGCGATAGGGTGTCGCTGAGGGAGGCTATGGGGCTCACGGTGTTCATTATCTCGTGTGTGAGCACGCGGATGAGCTTGCTCCACGACTCGGTCTCGTTCTGCTGGTGGCGGCGGTTCACAATCCATTTGATTCGGTTGAGGGTGCGGTTGAAACGGTTGCCTTCGTCGAAACGGAAGTTATACTCCCCGTCCTCGAAGGCATCCAGCATATACTCCACCTTGCGGCGGTCGCGCTCGCGCACTATGATGGCTGTGACTATGGCCACCAACGCTGCCGTTATTATGATTGACGTGATTAACATGATTTGCAATGTTTAGTGAGTGGGCACCCACTCAAATTCCGTATTTCTTTAATCGTGCATAGAGGGTGGGGCGGCTTATGCCCAGCTCTTTGGCCACGAGGGTGAGGTTGCCGCCGTGACGGGCTAGTGCGGTGCGGATGGTCTGCTCCTCGGCGGCCTCGAGCGGGGAGGCTGGTGTGTCGCTCTGGGCGGCGGGCAGCTCGATGTCCTGTGGCTGCAAGAGGGGGCTGTCGCTCATGATGACGGCGCGTTCTATGACGTTCTGCAGTTCGCGCACGTTGCCGCTCCAGCGGTGGCTTTGCAGGCGGGTGAGGGCATCGGGAGCAAGGCCTGCGGCGTGGCGGTGGTAGCGGGTGGCGAAGGTGCTGACAAACTGCTCGGCCAGGGGTCCGATGTCGTCTGTGCGTTCGCGCAGAGGGGGAAGGTGCAGGTGGAACACGTTGATGCGGAAGTAGAGGTCCTGGCGGAAGGTGCCTTGGCGCACCATGGCTTCGAGGTCGCGGTTGGTGGCGCAGATGAGGCGTATGTCCACCGGCACGGCTTTCTCGCTACCCACGCGCACCACTTTGCGTTCCTGCAGCACACGCAGCAGTTTGGCCTGGAGGTGAAGCGGCAGGTTGCCTATCTCGTCGAGGAATAGAGTGCCCCCGTCGGCAAGTTCGAATTTGCCCCGGTGGTCGCTATGGGCATCGGTGAATGCTCCTTTCACATGGCCAAAAAGCTCGCTTTCGAAGAGGGTTTCCGTGATGGCGCCTGCATCGACGCACACCAGCGGATTGCCACTTCGCAGGCTGAGGGTGTGGATTTCGTGCGCCAGCACGTCTTTGCCGGTGCCGTTCTCACCGGTAATGAGCACCGTGGCGTCTGTCGGGGCTACCTTTTCTACGATACGCCGCATCTGGGACATTTGCTGGCTGTTGCCCCAAAAGAAGCCAACATGTTCCTCTGCCGGTGAGGCTTTTCTCTGTGTGTTTTTCACGCCGTGGGCAGTAGTTTCGCGATGCTTTGCCGATGCGGCCTCTAGGATGGTCACCAGCTTGTCATTGTCCCAGGGCTTCACTACGAAGTCGAAGGCGCCGCGTTTCATGCCTTCCACCGCGAGGTTGATGTCGGCATAGGCGGTGAAAAGCACCACCTCGGTGCCCGGCCAGCGACGCAGTATCTCGTCGGTCCAAAAAAGACCCTCGTTGCCGCTGCTGATGTCGGCGTGGAAGTTCATATCCAGCAGCACCGCGTCGGGATGCAGCCTGTCCATGGTGGCGGGCAGCGTGACGGGCGATGGCAGCAGCTCCACCTCGGCAAAGCGGGGAGTCAGCAGCAACTGCAAAGCCTTGCGGACACCAGCATTGTCGTCAACGACTAATATCTTGCCTTGTTTCTTGGTCATAAGTCATCACTTATTAGAGGGTGATTTTGAAAATTGCCTATCAGTTCACTCCAGTTTTGCTGCGAAAACAGCCAG
>JAEEHQ010000091.1 GCA_016280915.1 Bacteroidales bacterium
ATGGGTAATCACGCAGTGGTTGTTTTGCATGTTCTTGAAGTCAAAGAATGCGATAGGGATATTCTCGCTATTCTCCCCAAAAGGATAGCTGTTCTTATCAAATATGAGTTCTTTAAAACGCTCGTTTGCAGTTACAAGATCGTGAGGCTGCACGGCCCAAACTGCACTACGAAGCCGACTGATTACATCCTCCGCGTTTGTCGGGGTAATGCCTGGATTCAAGCGAAGCAATGACTCCTTAAGCCATGCCCCAACGAGGACATCCTGGGTGTCACGAGGAATGCTGTCGGCAGGGACATATTCCCAGCCAATCTTTTGCGCTGTTGCAATCAGCATTTGCTCGATGGTGTTGTCTTCAGTAAACATATCGTGTTTTGTTTTAACTCAAATATTTTGATTTATCGGCTTGTGTCGTAATCGAAACGAAGTGCCTCTGTTCCTCAATCGGCGGAAGGGATATACGCAGATTCGAGAACGTCGTTTGATTTAATGACTTAAAGTTCGTTCCTATCCCGATCTGCTTAATCTCATCTTTCTTGTATAGAAGCGAATGATATAAAAACTCCACTTCACACTTATCTGCTTTGCAAGTAGCTGTGCAGATTGACTGATTTGTCGCGCATTCGACTTTATTAATTGCCATAACCCCTATACTCCCACGACAAACGTACATCAGTGTGTTAACCGGTATATGCTTACAGGTGGCATAACCTTTGTCTGTTACCTTCTCAACTGTATCATACACATACTTGTCCTTCATATCCTCGGCGGAAACCCAGGGATTGCCACCTCCCCAATACTCAGGATGAGATTTAGATGGAGTACTTCCAGTTGTAATATCCGCAATATCCCGGATTGGCAATTGAGGATATTCCCTACCACTGAACATCTCGATAAATTGCGATTTGAGACCATCAAATTTTGATTTATCGGCCTGTCGCATAACTTCTACAAAGGTCGTTTGAAGGGCCCTATCGGGAACAGGAATCAAAACGTTAGAAATGCCCTTGGCGGAAATATGCTTAATGACAGATCCTGTGACACAGCGAAGGAGCTGTTCTTTCTGTATATTTATCGCATAACTAATAAACTCTGGAGACAAGTCCCTAGATAAATGTAGAACGATAATATCCCCGCCCAAAATAACGCCGCTTTTCATCACGGCAGAACAACGTGTTAATCCATTAGGAGTGACATCCGATGCAGGGAAAAGAATATCACCTTTTTGGGATACCTTGATAGGATAATCATTTGTATATGAGATAACATCATCTATCACAGGTCCATATTTGGTGAATAGCTCTCCATAATGAATACAAGGGGTCTGTCCATCGGGGCTAATGCTCTCTTTCTTAAAAGCCTGCCCCTTATCCCATCCAGACGCAATACTTTGGAGAGAATACTTGGACGCGGATGAGAACATCTCGATAAATTGCGACTGTACTACCATAGGCTTATCCGATGAATTTGCGGTGAGACATCTTGACATTGGCCTGGTTGACCATCGCATATTGGAGGGTGGTGTCAAGACTCTGATGACCGAGCAGATGCTGTACCTGCTCGATGGGCATACCTTTATCGATGGCCATTGTCGCCAATGTCCTGCGAAATTTGTGTGGATGCACCTTTGTCATATTCAAGTCTTTACCTATATTCCTTAGGCGGATTTCAACTCCGCTTATTTGGAGTCTGCTGTATGGCGCAAGTAACGTCACGAACAGAGCCTCGTTATCATCTTTTCTTTGTCGCAGATAGTTTTGAAGATGGATTTTGGTCCGTGCATCAAAATACACTATCCGTTGCTTATTCCCTTTTCCGGTTACAATGCACTCCCTATTTTGAAAGTCAATGTCATCCCGGTTTAGTTTTACCAACTCCCCGACACGCATCCCGGTCGAGGAAAGGATATCTATCATTGCCAAGTCGCGGGCATTGTCGCAGGAATCCCTCATCATCTCCAGCGCCTCATCCGTATAAGTATCCTTCACGACTTTTCCGGTCTTGACTTTGTGAATCCGACGCACCGGGCTTTTTACAATGTAGAACTCTTCCTCCAGCCAGGCGAAAAAGCTGGACAGGATCCTGCGGATGTTGTCTACCGTTACTCGGCTGGCCCCGCTACGCTGCTGGTAATCATCCAGGTAATGCCGAAGGTCATCGGTAGAAATATCTTTGATCCCTTTACCTATTGCTTTTAGCGCATTACGGATGGTGCTTTCGTAGTAATTCATGGACTTCTCGGAGCAACCCTCCACACGCTTTGCAGCCAGGAATGTATGGATAATAGAGAAATCTACATTCTCGGTGTCGGATTCAGTCTTTTCAATGAGCTCGACCTTCTCAAAGGTCTGTTGCAGAACGAATTTCAGCCGTTCTAACTGGTTGCTTGAAAGAGATGTTGTCATCTCCACAAGCACTTGGTTTATAAGTTTGGCTACCATATCGAATAATCTTTTCGACAAAGTTAGCCAATCGGTTACTGCATCAGGGCTCGCATCACTTTGTCAATCTTCTCGATGGCCTGTTTGAGTTCAAATTTTGATTTATCGCTCTTCTTATATACTGCTACGAATTCTTTTTGTATTTCAATAGGCGGTAGTGGAATCTCCAACTTTAGAAGAGCTTCTGGAGCAATTCTTTTTTGGCTGTTAGATGTTCCTTGACTGATGCCAACCATTGCTTTTGTGACCGCTTCAGATGTGAGGAAATACACTAAGTACTCTTGCAACAGAACAGTATTGTCCATTTTCAACGGAATAAACTCTGTTGAACATATATTGTTCGTAGTTGCAATCTCTCTGATATTCCACACCCTACATAGTCTTACATTTAACTTGTTATAAAGCACCGTATTAGGAGTGAGATCTAACTTGCAGCTTCTAATCTCACCTCCATCAATAATTTCAGGTATCTGCTGATTATCATAGGCCGGAAAGCTATACAAAGTATATGTTTTACCTGGGACCGGGTTAACATTCTTCCGGACGATTGAGACCACATCTTTTAATGAAACCAATGGGGATGACGATAACGATGACTTCTCGATAAATTGCGATTTCACCATCTCGTCCGTAGCTGTTATCATCGCCTTATATGACTCTTTTGTCTTATATGCTTGCCACAGGAGCCTGTTTTTCTCTGTGACATCATCAGGAATATCGAACTCATATTGTAATAGAGTCTTTGGCGATAGCCTCTTCGACATAGTACCATCGGAGTATTTCTCAGCATAGTTCCAGAATTCTTCTGTATTCAATACAAAAGGTAGGTACATCCGGATGTCTTCACTCTGAAGTGACAAAGAGGATAGATCATCCTTGACCCTCAAAACAATACTATCCCCTGAAGTAACCCCATCGAATTCCACAAGACCGGCACGCTTCAAATAAACGTTTCTACGTGCAAGCAGGATGTCTCCTTTTCGGAAGACCTTAACAGCTGTAACAAGATTCTGAGTAGATCCATATCTCGTTACTTTTACCTCTCCAGAGTCGTAATGCTCAAGCCCCACAAAAATATCGAATCCACTCTCTGCAGGATTTGGAATACTCTCAGAGATAACGTTGGCTATATTACTAATTGAGCACTTCATAGCTAAAACTCCAGAAGGTTAATCAATTCACTAATACTCTTTGTCGCCTGATTAGAAGTGGTATCCCAATCTGTAACCATATCGTTTACATCAACAGACTCAATTTCCTCATCGTCGTGATTTACATAGAGAGCAACACTAAGTTTCGATTTGTTTTCTTGAATCTCCCGAATTGTCGCAGTCTTTGAGAAACCTTCAACTTCAGAACACTCATGATAGGTAGATGCTATTCTCTGAATATGCTTCCCCTCCAGATAACTCTGTGCGTTCTTTCGTGTTACTTCATCGCGGGCATTGATAAAAAGAATTTTCCCAATCCTATCGGCGGGCTTCTGTTTGCGACAAATGACAATGCAAGCTTCCATCGGGGAGTTGTAGAAGAGGTTTTTCCCTATTCCTATTACACATTCAACAAGGTCAAGAGCCACCAGCTTTTCGCGCATTTCTTTTTCTTCGTCCCGGAACAGTACACCATGAGGGAATAGAATCGCACAGCGACCAGTATCGTTCTTCAAGGATGCAAGAATGTGCTGGAAAAATGCATAGTCCGCACGGCCCTGAGGAGGAACACCAAGGAAGTTTCTGCCCCACTTATCAGAGGCAAATGCGTCTCGATTCCACTGCTTAATGGAATATGGAGGATTTGCAAGAACGATATCGAACTGCTGCAGATGGCCATTCTGGATGAATCCAGGTGAAGTCAACGTGTCGTCGTTCACAATTGAATAATCCTCAACGCCATGCAGGAACAGATTCATTCTTGCAATGGAAGCAGTCAGAGAGTTGAGTTCCTGACCGTAGACTCTCATGCCATGCCACTCCTGTCCTTTGTCTCTAACATACGTGAGGCACTTGATGAGCATACCGCCAGAACCACATGTGGGATCATATATACTCTCGCCTGCTTTGGGCTGCAGAATCTCGGCCATAAGATCAACGACCGTTCGGTTGGTATAGAACTCCTGTGCGGTGTGCCCTGCATCATCTGCAAACTTACCAACAAGATACTCATAGCCCGTCCCCATCTCGTCGGCAGGGCAAGCTGCGAGTGATAGTTTCAGCTGAGAGAAGTGCTCAAGAAGATCTGCTATAAGACGATCGGGCATATTGTCTTTGTTAGTCCAGATTTGCTTTGGACCGAAAATGCCGGACAGACCTCCGACCTTATGCCCGTAGAACTCCTGAGCGGGATTGGCCTGCTCAATTCTTGTCAACGCTGTAACGAGAGCCTGTCCAATATTCTCTGTCACCTCTCGAACGTCATCCCAATGGGCTCCAAGTGGAACAATTGCTACTCGCTGATTGGCATCTGCTCTTGCAAATTCGGCATCGCCATCACTGAGAATCATTGCGTCTTTGTATGCCTCATCATAGACGTCACAGATTCTCTTAAAAAACACCAGCGGGAAAATGTACTCCTTATAGCTGGTAGCATCTATCTGGCCCCTAAGCAGGACGGCGGCACCCCAGAGGTATTTTTCAAGCTCATCAAGAGAAATGGGCTTCACTTTTTTCGGCTCGTATCCATCGACGATCATAGCTGGTATCCTCCTGCAATTAAAAGTTCTCTAAACTTAGCTTCTGCGGCCACCATGTTCTCATAGGCCTGCTTGAATTCGGCCTTTACTTCCTCATAGGGCTTTACCTCTGCGGCCTTACGCTCAATGTAACGGTTAACAGAGAGGATATAATCCTTCTCCTCTATTTCCCGAAGAGTGACAACTTTAGCAGTCTCCTCTACATCGGCGTAATCGGCATATAGCTTATAAATCTGGTCTACATTCTCCGGCGAGAGTTCATTCTGGGCACGCTTGGCAGTGAAGATAGAGGAGGCATCTATCATAAGCACCTTGCCTATCTTCTCGGCAGGCTTGCGGTCCCGGAATATCATCAGACATGCCGGAATACCTGCGCCATAGAACAGATTGTTTACCAGAGTAATGACGCACTCTAACTTGTCGGTTTTGACGAGTTGCTTTCGCAGCTCGTATTCTTTCTGTCCCCGGAATAAAACCCCCTGGGGCAAAACGACACCTATGCGCCCGGTGTCGGGTTTCATGGATGCAATCATATGCTGCACCCAAGCGTAATCTCCATTAGATTGAGGTGGAGTACCCCAGGCGTTGCGACCGAATTTGTCGGACTCCCACATGTCCGCACCCCACTTGTCCAGGGAGAATGGAGGATTTGCGAGCACATTGTCGAACTGAGCCAGCTTGCCGTTCTGGACAATCTTGGGATCCCGCAAAGTGTCTCCCTGCATTATGTTGAAGTCGGCAGCGCCATGCAAGAACAGATTCATTTTTGC
>JAEEHQ010000092.1 GCA_016280915.1 Bacteroidales bacterium
ACAGCCTCAACAAGCGCAGCCTTCAAATCATCCAATGTGATGTCTACATACGTCGAGAACCAGTTCGTTCCAGCAGTCAATGCAATTGTCTGCGTCTCTGTTTGCGGCGTAGCCGTGAAATTCAGCTCCACAGGGTTGCTTGGTGTGCCCCAGCCTTCGTCTTGGGTTGTGGTGGGCGGGGTGACAGTGCAGGTGGTGTACTCGGTCTGAGTAGCAGCATCATACAGTTTGAAGCTGATGGCCTCGGTGGTATTGAAGTCGTAGTACACTTGGATCCAAACCTGGTAGTTGTAAACGCTGTTGGTGTTATAAGTGGTGCCGCGCAGCCCATCGCTCGCGAAGGCACCCAGCGTCAGGTTGGTGAAGTCGGTTTGGGCATCGCCATCAATCGAAATGGCGGCAACAATAGGTGTATTGCTGCTCCAATTGTGCGAATTCGGGGCGGTTTCCCACCAGGATTGTGCATTCACCACTCCCACCAGGAGCAGGGACGCCATTAAACATAGTATTCTTCTTTTCATATTCTAGTGATTTTTGTATTATTATTCCTTTTATAGGCTGCGAAGTTAGTGATTATTTCTTTTCTTGCAATGTTTTTTTCAAAAAAAATTCCCTTGGGCATGAAATTGAGGAGATTTCTCCTTGTATCTTGTTGCCCTCATATAAGCCATTATTGTTGCCTCAGATAGACATAACCATGTCCAGGCTGCAGTGTGGTAAGGCTACCAATCCAGCTGCTGCCGTTGTAGGTGGCAGTGTTGCTGTCCTCGTCGGTAATCGTGTCACCGTTGGTGGGCGTGAAGCTGCCGAGGGCTGTGGCGATGTCGGCGGCTTGCGTGCCCGTGTAGCCAAACCAGTTGTAGCCCGCAACGATGCTGACGCTGACCGTGGCGGGACGGTCGCCAGCCATCGTAAGGGTTGCGCCCGCGGTAGTCTTGATCTTGTACATCTTGCCTAGCTCGATGCTTGTGAGCGTGCCGCCCCATGTGCCACCCGTGCGGCGGGCGAAGCCTTCGTCCTGCGAGTTGATGAGAATGTCGCCACTGATGCCGACAAGAGCCGCCTCGAAGTCTTCCATGCTCATCTCAACCGTGGGCGCCCACCAGTTCCAGCCAGCCTCCAGGGCCGTCGACTGCTCGCAGTCGCCAACAATGTGGGTGAAGTTGCTCCAGCCCGAGGCACTCTGGTAAGCCGAAACCGACTCGCAAGGCACGGTCAGCGTGGCACTGTTGTACGTGGCGCTACTGAAAGCGTTGCTCACAAACGTTGGTGGCGTGGTAGGAAGGCAAGTGATCGACTGAAGGTTTGTGCAGCTATAAAACGCTTGGCTTCCGATGGAAGTCACGGCATTGGGAATCTCTATTGAAGTTAGGCTGCTGCAATATCGGAACGCAGCGTTTTCGATGGAAGTCACGGCATCGGGGATGATGACCGAAGTCAAGCTGCTGCATCCTTCAAATAAACTGGTTTCGATGGTAGTCAAAGAATTGGGGAGGGTGGCCGAAGTCAGGCCAGTGCACTGAGAAAACACATAGCGTCCGAGGGAATTCACTGTGTTGGGAATATCTATCGTGGTCAGACTGCTGCAATCACTAAATGCATAGTCTAGGATGGTAGTCAAGGAATTGGGGAGGGTGACCGATTCAAGGCTTGAGCAATCTCGGAACGCATTAGACCCGATGGTAGTCAAGGCATCGGGGAGGGTGATTGATTCAAGGCTTGAGCAATCTCGGAACGCATTAGACCCGATGGTAGTCAAGGCATCGGGGAGGGTGACCGATTCAAGGCCGCTGCAACCAGAAAACGCACTGACTTGGATGACGGTCACGCTAGTGAAGTATTGCAGCTCGTCGAAAGAGGTGATTCCCGCGTTGCCTTGGAACACGCCGCCCAAGGAGGTCACCTCGGCGGCCTCGGGATAGCTCAGTTCACCGTCGCTGTTGGTGTCCCAGTTGGCCACGCAGACGGCTTTCACGGCGGGGTCTTCGAAAACGATAACAGGGTCGCAGCCGTCGCCCACGATGTTGGTGAAGCCGCCCCAAGGCTGGTTGGTGTTGTTGTAGTTCTGGTAAGCTGCTAATGCCTCGCACGGCACGGTGACTGGGATGTCGGTGGGGACGTTTTGGAAGGCATAGGTGTCTAAAGTGGGCGGTGTGGTGGCCAAAACCGTCATCTCGGTGAGGCCCGAGCAGCCACTGAAGGCTGAGCTTCCAATGGAAGTGACCGTGCCTGGGATGGTGATGGAAGTCAAGCCGTTGCAGTAATTGAAAGCGGAGTGCCCGATAGTACTAACACCGCTTGGAATGGTGATAGAAGTCAAACCAGTACAACCATAGAAGGCACTTCCGCCAATAGTAGTGACTGTATTAGGGATGACCGTGTTCTTGCAGCCCGCAATCAGTGTGTTCGTGGCCGTCTCGATGATGGCGTTGCAGTTGTCACGCGAGTCGTAGACGGTGTTGCCCGCCTCCACGGTGATGCTCGCCAATGCTGGGCAATTAGGGAAGAGATTACCAATCATGGTAGTGACAGTGCTTGGGATGGTGACGGAAGTAAGGCTGGAGCAACCGTAGAAGGCATCATAACCAATGGTGGTGACACCGTTTGGGATGATGATGGAGGTGAGGCTGGAACAATCACTGAAGGCTTCATAGCCGATGGTGGTAACACTGCCGGGGATGGTGACGGAGGTGAGGCTGGAGCAATCATAGAAGGCTTCGTCGCCGATGGTGGTAACACTGCTGGGGATGGTGACAGAGGTGAGGCTGGAGCAATTCCAGAAGCTTTCATAGGCGATGAGGGTAACACTGCTTGGAATGATGACAGAGGTAAGTTGGGTGCAATTGGCAAACGCCTCGTCATCGATATATTCCAATCCTGTGAAATACTGCAACTCGTCGAAGGTGGTGATGGGCTCTTCGTAGAACACACTCCCTAAACTCGTCACTGCGGCGGCCTCGGCGTAGCTCAGCTCGCCGTCATTGTTGGTATCCCAGTTGGCCACGCAGAGGGCTTTCACCGCCGGGTCGGCGAAGCAGATGTATTCGTTGCTCTCCTGGTAGTTGGTGAAGTTGCTCCAACCCGTGGTGGCCTGGTAGGCCTCGATGCTCTCGCAAATCACGTAGACCGGGATGTCGGTGGGGACGTTTTGGAAGACATAGGTGTCTAAAGTTGGCGGTGTGGTGGCCTCCACGGTGATGGAAGTGAGACCAGTACAGTTTTTGAAGGCATAGTTGCCGATGGAGGTGACGCTGCTCGGGATAGTGATGGATGTGAGACTGCTGCAGCCGTAGAAGGCTGAGCTGTAGATGGTGGTGAGCCCGTTTGAGAGAGAGATAGAAGCCAATGACGTACAACCATAGAAGGCATATTGTCCAATGGAAGTCACACTACTAGGAATAGTGATGGAAGCCAATGATATGCATTCTTCGAAGGCGGTATAGCCGATGGAGGTAACCGTGCTTGGGATAACAGTGTTCTTACAGCCTGCCTGCAGCGTGTTACTGGCCGTCTCGATAATGGCATTGCAGTCGTTCCGCGAGTCATACACGGTGTTGTCCGCCTCCACAATGATGCTCGCCAAGGCGGGGCAGCCTTTGAATGGATTACCTTCGATGTGGTTGACACTGCTCGGAATAGTGATGGAAGTGAGACTCGTGCAATCCTCGAAGGCAAACTCGTCAATGAAGGTGAGCGTATTGGGAAGACTAATGGAAACCAGACTTGTACATGCATAGAAGGCGTTGTATCCGATTTCAGTGACACCGCTGGGGATGGTGACAGAATGGAGGTTGGTGCACTCATAGAAAGCTTCGCTGACAATGGTAGTGACCCCGCTTGGTATGATTACGGAGGTGAGGTTTGTGCAGTAATAGAACGCCTCGTATTCAATAGCGGTCAACCCAGTGAAATACTGCAGTTCGTTGAACGAGGTGATTTCGTCGTTCTCACTAAACACATCACCAATATCATTCACCATAGCCGCCTCGTCGTAGCTCAGCTCGCCGTCATTGTTGGTGTCCCAATTCTGAACGCAGATGGCCTTTACATTAGCGTCGGCGAAGACGATGTTGGGGCTGGAGACGATGTCGAGGGTCACGTCGTCGATGCAGAGGCCACGATAATTCATGTCAGACGAAGCGGCAGGCATCTTGATAGCGATGTAATGGCCTTCGCCCGAGTAGCTGTTGAACGCAACGGTGTATTGCTGATAGGTAGTAGTGGTTGGGGCAAAGGTGGCCAATGGGGTGAAGGTGCTGACATCCGTTGGGTCGGTCATCACGCCCACCATGAAGGTGCCGTTGCGTCCTCCCGCAGGAATTCTTGCAGAGAGGCTCAGCACCAAGTCGGACACGTTGTCGACAGACGGCAGGATGGCGTATTGGTCTTGGGGGTCCTCATAGGAACCAACAACGTAAGATGACATGAAATACAAGAAATTAGGTGCTGATTGGGCATAACTATATTCGGTAATCGTGGGATAGCCTTGTTGGCTGCTTACCGTCGTTGTGTTGATGCGGCTCCAGCAGTCGGGCAGGACGTTCACCATGCCCGAGGTGACGCCTGGGTAGCTGTCGAAGTTTTCGCTAAGGGGCAGTTCGACGGTGCAGTCATCGCATTGGATGTTGCTGAAGCCGCCCCAAGGCTGGCCGTTGTTGTAGGTCTGGTAGGTCTCCAACGATTCGCAAGGCACGATGACGGGAATGCCGGTGTTGACGTGGTTGAAGACAGTAGTGCCGTCTAACGTGGGCGGTGCGGAGGCCTCCACGGTGATGGAGGTCAAGCCAATGCAATTGTAGAAGGCACTTGAACCAATCGAAGCCAGGGTGCTGGGAAGGGTTATCGAGGACAGCCCGCTGCAATTCCAGAAAGCACATGTCCCGATAGAAGACAGGGTGTTGGAAAAGGTTATCGAGGTCAGGCCGGTGCATTCGCGGAAGGAATAATCCCCAATGGATACCACAGCGTCGGGAATGGTTATGGAGGTGAGCCCGTTGCAGCCATAGAAAGCATAAGCTGCGATGGAAGTCACGGTGCTGGGGATGACGCTGTTCTTGCAACCCACGACCAGTTCGTTGGTACCAGTCTTGATGATGGCATTGCAGTTGTTGGGTGAGCTGTACACCGGATTGTTTTCATCCACTGTGATGGTGGCTTGAGATGGGAATCGAAAGGGATTATCAACTAAACTCGTCACAGAGGCGGGAATCACGATGGAGGTCAAGCTAGTGTTATTGAAAGCTCTGTTACCGATGGAGGTCAGGGAATTGGGTAATTCAATGGCGGTTAAGCTGGTGCAGTCTTCGAAGGCAAAATTGCCTATCGTGGTCACCGTATTGGGAAGGGTCACAGAAGCCAACTGGCTGCAATAGCTGAAAGCATTATTATCAATGGTGACCACGGAATTGCCGAGGCTTACCGAGACCAGACTTGTGCAACGATTGAAGGCATATTGCCCGATGGTGGTCACCGAATTCGGTAGAGTCACAGAAGCCAGCGAGCTGCAATAATTGAAGGCATTTGGGGCAAGGCTTGTCAACCCCGTAAAGTACTGCAACTCGTTGAACGAAGTGATGTTTGGCTTATTATAAAATACGCTATTCGTTACCCCTTGAGGTTTCAGCGTCGTCACAGCGGCAGCCTCGTCGTAGCTCAATTCGCCGTCTTGGTTGCTGTCCCAGTATTGCACGCATAGGGATTTTACGTTGGCGTCGGCGAAGGTGATGATGCCGCAAGGATCCACGATGTTGGTGAAATAATTCCAGTTCGTTGCTTGGTAGGCTTCCTTGGTGCCACACGGCACATAGATTGGGATAGTGTTGGGGACATTGCTGAATGTGTTTGCGGCAGCATTGGGCGGTGTAGTGCGCTCCACCGTCATCTCGGTGAGACCCGTGCAGTCACTGAAAGCATAGTTTCCGATGGAAGTCACACTATTGGGGATGGTGATGGAGTTCAAGCCGCTACAGCCGCGGAACGCATATTGTCCGATAGAAGTCACGGAGTTGCCGATAGTCACTGAGGTCAGTCCGCTGCAACCATAAAACGTATAACTATTGATGGAAGTCACACTGTTGGGGATGGTGATGGAGTTCAAGCCGCTACAGCCGCGGAACGCATATTGTCCGATAGAAGTCACGGAATTAGGAATATCCAGCGAGGTCATGCCGCTGCAACCATAAAACGCATAGTTTCCGATGGCCTGTATAGGATATGAAGGTAGGCCGGATAAGGTATAACTTTCGACTTGGTTGCCGAAAATGGTACTGAAATTATTGGAGGAAGTGTAGGTTGCCGAGACCACGGCATTGCTTCTTAAGGTCACCGAAGTCAGGGCAGTGCAGCCACCAAATGCACTATTTCCGATAGAGGTAACGCTAAGGGGAATAGTCACCGAATTCAGGCCCGTGCAACCATAAAACGCATAGGGCTTGATGATGGTCACGGAACCAGAGATGGACCAATTCGCCGTCGTCACAAGTTCATCGTTGATATACAAGTTATGTGCATATAAGAGAGGATTGGAAGACTGGGTTGAGAACGAAATATTGCACCACCCTCCGAGAGTGCCCGTATAATTGACCCGGGTCAAGCCGCTGCATTCAGAAAACGCATAGCCGCCAATGGAAGTCACGGAACTGGGGATGGTCACCGAGGTCATGCCGCTGCATTGGCCAAATGTAGAGTTGCTGATAGAAGTCAAGGAGTTGCCGATGATCACCGAGGTCATGCCGCTGCAATTGTAAAACGCATACTCCCCGATGGAAGTCACATAATTGGGGATAGTCAACGAGGTCAAGCCGCTGCAACCTCTGAACGCATAGTTTCCGATGGTAGCCACGTAACTGAGGTTCACCGAGGTCATGCCGGTGCAATTATAGCACGCATAGTCTCCGATGGCCGTCACGTTGGAGCCGAAGGTGTAGCTCGTCACTTGGTTGCCGAACCTCGACCTGAAATTGTCATAGTGTATACCAGACAAATCTTCCGAAATCGAATAGGTTGCCGAGGCCAAGGCGTTGCTGTTGATGGTGACGTAGGTCAGGTTGGTGCAATTATTAAACGCATTTTTCTTGATGGTGGTCACGGAAGAGGGGATGGTCAACGATGACAGTCCGATGCAACCCTCAAAAGCATATTCTTTGATGGTAGTCACGTGGCTACCGAGGTCCAACGAAGTCAGGCTGCTACAGTTCTCGAACGCATATTTTTCGATGGTGGTCACGTAATTAGGGATGGTCACCACGATCAGGCTGCTGCAATTTTTGAACGCTGATTCTCCTATGATTTGCACGAAGCTGCCGATATTCAACGTAGTCAGGCCACTGCAATTTTGGAACGTGGATTCTTCTATGGAATGCAAGGAGCTGCCGATATTCAACGTAGTCAGGCCAGTGCAGTTTTGGAACGCAGATGCTCCTATGGAAGTCACGGAATTAGGGATGCCCAGCGTGGTCAGCACGCTGCAATCTTCAAACGCAGATTCTCCGATAGAAGTCAAGTTATTACACAAGGTCAACGTTCTCAGGAAGACACAATGATAAAACGCATAGTTGCCTATGGAAGTCACTTGGGAAGGGATTTCGATTTGCCTCAGGCCTGAGTAACTGAATGTATTTGCACTTATTTCTGTCACACCATAAGGGATGCTGAACGAAGTCAGTACGTCGCACCTCGAGAAAGCCCCTTCGTTGATGGTATTGAGGGAACTATAATCACAACCGCCGCGATAGTCCACCGTATAAAGTGACCAACAACTCTCGAACGCGGACTCATCGATGAGTGTCACTGCGCTGGGGATCTCAATCCTTCTCAGAGCGCGGCAATCATAGAACGCATATCTTCCGATGGTGGTCAAGGCATCGGGAAGGTTAACTAAATCCAGGTTGTAGCAGGCCTGAAAGGTACCATAACCATCATCACAAGTGAGTGAGGTCAAACTCGTGAAGTATTGTAACTCGAGAAAAGAGGAAATCGACGTATTCCCTCGGAACGCTGTGCCTAAAGAGGTCACTGCTGCGGCTTCGGCAAAGCTCAGCTCGCCGTCGCCGTCGGTGTCCCAGTTGGCCACGCAGATGGCCTTCACGGCGGGGTCTTGGAAGGAAAAGGCTTTTGCTGCCCTGGGCATTGCCAGCGCGAGAAGCAGCACGAATAGTGTAAGTCTTTTCATAATGTGATGTTTTTGTTGGTTAGTAATTTGCCAACAAAAATAGGGGGGATTGCCGGAAAGATTGTAAGTAAATTTACTTATTACGGCGAAAAACTATCAGTATTTTGCCACCAACCCGGCATCATAGGCGTATTTCACCAGATCTGCCGTGGTCTTGAGGTCGAGCTTTTCGAAGATATGGCTTTTGTGCACTTCCACCGTGCGACGGCTCAGGCCAAGGTGGTCGGCAATCTGTTGGGCCGACATGCCGTTGGCGCACAACTGGATGATTTCTATCTCGCG
>JAEEHQ010000093.1 GCA_016280915.1 Bacteroidales bacterium
CACGAGGAAAAGCTCCTCGCGTTTCAGGCCACTTTTGCGCCAGGCGTTACCCACGCCCTCTTCGTTGGCATACGCTTGTGCTGTGTCTATCAGCCGGTAGCCCACGCTCAGCGCATCGCTGACACAACGCTCGCACTCGGCAGGCGACACTTGAAAAACGCCGTAACCCAGCAGGGGCATTTTCACTCCGTTGCTTAATGTTGTATATTGCATGTTGCTCGCTTGGTTTTTATAATGATGCCACAAGAATTTCTTTGATATCCTGCTCAGTCAGAGGTGCATAAGCATTCTCCAGTCCTTCATTCACAGCAATGTGATGAGCCATCTCGTCGATGCGGCTGTCATCAATGCCTACATCACGCAGGTGCATCGGGATGTTGATGCTCTCGAAGAAGGCGTAGGTGGCATCGATGGCCTTTTCTGCAATTTCCTGTTTCGGCAACGAAGCGTCGATGCCGAAGACGTTGATACCATATTTCACGAAACGGTCAAGGGTGCGTTCGCTGAGAATATGGCGCATCCAACGCGGTGTGATGATGGCCAAGCCCTCGCCGTGGGTAATGTCGTAGTAGGCACTCAGTGCGTGTTCGATGCCGTGACATGGCCATCCCGACGGACTGTTGCCAAGGGCATAGATGCCGTTGCATCCAAGGGTGCAGGCAAACATCATTTCGGCACGGGCACGATAGTCTTCAGGGTTCTCCAGACAGGCTTTGGCGTTCACCATCAGACTCTTCAGGCCGGCCTCGCAAAAGCCATCGTTCAGGAGGGTCGAGTCTTCGCAGAAATATTGTTCTATGATGTGGTTCATGGCATCGGCACAGCCGGCCGCCGTCTGTTTCTTCGACACGGTGAAAGTGTAGCGGGGATCAAGGAACGAGCAGACAGGGAAGAGGAGCGGGTCCATATAACCAATCTTGTCGTTGGTCTCCGTGCGCGAGATGACACCGCCGCAGTCGTATTCCGAGCCTGTAGCTGCCAGCGTCAGGATATCTACGATAGGCAGAGCGGCTTGGGCTTTCACTTTGTAGGAAATGAGGTCCCAGGGGTCGCCGTCGTACTTGGCTCCTGCTGCGATGGCCTTCGAGCAGTCAAGCACCGAACCGCCACCCACCGACAGGATAACGTCGATGTTGTTCTCCTTGCATAGACGTACACCCTCGAGCACGCTGGGGTTGTATTTGGGATTCGGTTGAATGCCTGAGAGCTCCGTTATCTCGAAGCCTTTCAGCAACTCCTTCACACGATCGTAGAGACCGATTTTCTTGATGCTGCCGCCACCATAGGTCAGCAACACACGCTTGCCGATAGCCGCCATTACCTCAGGCAACTTTTCTACTGCGTTCTCGCCAAACACCAGGCGAGTAGGGGTCATGTAATCAAAGTTCTGCATAGTATTTATTCTTTAAAAAATTTATTATCCTTGCAATTGAAACTGTCCGGTGCGGATGCTGGCAATCACACCACCGTCGATGAGCAGGTCGGTGCCGGTGATGAACTGGGCGTGCTCGCCAAGCAGGAAGACAGCAGCTTCGGCAATCTCGTCGCTGGTGCCTGTGCGCCGTGAGGCAGAGGCGTCAATCATATTCTGGTAGCCCTCGCCATTGGCGTTGAACTCGTCGTAGGCCAACGGAGTGACGACGACACCAGGCGAAATGGTGTTGATGCGAGCATGACGTTTACGCCAGCTGGTGGCTGCGGCACGCTGAGCCTGCAGATGGTTCAATCGTTTGGCAATCATATAGGCAAATCCGCTGTTCTGCATAGCCACTTCTTGGATGAACTTCACCTCTTTCAGTTTGGCGGTAGGCGTCTGAACCAATTGCAGCTCGATATCGTTGGGGATGGGGTACATATAAGCTGCCTGACTGCTGATGATGAGTCCTGCACCGCCCGCGGCCATCACTTCGCCAAAGGCATCGACGGCATAACCTGTACCCACCATATCGAGGTCGACAATGTGCTCAGGATTGGCCTGATTGGGTGATGCTCCAGCTGTGCCGATAAAGTACATCACAGGTCCCAGTTCTGCCGCCTTCCGGGCAAAAGCCTCCACGCTCTCCTTCTGCAAGGCGTTCACCTGCATCGTCTCTGCATCATAACCGCAACGGCGGAAGTCCTCGCAGACGCGTTGCAGGGTTTCTTCGCTAATGTCGCCAAGCAGAATCTTTTTGCCTGCACCGATGCGGCGCACGATAGCGGTTCCCATACTACCGGCACCCAAGAGTGCCACTACTTGTTTGTGTTCATTTCTGTCGAAAATCATAGTATTTCTGTATTAATTGTCAATGCTTACAATGGTGTATTTGCGGTTGCCGAGAACACTCATCTCGGCGTACTCGACATTGTGGATACTGTGTCGGTTCTCAATGCGATCTTTATTCATTGTAGCCTAGGTTTATATTTTTTCATTTCAATATTCCTCAGTCTTCAGGGTTCCATTGTTTAAACCAGCGCACTTGGTCTTCGTAGCTCATATTGAAGTAGCGCTTCTCCTTGTCAAGGGTGCGGATGGCGGCCATTTCGACATTGCTCAGAGCAAAGTCCATCACGTCGAAGTTTTCTTTAATGTGGTTGGGATTAGAGGTGCCCGGGATGACGGAAAAGCCTTCCTGCATGTGCCAGCGGATGATGATTTGTGCGGCACTTTTGCCGTGGGCTTTGGCAATGCGGTTGATGACGGGGTCGCGCAGTATCTCGCCTTTGCTGTCACGTCCGCCGAGGGGGAACCAGCACTCAATCTGTATGCCCTCTGCGGCGCAGCGCTCCTGCCAGTGGCGACGCTGGGCGTAGGGATGGCACTCGATTTGCATAATCTGCGGCTTCACGCGGCAGTGTTTCACCAGTGAGTCGAAAATGCTGTCCGAGGCGTCGAAGTTGGAGATGCCGATGGCGCGGATCTTGCCGCTCTTCATGATTTCCTCCAGCTCCTGCCAGCCTTCCACGTAGTCGCCTACTGGCTGGTGGAAATAGACAAGGTCGATGTATTCCAGCCCGAGGCGTGAGAGCATACGGTCGATGGAGGCGGACGTCTTGCCCTTGCCATATTCGTTCTGCCACAACTTGCTGGTAATCCATACGCTGTCACGCGGCACACCGCTGTCTTTCAGCGCGCGACCCAGTGCGCGCTCGTTCTGGTAGGCGTGGGCGCAGTCGAAGTGGCGGTAGCCGTTTTTGAGAGCTGTCATCACCGAGTTGTAGGCCTCGTCGCCTTCAGGAATCATGTACAGTCCCAGTCCTACTTGGGGCATCCGCACACCGTTGTTAAGCGTGAGATAAGGTTGTTGTGCGTTCATAGCAAGAGAGATTGTTAAGGTTAATAATAATGCTTGAATTCGTTTCATTGTTGTATCTGTTTTATTCTGTTCTAATCCATTGTTCGTTGCGGTGGACGAGGCGCATGGTGGGGTGAAGCGTCCAGGTGCCGCGGGAGCCGTAGATGGTGGCGGTGACGACGGAGGTGAAGTGCACGGTGACACTGCCGTCCTTCTCTTGGCGGATGCGCACATCGCTTTTTTCCGCGTGGTGGTATTTCATTTTACCAGCCTTCACGTCGGCGAGCCACTCGCCGCGAGTCTGCGTCGCTCCCGACAGGTGGCGCAGCACAATTGCCTCATCCATCATCGCTGCAAGCGAGGCGGTGTCGGCGGCCACCATTGCCGCATTCCAGCGGTCGAGGTAACGGTCAACCTCCTTCTGCAAAACGGTGTCAGGCGTAGAGCTCATAATCAGCAAGGTTAATAATGCCAGCGTTTTCATTCCACATTTCTAATAAACTTGGCGGGATTGCCACCCACGATGGTGTTGGGGGCTACGTCCTTGGTCACTACCGCTCCAGCGGCCACCACAGCGTTGTCGCCAACCGTCACGCCCGGCAGGATGGTGGCACCAGCACCCACCCAGGCGTTGCGGCCGATATGGACGGGCTTGCAGATTAGAAGCTGGCGGTCGTGCAGGTCGTGGTTGTTGGAGATAAGTTGTGCGTTGGCGGCAATCATCGCGCCGTCGTCGATGGTGATGCCGCCGCGTGCCATCATCAGGCAGTTGTTCATAATCATCACGCCGCGCCCAATCTTCACGCGGTCGAAGCACACGCCGGTCAATCCGGGCATCACCCATCCCCCTTCACCGAGGCCTGCGCCGAAGAGCTCGCGAACCAGTGCGTTGTATTCGTCGGTGTAGGGCATTGTGTGGTTCAGCTTGAAGAGCACCTGTGCCTGACGCACACCCTCGGCGTGTTCTTCGGCAGTTGTGAGTCTCGGATCTACTACTGTTTCTTGCATAAGTAATTGATTAGTTGTTTGTTGTTTAATTCTCGTTCTTTTCATTTGATGCTGCAAAATTACAACCATTTTCTCATATATCTATTTCACAAAAAGTATCAATATTTTCACAATAAACACAAAAGTGAATTATTACCACTTTAACACATTCGCGAATTCTCACATTCACGCATTCCTTATCACGAAGTAATCAACGGAGAAACTGCGATATTTGCCTCAAAGGTGGTATAACCACCACATAAATAGGTGGTATATACAATAAAAACGAAAGAAATGCGTTAGTAAGGTGGTATGAAACCCATATAATATAGCGGTACGCTTATGAAGATAGAAGAAATATACAACGACTGGAAGGCTCTTTTCCCGCTGTCAGAGAAGCATGTGGAACTGTTGCGTAACAAGTTCACGACCGAGTACAACTACAACAGCAACCACATCGAGGGCAACACGCTGACCTACGGGCAGACGGAGTTACTCCTGCTGTTTGGCAAAGTGAGCGGCGAAGGAGACCTGAAGGACTTTGTCGATATGAAAGCCAGTCAGGTGGGCGTTGAGATGGTTATGGAAGCCGTACGCGACAATGGCATACCGCTGACACAGAACTTCATCCGTCAACTGCATAAAGTGCTTCTGCGCGAGGACTACACCGTCTATCGCGACCTCCCTGGAGGTGGACAGACGAGTTATACCGTCCATGCCGGACAGTATAAGACGCACCCCAACAGCGTCATTACCCGATATGGCGACCGCTTCGAATATGCGTCACCCGACGAAACGGCCTCGCTAATGAGCGACCTTGTGGATTGGTACAACGCTGCCGAGCAGGAGGGCAAGCTGTCGCCTGTGGAGCTGGCTGCTTTGTTCCATTACCGCTACATTCGCATCCACCCCTTTGAAGACGGCAACGGACGCATCGCCCGCCTGATGGTGAACTATATCATGGCCCGTCACGGGTGGCCCATGATAGTCATCCGAAACCGCAAGAAAGCAGAATATCTTGAGGCCCTGCGTCGTGCTGACCAGAAAATAGGCAAGGTGCCCTCCGACGGTGCTCACGCCACCATAGGCAAGATTGCTTCCTTCCTCGCCTTCTTCCGCAAGACAGTGTGCGAGGAAATGCAATGCGAGATAGACATCGTGAGGAGTGCCGACAAAGACACTTGGTGGTACGACGGTCAGCGAATCAACTTCAGGAGCGGGAACGGCAATCGCCTGCTTGCGCTCCTGCGCGACAAGCCCTTCGTCACCTTCTCCGAGATGGCGGACTACCTGTCGGTCAACCGTTCTGCTGTACAGAAGCAAATAGAGAGCTTCCGCAAGAAAGGCTATCTCGACCGTCGCGACAACGGCAGCTGGCATGTTTTGGCCTTGAACTCAAAAATCAAAAGTGTGTAGCATGGGCGCAGCATCGGACATGTACATCTTTCGGTAGGGTAAGAAGACCCCAAGAAGACAATAAGAAGTAAAAAAACATATTAACATATTCCTTGGTTCATCCATAACTGAATTGAAGACAGAACGAATGATGCTCGACACGAATTTGATGTAGCACTTGAAGAGTTGGGAAAAGGACAATCTTCAATCCCCTCAATCCATGTATATTCTTATATTTTTCCTGAAGAAGAAAAGAGTAAGGAACTAATACGATTCCAGAACATTTTGAATAAAAAAAGGTTCCTATTATTACGAGCAAGAATAATAATCTGTTAATAAATCCATCCAGTAACCGTTATTGAGCCAGAACTGATTATGAACAGTAAAGATTATCAAATATGACCGAGACCAACTGCATAGAATTCAAACGAGAACTAACGACGACCTTGACATAGAAAAAGAGGTGATTGCATAACTGCAAGAGCTAAAAAAATCAAGAATACATGAGTGAAGCGGAAATGACCGAATATGTATTTTGCAAAATACAAATAAAATATTTTTTTGTATTTTGCAAAATACACGTATATTTGCTCCGACAAACTATTTGGTGTTAGACAAGTAACAGATTATGGATAAGTTATTTGAGCGTCACGATGATTATATGGAAAAGGTTCCGATGGACTTTGTCAGAGGTCTGGCAAGTCATATCGACTGGAACTTACGCCTGATTGCCATTAAAGGTCCTAAAGGTGTCGGAAAATCAACTCTGATGCAGCAGTATATCAAGCAGCGTTTTGCTCCCGACGACAGGCATGTACTCTACTGCTCGGCCGATACATCCTATTTCACGAGCCACAGCTTGGTGGATACCGCAGACATGTTCTACAAGCGTGGTGGCCGGCACCTATTCATAGATGAAGTGCATAAATACGATGGTTGGAGTCGTGAGGTGAAAGAGATATACGACCTTCATCGCGACCTGCACTTGGTGGTTAGTGGTTCATCGTTGCTGCGAATCAACGATGGTCAGGCAGACTTGTCACGAAGGCTTGTGCAATACACTATGCCAGGACTTTCGTTTCGCGAATTCCTTGTAATGAATAGAATCCTTGACGTCAAGAGCGTTTCGCTTGACCAGATTCTGAACTCACCGAATGCTTTCTGCAGAGAAGTGAAAAAATACTGTCAGCCTTTGGAACATTTCTCCAGATACTTAAAGGAGGGTTACTATCCATTCTATTTCGAGAATCAAACCATATACCAGAGCCTCGTTGAATCGGTTGTGAATTACACCATCGATACGGAACTGACAAGGTTTCGTGGAATCGAAATGGGAAGCTGTCGCAAAGTCAAAGCATTGTTGAAAGTCATTTCGCAAATGGTTCCCTACGAGGTGGATATATCTAAGTTATCGAAAAATATTGGCATCCAGCGCCCCACTACACTCAAATACCTGAAAAATCTTGAAGAGGCAGCACTGATACAACGGCTTTTTACAGACGTGGACAGCATAAGTGACCTTCAGAAACCAGATAAAATATTACTTGACAATAGCAACTTGTTGTACACTTTGGCGGACACCTCACCCGAAATTGGAACTGTCAGGGAGACTTTCTTCTGCAACCAACTTGTGTCGGCAGGTCACAAAGTGGAATATGGTGGATTGAAAAGCGGCGACTTCCGCATCGACAACAATGTTATTATTGAGGTTGGGGGGAGAGACAAGGGATTCAAACAAATTGCCGACGAAGAGAATGCATACGTTGCCGCAGACGATATTGATAGCGCCACAACACATAAGATACCCCTTTGGGCTTTCGGCTTTCTGTACTGAGGTTGGTTTATCGCGAAGAGGTGTGGAGAATTATATCAAAATACTCCAAGAAAAGGGATTACTCCGCCGTGTGGGGCCAGATAAAGGTGGATATTGGGAATTAATTGAAAAATGAAGATTGACTTTTTATACTCGACGGACTTTCTGGCAATGAACGCGCCGGAACTGGGACACACCTGTATGCACCTGCTGTGCAGGGCGAGGGAAGGAAGTTTCGTGTTCAACGAACGGTGCTACCACATCGTGAAGAACGACCTTGTGGTGATTCCACACCCCAACAGGGCGAAGAATCTCGCGGCGGTACCAGGGATGGAGGTTGAGTGGTTCGCCGCCGACAACAAGTTTCTGCAGGGCCTCCTGCCGTCGAACAACTACAGCATCGGGGGCAGCATCAGCCTCAACCAGAACCCCGTCATCAAGGTCGACGACCGTCAGGCAGAAATCCTGCTGGAGGACTTCCACCGCCTGCGCGACCGCCTCAACGACCGCCCCCTGCTCTTCTACCGCGAGATGATGCGGATCCTCTGCCTGACGATGATGTACGACATCTTCCAGCTCCACGCCCGTCCCGTCGCCCCCGATACCCACAGCGACCG
>JAEEHQ010000014.1 GCA_016280915.1 Bacteroidales bacterium
CAATTATTCTTGGCATGACAGCACCTATACTGCCTCAACGAATGAACCAACTTTCTTAGAGCAGAATCAAGTCGGCTGCGACAGCGTCGTCACGCTCCACCTGACCATTAACAAGGGTAGTCATGTGGTTGTCAATCAGACGGCATGTGACAGTCTTGAATGGCACGGTGTTACCTATGCTACCAGTGGGGAATACACCTACGAATACACTAACGATGCCGGTTGTGCCAGCACCGACACCCTCCATCTGACCATCAATAGCAATGCTTCGGCAGCCTATCATGAGGTGGCATGTGACAGTTTCCAATGGAATGGTCAGACTTACGCAGCCAGCGGCACCTATTTCTACGACAAATCCGACAGCACCAGTGTCTGCACGCAGGTGGACACACTGTATCTGGTGATAAACAATAGTACTACGGGAACAGTGACGTTGACCGCATGCGACAGCCTTGTGTGGCACGGCAACAGTTACACCTCAAGCACTACCGAATCGACATTCACTACTACCAATGCCGTCGGCTGCGACAGCGTCGTTACGCTCCACCTCACTATCAACAGCAGCAGTACTGGCAACGAGAATATAACTGCATGCGATAGCTATACTTGGCATGACAGCACCTATACTGCCTCAACGAATGAACCAACTTTCTTGGAGCAGAATCAAGTCGGCTGCGACAGCGTGGTCACCCTACACCTCACTATCAACAGCAGCAGCACGGGCACAGAGAACATAACCGCTTGCGACAGCTACATCTGGCATGACAGCACCTATACCGCCTCGACGAATGAACCAACTTTCTTGGAGCAGAACCAGGTAGGTTGCGACAGCGTGGTTACGCTCCACCTCACTATCAATAGCAGCAGCAAGGGCACCGAGAATATAACCGCATGCGACAGCTATACATGGCATGACAGTACGTACACCACATCCACCAATGAACCAACTTTTTCAGAGCAGAACCAGGTTGGTTGCGACAGCGTGGTCACGCTCAACCTCACTATCAATAACAGCAGCATGGGCACGGAGAGTGTCACGGCCTGTGACCAATACACTTGGCATGACAGTACGTACACCGCATCCACCCATGAGCCTGTTTTTGCTGAGATGAATCATCTGGGGTGTGACAGTGTCACAACCCTTCAGCTTATGATTCACCATAGTAGTGCGGGTATTGAAACCGTAGCTGCCTGCGACAGCTATACATGGCATGACAGTACCTTTACGACCTCGACGATGGGTGCGCAATATACAACGCTCAACTCGGTAGGCTGCGACAGCCTGGTTACGCTACACCTGACTGTCAGCAACAGCACCCACGACAGTTTTTTGCAAAATGCTTGTGAACAGTATTTCTGGCATGGGACCGACTATTCGACAACAGGCACCTATCTGTATGACTATACTAACGACGCTGGGTGTGCCAGCACCGACACCCTGCATCTGACCATCAGTGCTCATGACTATAGCACACAGCATGTGACATCATGCGACTTTTATGACTGGAATGGGGAGGTATACACAGCCACTGGCCTCTATACTTATGACCACACACAGGAGGGCGCTGCCTGCATTGACGTTGATACGCTGTATCTCACCATCTTGGGCAGCACGACGGGTATTGAGACCCAGGCCGCCTGCGACCAATATATCTGGCACGGAATCACCTATACAGCCTCGACCACTACGCCAACCTATACGCTGCAGAATGCGGCAGGTTGCGACAGCACCGTGACGCTGCATCTGGCCATCAGCTATAGCAACACGGGCATTGAAACCCAGACGGCCTGCGACAGCTACACGTGGCACGGCAACACCTACATGGCTTCCACCAACACGCCCACCTATACCACTACCAACGTTAGCGGTTGCGACAGCACCGTGGCCCTGCACCTTACGGTCAATTACAGCAACAGCAGCGTGGAGACCCAAACGGTGTGCGACTCGTTTGCCTGGCATGGAATCACCTACACCGCCTCGACCCATACGCCCACCTACACCACCCTCAACCAAAGTGGCTGCGACAGCACGGCTACGCTCCATCTGACCATCCATCACAGCAACACAAGCATCGTAACCCAGACGGCTTGCGACCAATTCATCTGGCATGACAGCACCTACACGGCCTCGACTGCCAATGCCGAATTTGCCACGCTCAACGCGGCGGGTTGCGACAGCACCGTCTCCCTGCATTTGACCCTCCACCACAGCACCACGGCTACGGTAGTACAAACTGCCTGCGACCAATACACCTGGCACGACAGCACCTACACGGCCTCGACTAGCAATGCGCAATACTCAACGCTCAACTCGGCGGGTTGCGACAGCACCGTGACGCTCCACCTAACCCTCCACCACAGCATCACGGGCATCGACGACCAGACGGCCTGCGACAGCTACACCTGGCACGGCATCACCTACACCGCCTCGACCAGCACCCCCACCCACACCGAGCAGAACCAGCATGGCTGCGACAGCACCGTCGCCCTGCATCTCACTCTCAACAGCAGTAGCCATAACAGCTACAATCAGGATGCCTGCGAACAATACACCTGGCATGGCACCACCTATACCTCCTCGGGCGTTTATCAATATCACTACACCAATGCCTCTGGCTGTGCCAGCACCGACACGCTCCACCTTAATATCAGCCACCACAACGACACCTCTTTCTATGTGACCGCCTGCGACTCTTACACATGGAACGAGCAGAGCTATAGCACCACGGGCATCTATACCTACGACCACACCCAGGAAGGCTCGACCTGCACCAACACCGACACGCTTTTCCTGACCATCAACCATAGCAACACGGCCATCGAAACCATCCGTTCCTGCGACCAGTATACTTGGCACGGAGTCACCTATGGCGCCTCGACCCAAACGCCCACCTACACCACTACTAACGCTAGTGGCTGCGACAGCACCGTCACCCTCCACCTGACCATAAACTACAGTTTGCAAACCGAACTCTATCAGACCGCCTGTGACACCTACACTTGGCAAGATGTTACCTACGACTCCTCTTGCACCACGCCCACCTACCACATTCATTCCTCGGCGGGTTGTGACAGTTCCGTCACCCTCTACCTGACCATCCACCACAGCACCACGGCTGTGGATGTGCAGACCGCCTGCGACAGCTACACCTGGCACGGCACCACCTACACCGCTTCGACCAGCACCCCCATCTACCAAACCACCAATGCGGCAGGGTGCGACAGCACCGTCAGCCTCAACCTGACAATACATAATAGCAACACGGGTGTTGAGACGCAGACGGCCTGCGACAGCTACACGTGGCATGGCACCACCTACACCGCTTCGACCACCGAGCCCACCTTTGTTGAGCAGAACCATGCCGGCTGCGACAGCACGGTGACCTTGCACCTGACGCTTCATCAGAGCAACACGGGCGATGACTACCAGACGGCTTGCGACCAATACACCTGGCACGGACTCACCTACACCTCCTCCACGAGTACCCCCACTTTTGTTGAGCAGAACCAGCATGGCTGCGACAGCACCGTCACCCTCCATCTCACCCTCCATCATAGCAACACGGGCATTCAAACCCAAACGGCTTGTAATAGCTACACGTGGCATGGGGCCACCTACACGGCCTCCACAGCCACGCCCACCTTTACCGAGCAGAATGCCGAAGGCTGCGACAGCGTGGTGACCTTGCACCTGACGATAAACCACAGCACTGCCGGTTTTGACGTGCAGACGGCCTGCGACAGTTACACTTGGCATGACTCCACCTACACCGCCACTACCAATACGCCCTCCTACACCACCACCAACACGCAGGGCTGCGACAGCGTTACATTCCTGCACCTGACGGTGAATCACAGCAACAGCGCCCTGATTGCGCACACGGCCTGTGACCAGTACACCTGGCACGACAGTACTTATGTGGCCTCAACGCATGACGCCCAATTCCTGACGCTCAATTCGGCCGGCTGCGACAGCGTGGTGACGCTGCATTTGTCCATCCTCCACAGCTCTGCCGGCATCGACTCGCAGACGGTCTGCGACCAGTACACCTGGCATGGCACCACCTACACGGCCTCGACTGTCACGCCCACCTTTACCGAACAAAATGCCGTGGGTTGCGACAGCATTGTCACCCTCCATCTGGTGGTCAATTACAGCAATACGGCTATTGACCCGCACACTGCTTGCGACCAATACACCTGGCACGACAGCATCTACACGGCATCCACCCACAATGCCCAGTTTGCAACACTCAATTCGAAGGGATGCGACAGCACGGTGACGTTGCACCTAACCCTCAACCATAGCACCACGGGCATTGATATGCAGACGGCCTGCGACCAATACACCTGGCACGACAGCACCTACACGGCCTCGACTAGCAATGCGCAATACTCTACGCTCAACTCGGCGGGTTGCGACAGCACCGTGACGCTCCACCTCACCCTCCGTAGCAGCAACACGGGCACAGAAACCCAGACTGCCTGTGACTATTTTGTATGGCATGGAATCACCTACACCTCTTCCACCCATACACCCACCTACACCGAGCAGAACCAGGCTGGATGTGACAGCTTGGTTACGCTGCACCTCACCGTCAACAATAGTACCCATGACAGTTACAACCAGTCGGCTTGCGACCGCTACACCTGGCACGGCAATACCTACAACACTTCGGGCAGCTATCAGTACCACTATGTAAACACCGACGGTTGTGCCAGCACCGATACCCTCCACCTCACCATCAGCATCCATGAGGACACCTCTTATCGTATTGCAGCTTGCAACAGTTATCGATGGAATGGCGAGAACTACACCACCTCCGGCACCTACACCTATGACCACCATCAGCCCGGCTCCATCTGCACCAATGTCGACACCCTCTACCTCACGGTCAACTACAGCAATGCCGGCATTGAGACCCAAAGTGCCTGTGACTCCTATACATGGCATGGCACCACCTACAACGTCAGCACGCAGGCCCCCACTTTTGTCGAGCAGAATGCGGCTGGATGCGATAGCGTGGTCACGCTACACCTCACCATTCGCAATAGCAACACAGGCTCGGAGACCCACACCGTGTGCGACTCCTATACCTGGCACGGCACTACCTATACCGCCTCCACCAACACCCCCACCCACACCGAGACCAACGCTGCCGGCTGCGACAGCGTGATCACCCTCCACCTCACCGTCAACCATAGCAATACGGGCATCGATAGCCAGACTGCCTGCGACCGCTTTATCTGGCACGGCAATACCTATATTGTCAATACCACCACACCCACCTACACCGAGACCAATGCCGATGGCTGCGACAGCGTGGTAACCCTCCACCTCACAGTGCATCACAGCACCATGGCCATTCAGGCCCTTACCGCATGCGACAGTCTCACTTGGCACGGCACTACCTACACCTCCAGTACCAATACACCCTCTTTCCTCACCCTCAATGCCGAGGGGTGCGACAGCCTGGTGCTCCTCAACCTTACTGTCAACAGCAGCAACCACGACTCTTATGCCGCCACTGCCTGCGACTACTATGACTGGCATGGCACATCCTACGACTCGGCTGGAACCTATCTATATCATTACACCAATGCCACCGGATGCCCCAGCACCGATACGCTCCACCTCACCCTCAACGACCACACCAACACCGCCTATACGGTTGCTGCCTGCGATGCCTATTTGTGGAATGGCAACTTCTACACCACCTCCGGCACCTACACCTACGATTACAACCTTCCGGGTCACAACTGCATCAATGTCGACACGCTCCACCTCTCCATTCACCATAGCACCTCTAATATTCAGGTTGTTAACGCATGCGACAGCTATACCTGGCATGGTAACACCTATACCGCCTCAACCAATGCCCCTATCTACGTGACGCAAAATGCCCAGGGTTGTGACAGTGTGGTTATGCTGCACCTCATTGTCAATGCCAGCAATAGTGGAATTGACAGCCAGACTGCTTGCGACAGCCTCCGCTGGCACGGCACCACCTACACCACCTCCACTAGTGAGCCAACCTACGTCATGCAGAACCATAATGGCTGCGACAGTGTGGTTACCCTCCACCTCACCCTCCATAGTAGCGTTGCTTTCACCGACTACCAGACCGCTTGCGACAGCCTCAGTTGGCACGGTAGCACCTACACCACTTCCACCACTGTACCCACCTACACCACTACCACGGTTAATGGCTGCGACAGCGTGGTCACTCTCCACCTCTCCCTCCTTGCAAGCAGTACTGCCGTCGATAGCCAAACCGCATGTGGAGGTTTCGTATGGCATGGCAATACCTATACCGCTTCCACCACTACGCCTACTTATACCACAACCAATGCCCTTGGCTGCGACAGTGTGGTAACCCTCCATCTCAGCATCAGCCAGCCCGACACTGTGGTTGAGAACCTCGTGGCGTGCGACAGCATTACCTGGCATGGCGGATTTTACACATTCTCCACCAACACACCTGTGCACACCCTCACAGGAAGCAACGGATGTGACAGCCTGGTCAACCTCCATCTCACCGTCAACCACAGCAGTGCCGGTGCCGAAGTATTGACAGCTTGCGACAGTCTCATTTGGCACGATAGCACCTATACGGAATCGACGCACAATGCGCAATTAATAATGCCTAATTCGGAGGGATGCGATAGCGTGGTCACCCTCCATCTCACCCTCCACCAAAGCAGTAGCACCATCGACTATCAAACCTCCTGCGACAGCCTTTTCTGGCATGATAGCACTTATACAGCCTCGACTTACAACACGCAATTCATAACTCACAATTCAGAAGGCTGCGACAGTGTGGTCACCCTCCATCTCACCCTCCACCAAAGCTCAACCTCCGATGACTATCAGACCGCCTGCGACCAATTCATTTGGCATGATAGTACCTACACTGCCTCAACGAATGATGCGCATTTCTCAACGGTCAATTCCTATGGCTGCGACAGTACAGTCACCCTCTATCTCACCCTCAACAATAGCGTCTACGACACCCTAATAGCGACTGCCAATAACAGTTACACATGGCAAGGCAACACCTATACTGCCAGCGGGCAATACACCTACCAGGGACAAACTGTTGAGGGTTGCGACAGCATCGTCACACTCATCCTCACCATCAACACTACCCAAGGCATCGACCCTGTTGACATAGCTCAGCTTCTCAGCGTCTACCCCAATCCCACTGCAGGACCCATCACTGTTGCCGGAATTCCCATCCGCCAAATCGAGGTCTATGACAATCAGGGTCGCCTTGTCAAGCAGATTACCACTCCCGCGCACCCTGATTCTTTCTCACTCGACCTCTCAGCCCTCCCTGCCGGCACCTACTTGTTGCGCCTTGTCCTTCAACCCGCCAACGGTGACGCATTCGTCACCCTGCAACGCGTTATCAAACGCTGAAGCGCTGTTCCTAGACTCATTGCCAAAGGAAACCATTGCAACAATAGCCATCACCTTGCTGCAAGCAAACGGATGCAACCTTTTGCCACAGCAAGGTGTTGGCTTTTTGCCCACGACTTTATGATGACATTATTCCGACAAAGGCTAATACTCCGATGTAGTGGACAAATTTTGGTTCCCCAAGTGGGCGTTTGTGTGGAGTCATTCCTTGCTTGGTGATTCTTGCATGGATTGTATCTGATTGATAGATAGTGTTGTATGTTGATGGTAATTTTTTCGTTTTTATCTTGCAATAAATAGGATATTTCCAGTACATAATAGTGTCAATAATAATTGGCTTTTTTATTGGTTTTGATTGCAGCGGGGGACCGTTCTGGTCCCTCGCAGTTTTTTTAGTAGTCTTCTCCACGGTACAATATAAAGGCCAATTCTCTAATTCTTGATTAATAGAAATCCCCCAAAAAGAATAGCTGTCTGCAGATGCTAAGAGGCTAAGTCTCTTTTTGTTTTAGTACATTCTATAAACCAAGGAATTGCTTGGGGAGTTCTTTCTGTTTGAACGAGAGGATTGCGAGAATATTGCAAGAATATTGCGAGGAGATGACAATAATGAGGCGCAATTTGGCCGTACTTTGTGTTTTCTTGGAATCGCTTGATGGCTTTTGCCTGAACCCACCGTTTTAATCTCAAAAGACTGAGAATATGAAAAAACGGGCTCATCAGTTAATGCCTGATGAGCCCGTTTTTTGTTTTCGATGATAGTTTATGAAAATAGGTTTAATTATGCTTCGGGGAATAGGAGGGCCAAAACAACAGCGGCACCAATCACTACACCGCAGGCAAGGAGGGTAGTGGTGAAGACGTTCAGATCTTCAACATTGCGGCGTGAGGCCTCTAATTCGCGGCTGATGCTGCCGGTGTTGCCACAATACTCGGCGTATTTGTCGGGGTTGCTGACTTTACACTCGGTGACATTCATTTCTTTGAGGTAGAGTTCGCCATGGATGCTTTTTTTATAGCCGTATTTGGTGGAGTAGGAAACTGTTTCGCCGTTGGCAGCGGTGAAGGTGTAGCTGTCGTAGTTGACGAAGTTGTTGTCGATTTTGTTGCTGTAGCCGGTGCGGGTGTTGTAGGTTTGGTCGGTCACTACCAATTCGTTTTTCTCAACGGAGGATTGGTTGGAAAGGCGGTAGCCAGCTTTGTTGAGGTTGGCGGAAATTTGGTCGTTGGCGGCCTTGAAGGTGGCTGCGGTTGGGACATAGTGGGTTTGCATGCAGCTGGTGGCCATGAAGGAGAAAGCTACGAGAAGAATGATATAAAATTTTTTCATTTTTTTATCCCTGATGTGTGTCGGGCGCAACTTAATTAGTTTGGATTAGTTTGAACTACTATTTTTTTGCAAAAATACAAAAAAATATCCATATGTTCTTTTTTTGTTTCGGGAAAAGTTTTTTACCCGAATCGGTCAATAGGTTTTATGGCAGATTAGTATTTGTTATGGATAATATTGACAGGGAAGGTGACGTGGGGGAAGGGAGTAGGTAGGGGATTATCAGGTGAATTGGAGGGCCCTTAGTAATAATAGTGGCTGATAGTGAAATAAAGAAATGGGAACGATGGAGGGTGAGTGTCAGTCGCAGAGGACGTATATGTCGTTGCGGGGATTGATATAGAGGACGGGAAGGCAGGCAAGGTTGCTTATGGTGCGATGTTCGGCTACACCGGCTACCCATTCGATAACATCGAGGTCGCGCGTGTCGGTGGTGACGCTGATGAGGAGTCCACAGCCTTGTTGTGCCGCGCTGTCGCAAATGATGGTTTCGGGGAATAGTGCATGTCCACTAACGACATGGTCGGTGTAGGAAACGCCTAAGTTGGCAAAGAGTTTGTTCATGAAGAGGACGTTATTGCTCCATTTTTTGCGAAGGCCTTCGTCGCTGTAGTAGAAATGCAGCATATTAAGTTGGCTGTGGTTGAAGCGAGCAAAATAGCTTGCCCACACCAGTTTGTCTTTGCTCTCTTTGCGAAAGTCAACACCAAATGCTACGCGGTCGTAGTTGTGAGGGTCTTGTAGCCGCTGCTGTACGGTGAGGTAAGCTATCTTGCACTCGTTGAAAAGATGCAGCACGGTGCGTGGATGGGTGAGGCTGCCACGCTTGGCCTTGGGGTTGATGCCCACCACAGCAACGACCCCGTTGAGCAGAGTGGGGAGGGCGTTGACCACTTCTTTGAGAGCCCCCTTCATGATGACATGGGCGGGCTTGAGGTCGGTGAGGGTTGCTTCTATGTTGGCAATGGGTTGTTCTGCCTCCTTGGTGGTTAAGTTGCCGTATCGTTTGTCCTCGACATAGAGGAGGATGATTCCTTTGTGAAGCATGCGGGCAAGGAATGCTGCATGACTGATTACCTCATCCTGCATGGTGAGGTCGGCAAGGCAGGCTATGACAAATTGGTCCTTCATCGTATGAGTGTTATGTCTCCTTTCAGCAAGTTATCGAATCCTGCTTCGCAACGGATACGACAGTAGTAAGTGTATACACCAGGCTGGCACCAGTTGCCGTTGTAGCGACCGTCCCAGCTGTCGTTGATGTCGTGGGTCTCGAAGACTTTTTCGCCCCAGCGAGAATAGATAGAGAGGTGAAATTCCAGCACCCATTTGCCGTGGAAGGTGAGTCGGTCGTTGATGCCGTCGTCGTTGGGCGAGAAGGCATTGGGTATGAATATATTGGGCTCACCACAAGTGATTTCGGTGCAATGGATGAACAGACTGCCCCGCCAGGTGCATCCTAAGCTATCCACCACAGCACATTCGTAGTGAGTAAGGGTATCTTGGGGTGTGGCAGTAGGGTTAGGGGTATAGGGGTTGATGAGCGTTGAGGGATCTGTCCAACTGTAGGCAGCTCCGGGGAGGGGAGTGGCGTGCAGACCCACATGTTGGGAGAGGAAAATTTCGTAACTGTCTGCCCATACTTGCATGTGGTCAAGCAGGGTGTCGCGAATGATGGTGACAGTATCGGAGTAGGGGCAGCCTGCCGTGTCGGTGAAATAGAGGGTGTGGTTGCCTGCGCAAAGGTTATTGATAAGGCTGTCGGTGGTGCTTCCGCCTGGGTAACCATAGGAGAGGTGAATCCAACCTGTGCAGTTGTCGTCGCAGAGTATGCTGTCGGCCTCAATGCTATATTGCAATAAGGGAGGGTCGATAATAGTGAAGACGACGGTGGATGTGCATTCGCCATGGATTACTTCGAGTTGGTGTTGGCGGCCGTCGGCACTCAGACCTGAAAGGAGTGTGTCGCCGGGTGTGCCGTCCCATAGTATTTGTACGCTGTCGCGCATTGTTTCGGGAATACGCACAAGGGCGCTACCGTCGGCATATCCGGGACAGGTGGGGTTGCGCAGGATTAGGGTGTCGAGGGTTCGGAGATAGCGCACCTCGAAAGTGTCGGTCTGAGTGCAGCTACTGTCGAAGGTGGTCATGCTGACCACATAGATGCCCGACTGGTTGACGTAAGGATTCGCAACATGGGAATCGGAAACGCCTTCGGTGAGCCATTGATAGGAGCAACCCAGCATGGGCTTGTGCCCTATTTGGGTGAGCTGTCCATCGCAGGGGGTTAGGATGTAATGTCTGCTTTGGGTGGCATCGAGCACGGTGACGTTGACCGAGGTGGTATCTGTTGTCTTGCAGCCGCCGTCCATATAGGCTATGAGGCGCACATGGTAGGTGCCAGCGTTGTTGAAGGTATGGGTAGGGTTGGTGGCGGTGGAGGTGTTGCCATCGCCGAAGTCCCACAGATAGCTGTTGCCGCGGCCAGTGTTGTGAAAAGTGACTGTATAAGGGGCGCATCCAACAGGTGGCGCCACAAATTCGGCTACAGGATAATCGGTGTGGATGGTGAAACGAAATACGGCGTTGTTGCAGTTGTAGCTGCACTCATTGTTTTCGGACCATACATTAGGGGTGGTGGGGAAACTGTTGGTGCCGCCACAGCTGGCGCAGACGCTCTGATAGAGTGTTGAGCGGCGGTCGATGCGCGAGGTGCCGCCGTCGACATGGTCGCTGCCTCCCTGGTTGGCATTGGCGTGGTCCTCACCAAAAAAGGTTGCATAATCCAAATGTGAGGCATGGTCGTCGATGGCTAACAGATAGAAGTCCTGCCCGTCGGTGGTGCTTTGATATGCATCAGGTGTAACCTCCATGTTGTGGCAACTGCCTTGTGAGAAATCGCTCACACATGAGCCCACAAAGTCGCGACCCCACCCCACAGCATAGACACGGTTGCAGATGTCGGCAGCAAAAGCGGTAGGGGAGAGGTTGGGGTGACCGATGTTGGTGCCAAAGACGGTTGACCATACACGTCGGGAGAGGTCGGGCTGCAGGCGGGCAAGAAGGTTGCCGGCTCCAGGGGTGTTGTAGCCAGCGTTATAAATCATGGTATTGCCTGTAGCTTTGGTTTGACCAAAAATGAAAACCTCGTTGTTCTTGCCCGTACGAACGAAATACACTTGGTCGTAGGCATCGGAACCGTAATAGGTACTGTTTATCAGTCGGTTGCCATGGTATGATATCTTGCTGATAAATCCGTCGGCCGAACCGCCACGATAGGTGGTTTGATAAGCCCCCGGGGTGGTAGGGAAATTAGATGAGTTGGTGCCGCCACAGGCGATGACATTGTAGCTGGAGTCGACATCGATGGAGTAGACCGCATCGTCGCCGTCACCTCCAAGATAAGTGCACCAAATCATGTTGCGTAGGTTGTAGTCGAGCTTGAACACCACCCCGTTTTGCTTGAGAGGTGGATAGATGTTAACGCTCCCCAGGGTAACAGGAAAGTCCATGGAGAAGGAAGTGGAGCCTATGTAGACATTGTTCAGGTCGTCGGTGATAATCTCTCCGCGGGCACCGTCACCATAGTTAGAATAGAGGGAGTCGTTGCCGCACATGTATGTGCGGTAGCTATTGTTGAAACTGTTACGGTAGTTGAGGCCGTCGTTGTTGGTGCCACCCACATAGGTGGATGCCGATAGACGGGTGCCGTCGATGGAAAAGCGCGAGACAAAGATATCGGAACCATTAGGATAGTTAACTGTTGTGGTTCCTTCATATTGGATAGGACTACCCCCTCTCATAATGCGCTGAAAAGCATCGGAGGAGGTTGGAAAATCCTCAGAGCCTGTGGTGCCAAAGATGACCAGCTCGTTGAAAGAGTTGACAAACATACTATGAGGCATGTCGGCATAGGATCCACCCAAATAGGTGGCGTAAATGCGTTGCGAGCCCGTAGAGTCGAATTTGAAGATGCCGATGTCGCAGTTGCCGTTGTAGGAAAGGTCGTATGCACCTGTGGAGACGGGGTAGCCGGTGCCGAAAATGAGTCCTGCTGTGTAGGTGTTCTTTTCGTAATCGTAGGCTGCCGTTGTGCCCCAGTTGTCGGCGGTGGAACCCGTGTAGGTGGAGAAATGCAGCACAGGGTCGATAACTAAGGGCAGTTGAGTGTCGTAGTCGCCCACCACGAAGGTCACGCGGTTTCCTATTAGGCGATAGCGTACATCGATTTCGCAATGGCCGGTGTCGCATTCTTGGTAGGCGTAAGGCCTGATTTCTACTATTTCGCCTACCGAAGTACGTATGATAAGATTGCCTGAAGAGAGGTAGAGTTTATCGGTTCCCTCGTACTCCAAGACGATGGCGGAAGGGTTGGTGCCGGCACTTACGTAGTAGTTGGTCTTCATGGCATGCTCGGTAACGCGCACATCCATGTCGATACCGGGATAGAGGTCATGGTAGAGGATGGTTTTGAGGTGAGGCACTCGGCTTACCCAATGCTCGGGTTTGTTGCCTATGAAATAGTTATCGTAGCCCTCGGTGGGGTCGATGTCGTGACCAGTTATCGTTACCTGGGGGTTGCTGCCTATAAAATGTACTTTGTAGGCATGTGCTGCCGTGGCATGTTGGTGATGGAAGTGGTCAGCGCTCTCTTCTTGGTCCTTGGCCTTGATGACGAAAGTGAAACAGTCGGTTTCGGCAAAGAAAGCGGCTTGGTTCATTTCGGATTTAAAGAGGAAGGGCTCTTTCCATTGTCCTAAATTCTGGATGAAATGGAGTCGATGGCCGGTGCCTAAGGTGTCGCGTTGGTGAGCCCCTATCTGGGTGATAGGTGCCAGTAACAATAGTAGCACAAGGGTGTCCCGGAGGGCACCCTTGTACGTTATTGTGTTAAGACCCAGAGGTCTATTTAAGAACTTCGATAACACCGTTATGTTCTATGTTGCCCTTGTAGCCCTTGCCGACGAAACGGTAAAAATAGGTGCCTGCAGGGCTGTTGGTGGATGCGGGATCCCAGAAGTCTTCCTCCTTGTCGATATTCTCAGCATGGAACACACGGGAACCCCATTTGTCGTAGATGTCGAGTTGGTTGATTGGGTAAGCCAGACCCTCGACAAGATTCTTGATGACAAAGCGGTCGTTGATACCGTCGGAATTGGGGGTCACCATATTGGGGAACTGTAGCTGGTCGTTGATGATCAGGATGGTGTTCTCCACCGTGTCGCTGCAGACGATGAGGCGACCACTGGGGCCGTGATTGTCCGTGCGTGCAATCAAGCGGATGGTATAGCTGCCCGAGATGTCCTCACCAGCAGGAGCTTGCCATGTAAAGTTCGGGTTCTTTTCGGTTGCTGTATGGAATGAGTATGGATTATCCTTGTCGTACTGGATTTCCCAACGGTAGATATTGTTGCCTTCGTCGGGAGTGGTTGTGTTGTGCAAGGCAATGTTGGGGTGTACCACATTCGGGTAGGTGGGTTCCCATGAGAATTGAGCCTCGGGCTGTGAGAAAACGGTGACAAGGCCAGGATAAATCAGAGAGTCTTTGCAGCCGCCCTCACTTTCCACATAGTATTTGAAGTCATACTGGCCTGCGGCATAGGAGTGACTTGGGTCTTTCAATGTCGAATAGGTGCCGTCGCCGAATACCCAGCGGTATTTATAGCCATTCTTGGTAGTGTTGACAATATTGATTGTCAGCGGTTCGCATCCTTCGATGGGGAAGATGCCCGGGTCGAAATTAGGTATAGGTTGTGGCAGTACTTTCACCAAGATGGTGTCACGAGCAACGCATTGGATGTTTTTCTCGCTGTGGATTGCTTCAACAATGTAGGTATGGTCGGCAAAGGTGCTGGGAGTAGTGGTGATGACAGGTGTGCGTTCGCCGAAGGGCTCCCACAAATAGGCATAGTTCTCATTGGTGAATTTGTCGCGAGCATCCAGCGTGATGGTGTTTATGTCGCAAATGATGGTGTCGTTACCCAGAGAGGGCAAGGGGGTAGTAACGGTGGAGATATGTGTTATGGTGTCCCAACGGCAACCAAATTCGTCATAAATGGACAATTTGATATTGAAATCGCCACTTGTGTCGGGAGATGAAATGAAGGCTGCTGTGCTGTCGTTCCACTTCTTGTTGATGATAAGACCTCGGTAGATACCGTCGTAGAAGTCGGTCAAATGGTTGGTGTCGGGACGCCATACTACAGAGTCGATGGCTACCTGGTAGTCGCAGCCGCCACCGCCACTGATATTGCAGATGTCTAACGACCAGTTGAACACCCAGCCATTGTCAATGGCAAAGTAGTCGCAGATTTCAATAACCCATGTACCATTGAGCGGACAGCCAACCAAGCTGCTGAAGTCGTCAGCGGGGATATAGTAGTTCACCATTCCTATGTGATCGCTAGAGTCCAAGGTTGTTACCGTGTGAGTGCCAGCATTGTCACCTGCATTGACGAATGGAGGTACCATAACGGGGATGTCGAAATCGTGGGCGCCTGTATGTCCCGGTGAGGCCATACCTGCATCGGTAGGGTTGGTGGTGTTACAAGTCTCACCAGATACCAAGGTGTATTCTCCGTTGCGTGAAAAACAGTAGTTCCAACCTATGCCCCATGGATTATAGATAGAGTCGCATGCTCTTTCGGTACCACCACCTATTTGATCCCAGCCATCTGGAGGATTGCCGGAAGGACATCCCGTGTAACGGCCATAACCATTCGATGTGCCTGATGGTGGAATGTATCCATCGGGAGCATCACTTTCACTGTGATATTTCAAAAATGAGTGGCCTATAGTTGTGGAGACAGTTTTGTCGTAGATTGGACAGGCGATAGCCATGCTATAGTCGCCCATATAGGAATGTTCGTAGTTTACGCATATGGAGCAAATGTCACCAGCCGATTCAATTTGACGTCCGTTGGGAAATTCGTCGAAGGTTACGGGTGCCTCATAGCATCGAAGAGGGCAACGAGGGCCGTCGGGTATAAAGACTCGTATGTCGTTGATTTTGGAGACCACCTTAGCAAACTTGATTTTTTTCAGCGTCAGGGTACCATTTTCACCTTCATAACCTACGTTAACTTGCAATGAGTCGTTGTTGCAAATGGTGGCGAGGTCGAAGATTGTCTTGATGGGGTTTTGTGCCACACGGACCTGAACAGTCATATAGTTTCTGGAAGGACAGCCATTCTCATCGGTAAGTTGCAGAATTACATCAAAGCAGCCTACGCGGTTGTAGGAATGGAAGTCGACAGAGTCGAGATTGATGCCTGCCACTGTGTCGCCAGCGCCTGAGGACCACGTGAAGATTGTGGTGGAGTCGTGGGGCTCGTAGTAGCCGTATACGTGGCTATATATGCCATGGCCATGAAATCGAATACCTTGTCCCATACAGAGAAGTGCACCGTCGGACCAGCCGATGGTATCGACTCTGATCAAGTGGTCGTGGTCGTCTACAAATTCTCCACCTGTACCGGTGCTGTCTGGTACCCATATTTGTTCAAAAATGGAGTCAAAAGCTGTGGGCACCGGTTTAAAGTATGACTGGGCTAACACGTTGCCATGTTTGTCAATACGTTCATACATGGTGTCGATCATACTCACAACGTTCTCGCACGGTTTGGCGCAGTCGACGCCAAGCATGAAGCCCGAGTGGGGCAAAGTATCATCGGCATGCAACAAGCTGGCGCGAAAACGTAAGGTGATGATACGCGACGTGTTGGTGGAGCCAATATACAAAGTAGGACTTGAGATGGGAGTGCTATTGTTCACCTTCATAATCAGCGGGCTAGTGATAGACGGGCCGTCATAGAAGTACAACGTATCGTAGGGTCCGATATCGTAGGACATGAGGTATACGGTGAGGAAAGTGGTAGCGGTGTCGCTAGTGTCGCAAGTTGAACGGAGGTAGTAGATGCGGTCGTAGCCATGAGTGTAATTACCAGTAGGACCACCATCGTCATATAACCTCAGGCCCGATCCGGGACCATCGATAGTATCGCCATTATTGGCGTCGGTCAGGACGACATGCTTGAGGTCTTGAGCATAGGCGCCAAAACAACCGAGGCATAGTAGGATGACCAATGTTGCTATCTTTTTCATATCAAATAGTATTTATTCATTAACTAATCAAATATAGAGTGTTTAAACCTCTTTTGTTTTGGGGCTATTTCTCCCAGCGTTCCGGTAGTGCGGTTCGAGAATATGCCTCATCCCAGCTTCGTACTGCCAAGTAGCGGTTTGTGGCATTGTGGGTGTCGAAATAAATTGTGTGGGTGTAGTCTTGTTTTTGGAAATTGAGGAAGTCCCATGCCCAGTAGCTGAAGACTTCGAGGTCGACTACATAATTTTCAGAGGGATGCTGTTTGGTGATAAAGTTGGTCAGCTCAGAAATGTTGAAAACCAGGGCACCTTGGGGCACTGTGTCGCACATATAGAAAGAGTTGCGTGAAAAATTGCAGCGATACTCAAATTTCTCCTGAGGATATTCGGAAGGAGGAATGTTGCGGAATTCAAGATAGGGACGGACAATTTCGGTGCAGTTCTGGGCACATGCACGGCTGCCTATTCCTACCATGGCAATGAGTACTGCGATATACAAAACCTTTTTCATATCTCAATGTTTTTAATTAATAATTTGTTTTCTCTGTTGTTATACTACCTTTTTCAAGTAATATTCGTTTGCGAAAATTTACTTTCTATATATAAGAGTCTTTGGGTTCGATTTCGTCACCCCCCGACCCCTGGTTTTTAACTTTTTTTATGAGTTTTTCTGAAATTTGCGCACCAAAGCCATCAAATAACCCAAAACCAAGAAGCCGCCAGGAGCCAAAATGAAGAGCAACATGCCGTCGTTGCCACCGATGATGCTGTGGCCGAAAACGGCTCCGCCGCCAAGTAGTTCGCGGAAAAAACCGATGAGGGTCAGAGCCCAGGTGAAGCCCAAGCCCATGAATAGACCGTCGAGGAAAGAGTTGCCCACATTGTTTTTGGAAGCAAAGGCCTCAGCACGACCCAGCACGATACAGTTGACCACAATCAGCGGGATGAAGAGACCGAGGGTTTCATAAAGGTCGGGCAGGAACCCCTGCATTACCAGCTGGACGATGGTGACGAAAGTGGCAATGATGACAATGAAGGAGGGTATGCGCACCTTGTCGGGAATGACCGACTTGAGGAGTGAGATGACGGTGTTGGACATCATCAGCACAAAGGTGGTGGCCAAGCCCATGCACATGCCGTTGATGGCCGATGTGGTGGTGGCCAAGGTGGGGCACATGCCTAAGACGAGTACCCAGGTCGGATTTTCTTTGATAAGTCCGTTTTTTATGATATCAGATGTTTTCATTATTCATTGCCTCCTTTCTGGAAGATTTGATATGCATTGTTGATGATTTCGCAGAATGCACGTGAGGTGATGGTGGAACCGCTGATGGCATCCACCTGACCGCCGTCTTTCTTGACACTCAGCGGAGTGGCAGGGTCCATGCCGATGACATTGCCTTTGTTGCCCTCTTGGAACCACTCGCCAGCCTTGGCACCCAATCCGGGGGTCTCGGCTGTCTGCAGGATTTGATAGCCAGACACTTTGCCTTGGGCATCGAAGCCCACCATGGCCACAAGGTCTCCACCAAAGCCCTTTGCGCTTTTGGCTTCGATGGCCATGCCCACCATGTTGCCATCGGCATCGACGGCCTTGGTGTAGTGGTTGCCTTCAATTTCTATGTCTTCTAATTGGTCGTAGGCAGGAAGCACGGCTTTGATGGCTGCTTCGGTCTTGGCCTTCTGGGCCTGTGCAATAGGCTCGGCTGTAACGTTGCTAACTAAAGCAAGTGCCAATGCTGCCACCAAGCTGATGCAGGTAAGCACCACCAGCATATTGGTTAATGTGGATTCTATTTTCTTAGCCATAGTTGATTATACTTTATATCGTTAATCGTTGTTTTTTCTTAGCAGGCAAATCTTGCTGGTTTGCACCATCTGTTGAGCAAGGGGGTGATGGAGTTCATCAGCAGAATGGCAAAGCTGACACCCTCGGGGTAGGCTCCCCAGTTGCGGATGATGATGGTGAGCAGGCCGCAGCCAAAACCGAAGATAAGTTGGGCAGTCTTGGACATGGGCGAGGTGACCATGTCGGTGGCCATGAAGCAGGCACCAAGCATGATACCGCCGGTGAAGATAGTCATCACAGGGTTGAGGAATTGCTCGGGGTTGACCAGCCACAGAATGCCGCTGAAGATGAAGGCTGTGCCGATGAAGGCCACAGGTATGTGCCAGCTGATGACTTTGCGCCACAGCAGGTAGATGGCACCGATGAGGATGGCGATGGCGCTTACCTCACCAAAAGAGCCGCCAACATGGCCAAGGAAGGCATCCATGAGACCGGGCATGTCGCTCAGGCCGCTCTCCTTGAAGATGCCCAGAGGGGTGGCTCCGGTGGTGGTGTCCAACGACATGGGGAACCATTTTCCCACGGTGGGCCAAGTGGTCATCTGCACGGGGAAGGATATGAGCATGAACACACGGCCTACTAATGCAGGATTGAAGGGATTCTTGCCCAGGCCTCCGAAGGTCATTTTGCCAACACCGATGGCTACCAGGGCACCAATGGCCACCAGCCATATCATGTCGGCCGTGGCAGGCACGTTGAATGCGAGCAGCAGACCGGTGACAACGGCAGAGCCGTCGCACACGGTGGTAGGCACTTTGAGCAAGTATTTCTCAATGAGCCATTGGAAGAGGCAGCAGCAAGCTACTGACACCAAGCTGATGAGCAGGGCGTTGAGGCCGAAGTAGGCAATGCCGCAGAGCAGCATGGGAGCCATGGCCAGATTGACACGCCACATGATTTTTTTTGTCGATTCGTCGCTATGAACATGCGGAGAACCCGATATATTTAATAGATTCATATTTTTTTATATTGATGAGTTCTTATGAATGTAGTTTGCTTTTGTTGTGACTATTTCTTCTGCGATGCCATCCAGGCGCGCACCATGTTCTTGCCCAGACGTATTTCGTCGGTGAGGGGCTTGTTGGCGGGACAGCTGAAGTAGCAGCAGCCGCATTCGATGCAGTCGAGGATGTTGTGCTCCTTGGCCTCTTCCACCCGTTTGTTCTTCACCAAGGCCGAGAAGAGATAGGGCTCCAAGCCCATGGGGCAGGCGTGCATGCACTTGCCGCAACGGATGCAGTTGGTCTCCGGATTGCGACGAGCCTCATCTTCGTCCATCACCAGCACGCTGCTGGCTCCCTTGGTGGTGGGAGCGTCGAGGTTGCTGATGGCTTTGCCCATCATGGTGCCGCCGCTAATGACCTTGCCCGTGGTTTCGGGCAGCTCACCGAGGGCATGCTTGATGATGTCGTTGTAGGTGATGCCTATGCGGCATTGGTAGTTGTGCTGGCTGGGCAGTTTTTTGCCGGTGACGGTCAGTATGTTCTCTATGAGGGGTTTGTTTTTCTGTATGGCCTCATAGACGGCAAAGGCGGTGCCCAGGTTGCTCACCACGCAGCCCACGTCGATGGGCAGCTTGCCGCTGGGCACCTTGCGGCCCGTGATGGCGTTGATGAGCTGTTTCTCGGCTCCCTGTGGATATTTTACTTTTAGGGGTTCGATGATGATGCCGTCGTATTTCTTGGCGGTCTCGGTCATCAGCTTGATGGCATCGGGTTTGTTGGTTTCGATGCCGATATAGGCGTTGGGTACTCCCAAGGCTTTGCGCAGGATGCTGGCTCCAATGCATACCTCCTCAGGGTGCTCAAGCATGACGCGGTAGTCGGAGGTGAGGTAGGGTTCGCATTCGGCGGCATTAATAATCAGGTATTCGGCCTTCTTGCCTTCGGGGATGCTATATTTGATGTGGGCGGGGAAGGTGGCACCACCAAGTCCCACGATGCCCATTTCTTTCAGTTTGGCAACGATTTCTTTGGGTTCGAGGGTGCACTCGCGTTTGATGTCGGGCGTGCGGTCGATGCTCTCCAGCCATTCGTCGCCTTCCACGTCGATGTAGATGGCGTTTTTGGGCAGACCCACAAAGTCTTTGCAGGGTTCAATCTTACTCACCGTGCCACTCACGGGCGAGTGGATGTTGGCGCACATAAAGGTTTGTGCCTCGGCAATCATCTGCCCCACCTTCACCTTGTCGCCTTTGGCCACGATGGGAGTGGCGGGAGCGCCTAAGTGCTGGTTCATCAGCACCACAACCTGTTTTGGCAGGGGCATCACTTCGATGGCTGCTTGGGTCGATATTTTGTTTTCTTCGGGGTGGACACCACCCATTTTGAAAGTCTTCATGTTTTCGTTCCTTTTGTTAAGGTTAAGGGTTTATTGGTTGTTGGCGGGAGCTTTCTGTGGCTCGACTGCGGGTGCGGCAGGGGTTGCGTCGGCTTTGTCGGCAGCAACCGATGTGTCGGACTTAGGCGTGGCAGGTTTTGGAGGAAGGGGAGGGAAGTTGACAGCATGGATGGCTCCGGTGGGACATTCGGCTACGCACTTACGGCAGGACTTGCAGAGGTTGAAGTCGATGTAGGCAAGGTTGTTCTCCACCGTGATGGCACCGAAGGGGCAGGTCTTGGCACACTTGCCACAGCCAATACAGGCAGCGCTGCAGGCCTTGCGGGCGGTGCCGCCCTTCTCCTGGTTGCGGCAGGCCACATACACACGGCGGTCTTTCAAGCCCTTCTTGCGTAATTCGATGATGTGGCGTGGGCAGGCTTTCACACAAGCACCACAAGCGGTACACTTGTCTTGGTCGACGACTGGGAGACCGGTTTCGGGGTCAATGCTGAGGGCACCGAACTGACAGGCAGCGGCGCAGTTGCCAAAGCCGAGGCAGCCGAACATGCATCCGCTCTCGCCGGCGTAGACGGTATTGGCAAAGGCACAATCCTTGAGGCCGTCGTAGTTATTCTTTGCGGTAGCGTTGGAGCAGGTGCCGTTGCAACGCACCACGGCTACTTTGGGTTCGGTGGCTTCGGCCACGACGCCGAGAACGGCGGCAACCTTCTTGGCCACTTCTTCACCGCCCACAGGGCAGTAGAGACCGTCCATGTTGCCCTGTTTCACGAAGGCTTCGGCCATGGCACGACAGCCGGACTTACCACATCCGCCGCAGTTGGCACCGGGGAGCACCTCGGCCACCTCGTCGATGAGCGGATCTTCTACAACCTTGAACTTTTGTGCGACAAAATACAGTAGAATGGCGAAGATGGCACCGATGATGCCGAGCGTCAATACTGCAGTCAAAATCATGTTGGTCATTGTGTTATGTGTGTTTTGTTTATTATTCTACCAGTTTAAATTTATCCTGCAAATTTACGTGTTTTTTTTAAAACAACAAAACTTTATTATACTTTTTCTATTAAAAAGATTTCAACATACCTGTGTATAACTACTACAGATGGCATGTCATGAGCATAATAGTTTCTCCACATCTGAGGATGGGACTGGTCTACAAATGTGACTTTATTCCAATTGTCTTTTAGGCCATTTTGGTTTTGGCAGAGGATTTCGTTATAATATAAAATTATAATTTTATATTATAAGGCAAACAATTCTACCAAATGCTCTTAATGACTTTTGTTCGCTCGTGTCCGTTGTTGCGATAGTGTAACATCTTGTATTTAGGTTTTTTGTTTATTGTTTGAACGAACCTACAACGAACTTACAGCGAGGGTGGAATTCGGCAAGGATGGGGGTGGGTGTTTAATTCGGCTTTTTGTCATGAATAATTCTGTCATTTACCCCATAATGTGTCGATTGATATTGCCGTTTTACCCTACGACCATTTGTTTTTCCCTCTGTTCATTTTTGTTGATAATCACTTTGATGCGGTTTTTCGGCAGAGGTGTGGAATTTTTTTTTTGTTTAATTCGCAATATATTAATTTTTTTTTCGTATTTTTGCAAACCAGAAAATTAAAAAATTTCGTATGAGCAATATATTAGTTGGTTTCGATTTTTCAGCAGGTTCCGCATACGCCGTAGACCTCGCCATCAATATCGCTAATCGCATTGGCCTTGATTTACGCCTCGTCTATGTCAAAGAGAAAGACCAAGACGAAGGCCCTGTTCGTGAAGAAATTGAGCGCCGCAATGCTGGCGTGGCCCACCTTCTACATGGCATCAAAATGGATTATGTCATCAGGGAAGGCAAGGTGGCCGAAGAGTTTGCCCAACAGGTTGAAGCAGACGGTTCTGAGCTGATAATCGTGGGAACCAATGGTCTCTCTGGATTCAAGAAGAATTTTATCGGTCGCAATACCTACAGCACCATCGCCAACAGTAAGTGCCCGGTGCTCACCATCCGCGAGGATTTCAATTTCGACAAGTCGCTTGAACGTATTGTGGTTCCCATCGACAGTAGTGCCGACACCCGTCAGAAAATTCCTTTTGCTGCCCGTTTTGCCAAAATTTTCGGCTCCCAGCTGCACATTCTCGGACTTTACACCAGCGAGAATAGCACCATCAAGGGCATCGTTGACGGGTATGTGAACATGGTGGACACCTATTTGGAGAAGGCCGGTGTGAACCACGTCGTTAAGTGCGTTGATGTTCCCAAGAACCTCACCCTCACCACACTGGAGTATGCCGATGAGATTAATGCCGATATGATTGTCATTATGACTGAGCAGGAATCATCGCTCTCTTCGATGATTCTGGGTACCTATGCCGAGCAGATGCTAACCCTCTCCACTCGTCCTATCCTCTCGATTCGTCCCGAGCAGGTGAATGGTTTGGCCAAGTAATCCCGACTACTCACGATTCAATTAGTTTTTGGCTCAGCATATTGCTGGCCGGTGTAAGTATCTTGTAAGTATCCGCTTTTATGAAGAAAAACCAGCTCGTGTTAATCCTTCTTGTCCTAACCAGCAGCGTATGTTTGGCACAGGGCTATCGCCCTGGTGGAAATCGTAGTCGTGGCCAAGTACAGATAGTGGGCGATGTGGCAGTCAACCAGTTGGTGCAACGCCATATCGAACTCAACGAGCGTGTGCGCACCATTCCTGGCTATCGCATACAGGTGGCTTCGCTCTCTGGCACATCTTCGAAAAACCGCGCTTTCGACATGAAGGAGCGCATCCATGCAAGTTATCCCGGCGTGGAAGCCTATGTGGTGTTCGACGAGCCAAACTTCAAGGTGAAGGTGGGCGATTTCCGCACCCGTCTTGAGGCCTATGTCTTTCTCCAGCACATTCGGGGTGAGTTCCCGGGCACTATTATCCGCGACAATATCTATCCGACGCAAATCAACTGGGATGAAATGGTTCCAGAGTCGGAGGATGATATTTAGAAGCTCTTTCTGTAGCGTATACGTCAAATATTAGCCTGAAAGGAGTTGTCTCTTTTTCAGGCTTTTTTTATTTCCTTTTTCTCAATAATGTTCTGGCTATTCTTGGGTGAGCCGAATAGAAATGGAAGTTGTTATTGGCTTTCAATAAACTTTTGGGGATTCCAAAAGTTGTCGTGGACTTTGTGTATCTCGTTGTCTGGCAGATTCCACCACTGGGTGGACAGGAGGTTGTTGATGGTGTCTTGGTCGAATCGATATTTTATCACTTTGGCTGGTTCGCCGACTACAACGGCATAAGGAGGCACATCGTGTACAACGACGGCTCCTGCGCCTACAACAGCTCCGTCGCCTATAGTTACACCATCTAAAACAAATACGTTTGCTCCGATAAATACATCGTTACCAATGATTGTATGCTTGGACTCTTCATAAAGGTTTTCTTTGCAAAGAGTTATGCCATTCTGACATGCAGTAGAATAGAACATGGGGGCTGTGCTAATACCATTGGTAGGATGAAGTCCCATCCCACAACAAAAATTGGGGCCGATGGAACAAAATTTACCTATTTCTGTATCCGTGATGTTGGGATTTTTTGCAATATAGGAATAGTCTCCAAGTTTAACTTTGTTGAGATAAAATGGTGGGTATAACTTGGTATGTTTCCCATAAACACATTGGTAGCTTTCGCTCCTTACTAAGGAGTAGCCATATGTTTTTCCTTTGGGTATAGAGGGATGGCTCAACCAGCGACCTAACAATCGTTGAATGATGTACTTCATCTTCTTTTTCTCCATGGTCCTTTATGTCCTAAGATTTTCTTTAGTCGATTATTTATCAGATATTTGTATATGTCCTTTTTCTTCCATTTGCTGCGTCCTGGCTGGAAATAAAGGAAGTGGAATTGGCGGTCGGCCTCACCGACAATCTCTTCAGAAGACGGATGAATTAAAGGTAGGATGGGCTTTGTTGGAATATTGTCGATGATATTTCCGCTACCCAATGGGTGAGTCGCTTCAACGATAGTGCCTATATTGCTAGAGAGGTTTGAGTTTGGGATGATACCTTTGCCATGTTGTAACCAGATGGACATAAAAAATTGCATATCCCAACTGGAGTTATCGATGCCGTCTTTGTGGACTTCATCCAGTCGGTCGCACCAGTACTCTCGTTCGAGAAGACCGCACCCATAGTTGCGCAGGGCGATCGAGAGGTCGCGGCGAGAGGTTTTTGGTAGTCGGATGTCGAAGAACTGCCATGCTCGACGCCAAGAAGCCCAAGCGCATAGGTTGCGGTTCATCATGGAGAAGTAATAACTGCCGTCGCCCCATTGCTGTTTGTCAACATTCATACTACCAATGGCCTTGACAGAGTCATCGTTACGATATCGTTCAAGCAGCTGTGTGGCGTAAGGAAAGAAGTCGGGGTGGGGAACAGCGTCGTCCTCAATAATGATGCCCGCCTCTACGTTAGAAAAAAACCATGAAAGTGCTGCAGCAGGACCGGGTCCGCACCCAAGATTAGTGTCGGAAAAATATGTGTGTACATGACTGTTAGTGCCAGCGGTCGCATCCTTTATAATGTTACGCACCTCTTCGAGACGAGGCTCATCGTTTCGTCCCACCCTAGGCCCGTCCTGGAATAAGTATAGCTCTTTTGGTGATTGTTCCATCACAACACCCATCACTTTCTGGGTAAAATCGGGCCGGTTGAAATTAATGATTAAAACAGGAGTTTCCAACATTATTTTGTGCTTAGGTCTATTACAATCAATTTGTTATAAAGAAGGAGCTATAGATGTAATGTGGTGTTATATAGTGTAATAAGAATAGTATTCACGAATCGTTGCTATCTGCAAAGATATTAAAAAAAAATGATATATAGGTGTTTGTTTCCATTTTTTTAAGTTGAATGAAACAAGGATGTAAAAATACTTTTTAAGATGATAGAGTATTGTGGAGAGGGAATAAAAAAAACTCGACATTTGTCGAGTTTTTGTAGCGGGAATCAGACTTGAACTGATGACCTCCGGGTTATGAATCCAGCGCTCTAACCAGCTGAGCTATCCCGCCATTTTGGATGCTTTCCTCTGTCGAAAGCGAGTGCAAAAGTACGAACTTTTTACGACATGACAAAATTTTTTTGAAAAATAATTTTTTCTATACTATAAATGAATTTTTTACGTTATATAAATCGAAATAAATTAATACCAAAATGAGCGAAGAAGACCCCAAATTATACAGCAATTTTGACTATGAGTCGGCCCTAAGTGTGGCAGAAGGACAGAAACCAGTTGAGACTGTGAATCTTGCACTATTGGAAAGGCTCCGTGCAAAGAAGCGTAATGAGCCCACGGTAGAAGAACTTGTATCGGGCGTACTGCATGGTGACCGCATGCTGCTCAGTCGTGCCATCACGCTGGTAGAGAGCTCGCTATACGCTCACCAGAAGAAAGCCCAAGAGGTGATAGAACGGTGTCTGCCCTACTCGGGCAAGTCAGTTCGCTTGGGCATAACGGGTGTGCCTGGAGCTGGTAAGAGCACCACGATTGAATCTTTGGGGAAATACCTCACGGGACACAACCATAAGGTTGCAGTATTGGCCATCGACCCCAGCAGCGAACGCAGTCATGGCAGCATTCTTGGTGATAAGACCCGCATGGAAGAGCTGAGCGTGGACCCCAATGCATTTATTCGTCCAAGTCCTTCGGCGGGATCGTTGGGCGGTGTCGCGCGTAAGACACGTGAGATTATTATCCTTTGCGAGGCGGCAGGCTTCGATGTGGTGATAGTGGAGACCGTGGGTGTGGGGCAGAGCGAGGTGGCTGCCCATTCGATGGTGGACTTTTTCTTGCTGTTGCAGCTGATGAACCAAGGTGATGAGTTGCAGGGCATCAAGCGTGGCATCATGGAGATGGCTGACATGATTTCTATCAACAAGAGCGATATTGACCCTGTACGTGCAGACCTTTCTGCTACGCAGTATCGCAATGCATTGCATCTGTTCCCCAAGCCTGAGTCGGGTTATGAAGTGAAGGTTACCACCTGTTCTGCTTATACAAAGGAAGGCCTAACCGAACTTTGGAATAACGTGATGGATTATGTGACCTTTACCAAGGCCAATGGCTATTTCTATAAGAAACGTCAAGAGCAGAATCTGCGCATTCTCAATGAGACCATTGACAACGGTTTGCGCGACCGCTTTTACAACGCTCCCGGCATGGAGGAACGCATCGAGCAGATGAGCCAGTTGATTTTAGAAAACAAGATAAGTGCCTATCAGGCAGCTGAGCAACTGTTGGGAGGGGAGAAATAAGTATTATTGTCGAGGAACCATAAGAAACATTTAGGTATTCTTTATCTCCACATACCATATTGCCATAGGCGGTGTACCTACTGCGCTTTCTACTCGTCGGTGACGGCGGGGGATAAGCAGGGGTATGTGGAGGCGTTGTGTCAAGAATTGCATTTGCGGCGAGGAGAACAGAACCATCCTCTTCGAACTATTTATTTTGGTGGCGGAACGCCAACGATTCTGACGATAGAACAACTGTTTCAGGTGGTAGAGACAATCAGGCAGAATTACGATACGTGCCAACTGGAGGAGGTGACCATTGAGGCCAATCCTGAAGATTTGACGGTTGCATATACGAAGAAGTTGCGAGAGTTGGACTTCTTCAACAGGGTAAGTATCGGGGTTCAATCTTTCAAAGATAAAGACTTGCGAATGCTCAATCGCCGACATAATGCCCTTCAATCATTAGAGGCGGTGAGAAATGTCGAAGCGGCTGGTTTTTCCAATATCAGCATCGACCTAATTTACGGATTGCCGGGACAGACTTTGGAAGACTGGCAGGATAATTTATACCAGTTGGAATCATTGCCAGTAAGCCATTTTTCTGCTTATTCATTGACGGTGGAAGAAGGTACCATGCTGGAACATCAGATAGCCCAAGGAAAGGTCATTCCTGCCGACGAGGAGACGGTGTTATCTCAGTATGGAACATTGTTGGAATGGGCAGCGAGGGAGAACTTTATTCAGTATGAGATTTCTAATTTCTGCAGAGCAGGGAAGCAGTCGCGCCACAATAGTCGCTATTGGGACCGTACTCCTTACATAGGTGTGGGAGCTGCAGCTCATTCTTTTGACGGAAGGAATAGGCGTTGGAACGTGGCGGATGTGGGCCGTTATGTAGAGACGGTGGCTGAAGGAAATCCCCAGCATGAGGAAGAGACGTTGACGTTGGCAGATGCATACAACGAATATGTAATGACCGCTCTGAGAACCACGGCGGGAATAGAAAAAGCAAAGGTAGAGCGTCCTTTTTATGCGCAACTGACAAAGAAAATGAAACGTTTTGAGGATGAGGGTCTCATAGAAGAGACTCCCACCCATTATAAACCCACGCGCCGAGGTCTCCTCCAGGCCGATGGAATGGCAGTAGAGCTGATGGTAGAGGGTTGACAGAAAGAAGAATCGGACCTTTGTCTATTTTGATTTTATGGGAAGTCCAGCGATGTTGCCACCGCAGTTGTCGAAGCGGGCATCGGTGACGGAACTGAGGCAATTGGGACGTCGATTCAGTCGGAGATAGCCGAGGAGGGCGAAGATGATAGACTCTTTATAGTCGATGATACTATCAGAAGGTACAGTTATTTTGCAACCGGGTATTTGTGCTTGAAGTCGGGCGATAAGGAATTTGTTTTTGGCACCGCCACCGGTAACAAGCATTGTGGTGAGACCATGACCTTTGATGGCATTGGATACCTGGCGTGCGATATGCTCCACCGTGGTACAAAGCAGGTCGTTAACTTCTACTCCTTCGGCATAAAGCAGCGGTAGGAAATTGGCCACAAACCACTCCTTTCCGAGGGTTTTAGGCAATGGTTGGCGGTAATAGTCAAGGGCATCCATCTGATTGAGGATTTCTTTTCTAATGTTACCCTTGCGTGCCAAAAGGCCATCGGCATCGTAGTTCTTTCCTGCCATGCGCGCTAAATGGTTGAGTGCCATATTGCAAGGACAGATGTCGTAGGCTTCGCGGAAAGGAGTTTCGGGCAATTTTTTGCCTTTGTTGCGAGCGGAAGCGGTGGCATCGGAGACCTCGTAAGAGATATTGGCGATACCACCGAGGTTGAGACAGGCATCATATTGACCAAAAAGAAGTCGGTCGCCAATAGGTACGAGCGGAGCTCCCTGACCGCCAAGAGCCACGTCGAGATTGCGGAAATTAAAGACCACAGGGAGACCTGTCTCTGCTGCAATGGCATCACCGTCGCCAATCTGTGTGGTGAGTCCGAGGTTGGGTTGATGGAAGATGGTGTGGCCGTGGGAAGCAATTGCATCGACCTTGCCTGGATGCTCTTTACGGAAACGGTTAACCAGTTTGCCAAAATAATGCCCCAGTTCGACATTGACCAGCGCATATTCGTAAGCCGAAGCATGTTCGAGTGTGGATAGCCATTGTGTCCACTGGCTGTCGTAGGGATAAGTCTCAGCGGCAAGAAGTTCAAAATGAGTGTCGCTGATGTCGCAATAGGCGATGTCGAGTCCGTCGAGGGAGGTGCCGGACATTAGGCCGAGGAGTTTCATGGTTGTATGTTAGATTAAAGATGGTTGGACAAGTTGAAGCGAGTCGATGTAATGCAGAAGATGCTGATTGTAGCGTTTGATGCCAGGGTTGGAGAGGTGGTTGCTGTTGAAGAAATCGATAGTATCAACCATTGGGAGTATTTCGTAGTGGTATGGACCCAAGGCACTCATCTGCTCTTCAAACCAAGGATGGTTGGTGAAGGTTTTGCGGAGTTGATAGGCATCTTGTATCTCGACAAGCAGGTAAGGAATGTTGCGGTCTCGGAACAATTGAATGCATTTTTTCAATGCGTTCAGTTGTTTAGGGTTGATGGTGAGTGTTGTGCGGGGGTAGCGTTTGATCACAAACTCGTTGGTGTCCACCTCGCAGAAACCTCCCGGAATATAACGATAGTGGCGGATGAGGGTGTCTTCGCGGAAAGTTTCGAGTCGATTTCTTATCTTTTGATTATAAACGGAATAAAGCCAAGTATTGAACACTTTCATATTGCAGAGAGAGAATGCCATGCGCGAAGCCTCTCCATTGATGGGCGAATTGCAGAGGAGGTTGACGGCACTCTCCACCCCATCGTTGCGCATGATGTCGGGGTGAACCTCAAAGATAACCTGTTTGGGGTTGATGCTGTCGAGATATTGGCTGAGGAGGATGTATGTCTGGATGGGCGTCTGGTTGGAAGAGCCAAGGTTAAAGCAAGTATAGCCGTTGGCATTATAAAAACGGGTGTCGAAAGTGCGATAGCAATGCGATGACCCAAGGAAAAGAATGTCTACGTTGTGGTAGTTGCGTATGTCCTTGACGCGGCTGTTGAGGTGTCCTTCTTCGCCCATTCGTGTGATGGCACAACGCACCCATCCCAAGTCTCCCAAAAGCCAAATCAGCAGCACATAGCCCAATAAGGCCACGGGGATGAAGAGGAGCAGGCGACGGAGGATTTTTTTCATAAGGCTTAGAATTGGAAATAGATAAAAGGCATCTCATTGGTGACCATAAAAGCACCAATCATAAAGAGCAGGATGATGTAGAATCCCCATCGGAGCCAGCGGCTCTGGGGTTGACGGGCAAACTCATGGGGCTCTCCTCTATTAATCCATTCCACCACGGTGAGGATGGTCACGGCGATGGCGATAAGCCAAGCATCGATAGGAGCGGTGATGTTGGGCGTTCCGTCGAAGAGGTGGGAGAACATGTGTTTATAGTAATCGAAGGCATGCTGAATGCTGTCGGCACGAAAGAGTACCCATCCCATTACAGCCAGCAAGAAGGTGAGGAGCATCTGTCCTACCTCTAATAGTGAGGGGAGTGGTCGTCCGGCAGCAACGACATCGGTGTGACGGCGGTTGTGTCCAAGGAGAATGAGGGGAAGGAAGAGGATGGCGTGGTATGCTCCCCATGCCAGAAAAGTCCAGTTGGCCCCATGCCAGAAACCACTAACGAGGAAAATGACGAAGGTGTTGAGCACCACGCGGCCCTTGGGAACACGGCTACCTCCCATGGGGATGTAGATATAGTCTCTAAACCAAGTGGTCAGCGAGATATGCCACCGCCGCCAAAATTCGGCCACATCACGGCTGAAATAAGGTACATTGAAATTGCGCCGGAGACGGATGCCGAAGAGTTTGGCGCAACCGATGGCAATGTCGCTATATCCTGAAAAATCGCCATATATCTGGAGGGTGAAAAGTACAGCAGCAAGAAGCAAAGTGGCACCATTATACCAATCAGGATGGGCAAAAATCTCGTCGACATATAGGGCACAACTGTCGGCAACGACCATCTTTTTAAAAAATCCCCAAAGCATCTGTCGGAGTCCGTCCACGGCTTGGCGATAGTCAAAGGTTCTCGACCTTTCGAATTGAGGAAGGAGACTGGTTGCACGCTCGATAGGTCCGGCAACCAACTGTGGAAAGAAGCTCACATAAGCCAGAAAAGATACCACATTGCGACAAGGCGGAAGGTTGCCGCGATGAACGTCAATGCTGTAGCTGAGGGCTTGGAATGTGTAGAATGAGATGCCCACGGGGAGTACCAGATGGAGTAATAAGTGGTCGGAGCGGCCGTGGAGAAAAACATCGGCGAATGATTGAGCGAAGAAATCGTAATATTTGAAAAGGCAGAGAATGAAGAGGTTGATGACTATATTTCCCCACAGAGCCCATTGCCGTCGCTTAGGAGCAAGTGCCTTGTTGCCAATGATGAGTCCGGAAAAGTAACTGCACAAAGAGGTGAAGGCGATAAGGAGGAGAAAACGCCAGTCCCACCAACCATAAAAGAGATAAGAGGCGGCCACAACGAAGGCATTTTGCCAACGCAATTGTCGCCGCAAGAGCCAATAGAGTAAGAGGGTTATCGGCAGAAAAATAAGGAATTCTATCGAATTGAACAGCATAATAAAAATGCAAAGATACACATTTTTTGTGGATGAGAGGGAAATATGTGGAGAAAAAGTTGTATTTTTGCATTCAATTACATAGAATGATTGTTATGGATAATAATTACATTATTGCAGGCATACAGCAGGTTGGAGTGGGCTGTATGAACTTTAGTGAGGCGTGGAAATGGTATATTGAGATGTTTCAGATGGATGTACGTATCCTAGAGGACGACACCGTGGCAGAGCGAATGTTGCCCTATACCGGTGGCAAAGCCCAGAAACGCCATGCCTGTATAGCCGTGAACCTGCAAGGGGGAGGCGGATTTGAAATATGGCAGTACTCCGAGCGTGCCCCACAGCCCATCAGTTTCCAAATCCAAGTGGGCGATTTGGGTATTTTCGCCGCCAAAATAAAGAGTCACGACCCGAAAGCCTTCCACCAACAGCTAAAAGCCAAATACGACAAGGTGGGACCGCTGTCTCAGATGCTCGATGGCAGCGAAACCTTCTTCGTGCAGGACCCATGGGGTAATTATTTCCAGATAGTTAAGGATGAAAGTATCTTTATAAACCAGCATACCTTGGGTGGCGGCATTGTGGGCGCCATGATGGGTTGCACCGATATAGACAAAACCGCCAAACTTTATTGCGACTTATTGGGTTATGACAAGGTACTCTATGACAAGACCGGTCGATTCGATGACCTGCAGTTTATGCAGGGTGGCGACCAGCAGTACCGCCGTCTCCTGCTCACCCATTCTAAAAAACGCGAAGGAGCTTTTGCTCCTCTTTATGGTGACAGCACAATCGAATTGGTGCAGGCTTTGGAGCGCACACCCCGCAAGATTTACGAAGGTCGCTATTGGGGTGACCCAGGATTCATTCAGATCTGTTTCGATGTGACCAATATGCGCGAGCTGGAGAAACGTAGCAACGCGCTCGGCTATCCCTTTACTGTGGACAGTTGTAAAGACAACGGCCATTTCGACATGGGCGAGGCCAGCGGCCACTTCACCTACATCGAGGACCCCGATGGCACGCTGATTGAATTGGTTGAGGCCCACAAACTCACCATCATGAAGAAACCCCACATCACCATCAACATGCTCAAACGTGATAGAAAGAAAGCCTTTCCCAAGTTCTTCTTCCGCCTGATGGGTATGTATAAGGTAAAATTATAAACAATCCCCAGCAGTCCATATCCAACTGCTTGGTAGATAGTGCCCGATAATCTCCTTAAGTGGCTTTGATTTTGCGGGCGAGGGTTGCGCAAAGGGTAGGGAAGAAGCGTTTGATGTATACCATTAGCAACTCTTTGCCTCCCACCAGTACCTCAAGTCGACGGCGGTAAATGGCGCGGACAATCTTCTCGGCCGCCTGTTGTGAGGTGATACCGCCTGCTTGGCCGGCATCCATCTGGCCGTGTTCGCGGCCGTCGCTTTCCAACGCATGTAAAGAGATGTTGGTTTGCACGCGTCCTGGACATACGATGGTTACATGTATGTTGTCCTTATAGTTCTCAGCTTGAATGGTTTCGAAAAATCCATAGAGGGCGTGCTTGGCACTTGAGTAGGCGCACCGCATCGGGAAACCAAAACGCCCTGCAATACTGGTGGTAACAGCCAGCTGGCCCCCTCCTTGTGCAATCATGCGGGGTAGTAGGGCTTTGGTGAGGATGACTGGGGCATAATAGTCGAGGTCCATAACCCGACGAATGACGCTGAGGTCTGTTTCCACTGTGGTGCCGCGCTGGCTGATGCCGGCATTGCTGAAGAAAATGTCGATACGACCGAACTGTTCCCAAGCTTCGCTGGCAAGCCTCTCCAACTGGTCCAGTTGCGAAAGGTCGAAAGGCAAGGCTTTTGCCTTGGGGGCTCCTAATTGCTTGCATTTCTCAGCCACTTGCTCCAATTGTTCGGCTTGGCGGGCCGTAAGTATAAGGGTGGCACCGGCTTGGGCGAAACGATAAGCAGAGGCTTCGCCGATACCCGACGAAGCCCCTGTTATCCAAACAACTTTGTTGTGGAAGTCAATCATGCTTTTTCTAATTTTTCCACCTCGTCAACAAACCATTGTGAGCGGGAGCTGCCTTCGCCGCAGTTGAGTAGGACGACATCGTTTTGCTTGATGAGGCCCTGCTCCAGGGCGCGATAGAAGCCGGCATAACAAACCATAGAGGCTGGGCCCATCAGCACACCCGTTTCGCGCTTCATCTGGAGTCCGAATTTAGGCAAGCTGGCCTCTTCCACGCGGATAAAGTCGCCGCCGCTGTTGCGAACCAGCGGTGCCACGATGGGATAGTTGCCGGGATTGGCAGCGGTGAGGATGCCAATGCGGGTTTTGCAGTCCTTCTTGGCCTCATAATGATGCTCAAAGTCTACGGGGAAATTATGCTCCTTTGCCCATTCCCAAGCAGTTACCATGGGGTCGCACTCGTCCTGCTGCACCAGCAGCATGCGTGGCATGTGGCACTGGGGATAGTCGGGACGGATGTCGCGGAAACCCTTTTCAAAAGCAATGGGGCTGGTGCCTCCAGCCACTGCCTGCATATAGACAGTAGGCAGCTGTCCCATCTGGCGTAAACACTCAAACACGATGGTGCGCTTACTCTCCACGCGGATGGGGTCGGTGTTGCCGCACGACATCATCACGCCCGTTTCGGCATGGTAGTCGGCGCACTCTTTTTTAGCATCGCCATAGGTTCCTTTGCTGATAATCAGCTTTTGGCCAGTCTTCTGAATGGCCTCCACGGTCTTTTCATCCACCCAGTTAGGGCTGAAGCAGGTGAACTTAATACCAGCCTTGGCCAGGTAGGTGGCATAGGCGGTGCCAGCGTTTCCGGTCGAGGCGAGGCAATACTCCTTCACCCCGTTCTCTTTCATTACCGAGGCTGCCAGCGAACCGCTGACATCCTTGAACGAAGCCGTGCCGCCGTTGAGGTCGTTGCGGTACATATACACCTTGCAGTCAATACCATACCGCTCCTTAGCCGTGCGCTCCATGTGCTCCCAGCGTTCCATGGGAATGGCACCCTCGTTGCAAGAGACAACGTTCTCTTTGTGTTCGAGGGGGAGGTATTCGAAATAGTGGAAATGATTCTTCACCTCGCCCTTAAAGTATTCGGGCAGACGGCGGTAGTTGGTCTCGGGGTAAACCACCTCGGCATAATTAGAACCACACTTACACTTTTGGTCATTGGCAAACCAATCGCTGAAAGTGCCGATGGTTTCACCACATTTCTTACAAACGAGCTTATATTTCATTTTTTACTTTTAAATAAAAACCGACTGGTCCCACGTTTTCTTTCCGTCCTACTTGCGAATATGCATGTCGGGCATGGGTTTGTTGTATTCGCCAGCGTCCAGTTTCTTCTTAACCTCCTTGAACACGCTGATGGTGCGGTCGGCTTGTTCGCGGGTGTGTGCTGCGGTGGGGATGATTCGGAGCATAATCTGGCCCTTCGGTACCACAGGGTAAACCACAATGGAGCAGAAAATGCCGTAATTCTCACGCAGGTCTACGACCACGTTGGTGCCCTGGTTCACATCGCCGGGGAAGAAAACAGGTGTGACGGGCGACTCGGTGACACCGGTGTTGAAGCCCTCGGCCTGTAGTGAGTGCTGCAGGTAGTTGGAGAGGTCCCACAACTTCTCGCGGAATTCGGGATGCTGGTTGATGATTTCCAGACGGCGTTTGACACCGTAGACAATGGGCATCGGCAGGCTCTTGGCATAAATCTGGCTGCGCATGTTGAAACGCAGATAGGTGATGATGTCGGGGTCGTTGCAACCGATGAAACCGCCAATGATGGCCATGGTCTTGGCGAAAGCGCAGAAATAAAGGTCGATGTCGTCCTCGCAGTGGAAATGGGTGTGGGTGCCGCGGCCTTCGGGTCCCATCACGCCCATGCCGTGGGCATCGTCGATAAGGATGCGGAAGTCAAACTCCTTCTTCAAAGCGCAAATCTTGTCCAAGGCACCGAGGTCGCCCTCCATGCCGTAGACACCCTCGGTGGCCACCAGTATGCCGCCCCCTTGTTTCTCAGCCAAGGCTGTGGCCTGGGTGAGCTGCTTGCGCAGGCTTTCGATGTCGTTGTGCTGGTATTTGAAACGCTTGGCACCGGTCACGCGGAAACCGTCGATGAGGCAGGCATGGGCCTCGCTGTCGTAGACGATAACGTCGCGCAGGCTGACGATGGTGTCGAGGATGCTAATCTGTCCCTGATAGCCGAAGTTGAGCAGGTAGCCGTATTTCTTGTGGGTATAATCGCAGAGCATGGCCTCCACCTCCTCGTGCAGGGCGGTGTGGCCGCTCATCATGCGGGCCCCCATGGGATAGGCCAGACCCCAACGACGGGCGCCCTCCTCGTCGGCGGCACGCACCTCGGGATTGTTGGCCAAACCCAGATAGTTGTTCAGACTCCAGTTGAGCACCTTCTTGCCGTTGAAGGTCATTTCGGGTCCCAGTTCGCCTTCCAGCTTGGGAAAATAAAAATAGCCGTCGGCCAGTTTGCGGTATTGGCCCAGAGGACCGCCAGTAGACTCTTTGATTCTTGCAAAAATATCTTTCATTTGTATATGTATTTTATATTAATTCTAAATCGTGCAAAAATACACCTTTTTTCCGATTATCATAATTTTTTTTCATCCACCACCTCTTTTTTTAACATAAGGCAGTCTTCTTCGCCTCCTCCGTGCCCGCATGCTCTCAGTCTCAGTCGTGGCCTTCCCCGCTCCTCAAAAGGGTAGGAGCATACGCTCAAGCTTTTTTTTGTGATAAATTGTTTATATGCTCGTAATGAGAAGATTGGTTAAAATCGTAAATGTAAATTTTCAGATATTTTTCCACAATAAAGCACTATTTGAAAAAAAAATATTATCTTTGCAAATTCAATTTATATTAAAAACAATAATTAAAATAAATAACATAACAATATGAAGAAAGTTATCAACACCCCCAAGGCTCCCGCAGCCATTGGTCCTTACAGTCAGGCTATTTTGGCTGGCAACACGCTCTACATCTCTGGCCAGGTGCCCATCGACCCCGCCACCGGCAAGATTCCCGAAGGCATTGAGGCCCAGACCGAGCAGGTTATGCAAAACATCAAAGCCATCCTCGACGAGGCCGGCTTCACCTTCAAGGATGTGGTCAAATCCACCTGCCTGCTGGCCAGCATGGAGTATTTCAAGCCCATGAACGAGGTCTATGCCAAATACTATGCCTCTGATTGCCCCGCCCGTGCCGCCTTTGCAGTTCAGGCTCTGCCCCTTGGCGCGCTCGTTGAGATTGAGACTATTGCAGTAAAATAAATTATCCCCCTTCCTAACTCATAATTAGAATTAATAATATGGATTTTAGTTTAACCAAACAAGAACAGCTCTTCCTGCAGATGATTCGCGAATTTGCAGAGAAAGAGGTTAAGCCCCTGGCTGCCGAAGTCGACGAGGAAGAACGCTTCCCGATTGAGACGGTCAACAAGATGGCCAAGATCGGCCTTATGGGTATTCCCATTCCCACCCAGTACGGCGGTGCTGGTGGAACCAACATCATGTACGGTATGGCTGTCGAGGAACTCTCACGTGTCTGCGCCACCACCGGCGTCATCCTTTCCGCCCATACCAGTCTCTGTGCAGCCCCCATCCTCGAGGCCGGCACCGAGGAACAGAAAATGAAATATCTGCCCAAACTCGCCAGCGGCGAGTGGATTGGTGCTTTCGGTCTCACCGAGCCCAATGCCGGTACTGATGCCGCCGGCCAGCAAACCACCGCAGTCCTCGAAGGCGACGAGTGGGTGCTCAATGGCAGCAAGATTTTCATCACCAACGGCAGCTATGCCAACGTCTTCATCATCATTGCCATGACCGATAAGAGCCTCGGCACCAAAGGCATCAGCGCCTTTATCGTCGAGAAGACCGACCCCGGTTTCAGCATTGGCAAGAAAGAAAAGAAAATGGGTATCCGTGGCAGCGCCACTACCGAGCTCATCTTCGAGGACTGCCGCATCCCCAAGGACCGTCAGCTCGGTCAGCTTGGCAAAGGCTTCGGCTTGGCCATGAAGACCCTCGACGGTGGCCGTATCGGCATCGCCTGCCAGGCCCTCGGCATTGCCCAGGGTGCCATCGACGAGACCGTCAAGTACACCAAGGAGCGCAAACAGTTTGGCAAATCCATCGCCAAGTTCCAGAACACCCAGTTCCAGATGGCCGACCTCGAAACCAAAGTTCAGGCTGCCCGTCTGCTCTGCCGTTCGGCTCACTACAAAAAAGACATGGGTCTTCCTTACTCCGCCGATGCTGCCATGGCCAAGCTCTTCAGCGCCGAAACCGCTATGGAGGTTACCACCAAGGCTGTCCAGTTCCACGGTGGCTACGGCTACACCCGCGAGTATCCCGTTGAGCGCATGATGCGCGACGCCAAGATTACCGAAATCTACGAGGGCACCAGCGAGGTGCAGCGTATGGTCATCGCCGGCAAATTGTTTAAATAGTATCGAGTGATTTCCGCCAGGTTGGGCCGCCTGCCCATCCCGTCCGGAAAAAATCTTCAATTCAAAGAAAAGAAATGAAAATCGTAGTTTGCATAAAACAAGTGCCGGACACCACCGAGGTGAAAATCAATCCGCAAACCGGCACGCTGATTCGTGAGGGCGTTCCCAGCATTATGAACCCAGACGATAAGGGCGGTTTGGAGTTTGCTCTCCAGCTTAAAGACAAGTACGGTGCCCACGTCACCGTCATCACCATGGGTCTGCCCCAGGCCGAGGCCATCCTTCGCGAGGCCCTCGCCATGGGTGTCGACCGTGCCATCCTGCTCACCGACCGTAAGCTGGGTGGTGCCGATACCTTGGCCACCTCCAGTGCCCTTGCCGGTGCCCTCCGCACCATGGACTTCGACCTCGTCATCACCGGCCGTCAGGCCATCGATGGCGACACCGCACAGGTAGGTCCCCAGATTGCTGAGCACCTCGACCTCCCGCAGGTCTCCTACATGGAAGACCTCCAATACGACGAGGCCACCAAGACCTTCACCATCCGCAAGCAGATGGAGGACGGCTACCAGATTCTTCAGATGCAGGCCCCCTGCGTCGTCACCGCTCTGGCCAGCGCCGTTCAGCCCCGCTACATGACCGTCAGCGGCATCGTCACCGCTTTCGACAAGGAGGTGGAAGTGTGGGGTGCCGACCGCATCAATGTCCCCGAAGACCGCATCGGCAAGGCTGGTTCACCCACTTCGGTGTTCAAGTCCTTCCCCAAGCAGCTCAAACCTGCCGGCGAAACCTTCGAGGTCAGCCCCGAGGAAGCCGTCGAGCTTATTGTCAATAAACTGAAAGAGAAACATATTATCTAATAGCCATGAATTTAGCAGAATATAAAGACGTTTATGTATTCGCCGAGCAGCGCGATGGCAAGATCCAGAATGTAGCTCTCGAGCTGTTAGGTAAAGCCCGCGAGCTGGCCGATGCCCTGGGCGAGAAGGTTGTCGCCATCTTCCTTGGCAAGAATATCAAAGACCAGGCTCAGAGCCTCATCGCCGCTGGTGCCGACAAGGTGCTGGTGTGCGACGACGACCATCTGCAGACCTATCTTACCGAGCCTTACACCGAGGCCATAACCCAAATCATCAAGGAGTTCAAACCCAGCATCCTGCTCATCGGTGCCACCACCATCGGCCGCGACCTGGGTCCCCGTGTCTCCGCCCGCAATGTCACCGGCCTCACCGCCGATGCCACCAAGCTCGAGATCAGCGAGGAAGAGAAAGAGTTCCGCATGACCCGTCCCGCTTTCGGCGGCAATCTGATGGCTACCATTCTTTGCAAGAACAACCGCCCCCAGATGTCTACCGTGCGTCCTGGCGTAATGCAGAAACTCACTCCCGACCCCACCCGTAAGGGCGAGATCGTCGACTACAAAGTCGCTTTCGACGACGCTAAGATCAGCCGCGTCAAGGTGGTCAAGACCGTCAAAGAAGAGAAAGTCATCACCGACATCAGCCAGGCTAAAATCCTCGTCAGCGGTGGCCGTGGCGTAGGCACCAAGGACGGCTTCTCCAAACTCGAAGCGCTGGCCAAGGAGCTTGGCGGTGAAGTCTCCAGCAGCCGTGCCATGGTCGATGCAGGCGTGATGGATGCCAGCCGTCAGGTCGGACAGACCGGTAAGACCGTCCGTCCCAACCTCTATATGGCTTGCGGCATCAGCGGTGCCATCCAGCACCTCGCCGGCATGGAAGAGAGCGAGTTCATCGTTGCCATCAACAAAGACAAGTTCGCCCCCATCTTCAGCGTTGCCGACCTCGGCATCGTTGGCGACCTCCACAAGATTGTCCCCATGCTCACCGAGCGTCTCAAATCCATGCAGAAGTAATTGCGCCCATCGCAATTTGCAACAATACACAAAAGGTCCCAACTTCGGTTGGGACTTTTTTATTCTCAACCACACCTATCTGTCCACCCTACCCAGCCGAAGCCATGTCAACCACAGCTAACATGGTGCAAAGCGAGCGTCCGAGAAATTTATTCTCGAGACCGATCCGAAGCCATGTCAACCACAGTTAACCCGGCCGTCATTCCTATATACAAAAAAATGAACGAATAATCACGTATTAACTACAAAAAAATGAACGAAAACCAGAATCCGAAAAAATCCTTAATGACAGTTGACAGTTGACAGTTGACAGTCATTGATGCAAAGGGCATGCCCATAAAGAGCATGCCCCCACCCGTTGCGGCAGATTTGCAATCTGACGCAAAATATTATAAGGATTTTCAATCCGTAAAAACAATAACTCTCAGAAATATAACCCCGCGCCAGCCATTCATGGTTAATTCATGATTAATTCGTGATAATTCGTGTTTTAAAAAACAAGCTTCAGCTTGCATTTTCGTGTTTTTCGTTTCTTTCGATGTTCTATAATTGAGAGTTTATAGGCTATTGCTTTTTGAAAGTTGAGAGTATAGAGTTTAAAGTTTAG
>JAEEHQ010000094.1 GCA_016280915.1 Bacteroidales bacterium
AGCTCTCTCTGCTCTCGGCTTATGAAAACGTTCTGTTCGGCGCTCTCGCTGTGCCTCACTTTCGAAATGTCCGGACATTTCTTCATCCTTGTTTTGATGGGATATGGTATCTGAGTGCGGAAATTATCGGATAATCTTTTCATTTTCTTGTGTCTTAATCCTTATTTTAATGGGATGTGACAATTGGAAAAAGAAGGAAAATGAAGTTCTACCTGGTGTCTTAATCCTTATTTTAATGGGATGTGACAATAGACCTTATGATGGTAATAATGGTATTAATGGTGTCTTAATCCTTATTTTAATGGGATGTGACAATAGTGCCTCCTCCGTCATCGACAAACTCATCGGTGTCTTAATCCTTATTTTAATGGGATGTGACAATTGCATCTTGTATGGATGGTCACTCTTTGGTGGTGTCTTAATCCTTATTTTAATGGGATGTGACAATAAGAAAGGACAACTATGAATAATTATGGTAGGTGTCTTAATCCTTATTTTAATGGGATGTGACAATAGTTCCTGTTGGTGCCACACACAATGGTGGGGTGTCTTAATCCTTATTTTAATGGGATGTGACAATTCTTCTCCATATGGAGGGAGGACTGATTAAGGTGTCTTAATCCTTGTTTTAATGGGATGTGACAATATTGGCAGTACTACACGCCTGAGAGCGTCTAGGTGTCTTAATCCTTATTTTAATGGGATGTGACAATAGTGTTCTGGCATGATAACGATTGTGCTGAGGTGTCTTAATCCTTCTTTTAATGGGATGTGACAATCAATAGAACAATTGAGTTTGATCAAAAACCGGTGTCTTAATCCTTATTTTAATGGGATGTGACAATCAGCTAAGGACAAAGTATTCAATGAAACAGGGTGTCTTAATCCTTATTTTAATGGGATGTGACAATTAGACGTACCCTGCAATGTCCACTTTGAGGGGTGTCTTAATCCTTATTTTAATGGGATGTGACAATATGAAGAAACTTTTTAAAATTTAAACCGCAGGTGTCTTAATCCTTATTTTAATGGGATGTGACAATTCAGAAGTGCAATGTTCCCTGTCTTATTATGGTGTCTTAATCCTTATTTTAATGGGATGTGACAATTACTGAAGAATTATTAGAAAATATGGATAGGTGTCTTAATCCTTCTTTTAATGGGATGTGACAATAAAGGTATTGAACATGATATTTATATCAGTGGTGTCTTAATCCTTATTTTAATGGGATGTGACAATCGTATGGCCGTCACCACTAAGGCCGCTCAAGGTGTCTTAATCCTTATTTTAATGGGATGTGACAATAACGGTACTCAAAAGTAATACGTCAGCGGTGGTGTCTTAATCCTTATTTTAATGGGATGTGACAATTGACAATCGTGAAGCTGCAATTAACGAGATGGTGTCTTAATCCTTATTTTAATGGGATGTGACAATTAATAAAATGTAAGTTGGTGTCCACTTATAGGTGTCTTAATCCTTATTTTAATGGGATGTGACAATATAGAACTCCGCAACCTGCAAATAACAAGGGTGTCTTAATCCTTATTTTAATGGGATGTGACAATTTCAAATGGGCAGAAAATATAAGGAGGACGGTGTCTTAATCCTTATTTTAATGGGATGTGACAATCAATGCTGAAAAATACTGTATGGGTATTAGGGTGTCTTAATCCTTATTTTAATGGGATGTGACAATATATTCCAAGGTATGTTAAATAATCTGTTCGGTGTCTTAATCCTTATTTTAATGGGATGTGACAATTGCACCCCGTCAATCGTGTAGCGTATCGGCGGTGTCTTAATCCTTATTTTAATGGGATGTGACAATTTAACATTAAAAACTTTGTCAGAATGGAAAGGTGTCTTAATCCTTATTTTAATGGGATGTGACAATCTATGACTTTTCAACAACAATCCCCTTATGGGTGTCTTAATCCTTATTTTAATGGGATGTGACAATTTCCGGATTAAAAACAAATTCATAGCGTGGGGTGTCTTAATCCTTATTTTAATGGGATGTGACAATCATTGTAGACAGGTAGTTGTTTAGGATGGAAGGTGTCTTAATCCTTATTTTAATGGGATGTGACAATCACGATTTTCATATTCAAAATAATATCAGTTTGTTACGCTAAGTTTTAAAGATATTATTTTGGCTTGGGTAGGTATCATAAGGACCCTTTCGTGGCATTTTTCTTATCGTAATGGTGCGGCGATGATGTCCGATAAAGTGTTTCTTTGTTTGTTGATGATAGCCTTTACGATGTCCAAAATGTCAAAGAACGCTTACAATAGCCATAGGGATACAACCTTATGGTGTTTGTTTTGCAAAAATACACTTTTTTTTTGACTTGTTTTTCTTTTTCTAAAAAAATCAAGAGGTTTGACTATCTACCCTCCCTCCTCCCCTAGGTAAAAAGGGGTTGATGACTACTATCTGATGATGGTAATTCATTTTTTTACCTACTTCAAGGTCCTGTTACTTTTTTCTTTTTGGGATAATATCAATCTAATTAACAGCATATTACCAACTAAATAAACGTGATTATAATACCTTGTGCAAATTGATTGCATGAGGTTGTGTTACTTTTGTGGCGAAAAATAATGAAAAAAGGAGAAACAAAAAGTAAAAATAATGAAATCAAAAACTACCAAATACATCGTTAAGATTGCCATCGCAGTTCTTCCCATTGTGTTGGATTTGGTGAATCAGGAGGATGGAGAAGAAAAAAAAGATGTTAGGGATTTCTATTTATCAAGAATTTGAGAATTGGAGAAATTGGAAATCGCATTTTTTGAATTTGATAAGGATTAGAGACTTTAATTGCAAGCAATAAAGAGAATTTGAATATATGCAAATAGACTGCACGAGAAGGTTGTTTCTTTGCACCATCAAACAAAAACGATTATTAACCTTTAAAATATTTTTACTATGAACCCTATAGTTGTAAAGACCCTAGTTAAGATCGTCATCGCAGTTCTTCCCATTGTGTTGGATTTGGTGAATCAGGAGAATGGAGAAGAAAAACAAACGCCATGCAAATAGACTGCACGAGCAGGTTGTATCTTTGCACCATCAAACAAAAACGATTATTAACCTTTAAAATATTTTTACTATGAACCCTACAGTTGTAAAGACCCTAGTTAAGATTGCCATCGCAGTTCTTCCCATTGTGTTGGATTTGGTGAATCAGGAGAATGGAGAAGAAAAACAAACGCCATGCAAATAGACTGCACAAGCAGGTTGTATCTTTGCACCATCAAACAAAAACGATTATTAACCTTTAAAATATTTTTACTATGAACCCTACAGTTGTAAAGACCCTAGTTAAGATTGTCATCGCAGTTCTTCCCATTGTGTTGGATTTGGTGAATCAGGAGAATGGAGAAGAAAAACAAACGCCATGCAAATAGACTGCACAAGGAGGTTGTACTTTTGCACCATCAAACAAGAAATGAATGATTACTTTTAAAACTGATAAGATATGAACAAAAAAGATTTATTGTAGTCGACGTAATAAGAATTGTGTTGAATCAATTGTCTGGTGCAAATCCAGCAGAAGCCATCACACAGCCTTGAGCGACAGGGACAGGCCAGTTCCCAGCACAGGGAATCCCCATACAACAAAAATACCGGCCATCAATAAACAAACCAAAAAAAAGAAAATATGAAAACCAGTACCCTTACACACACCCAGAGCATGGTAATGAATAGCAACCAAACCCTCAGCACCCTTATTACCAAACATCTTCCTGCCTTGTCGGGTAGCTCGTTGACCTACAATCCCGCCAAACAGGTGTTTCTGACAATGGGCTACACCAGCAGAGCTGGCAACACCTACTACAAAGCCATACGCGTGTCGGACCGACTGGCCATATACTATGATTTGGGCGAGGGCTATGCCCACACGTTCCTAAACGGCATCACGCTGTTCTGTTGGGACGGACAGGAGGCCAAAGTGATTGCCCGCAGATCGTGGGGAGGATGCAACTACAGGATATTCAACGAAGGCAATGCCAAGATGGAATGTATTGACATGCTGCGGGAGTTCCTGTCGGGGCAGCTGAAGGCCTCGGGCGAGCAGGTGGGACAGGGCCAGCTGCTGGAATACTCGCGTGAGATGGTCAACGAGACCCACCAACAGCGGCTGCTGGCCGTGTAGGGACGAGGCCGAATCATATAATTAATATCATTTCATCAACAAAAAAACAAATATACTATGGCAAATCTTACAAAAGCAATCAACAAGAATTTTTTAGACCAAGTGCTTCCCACTTTTGGCAATCCCAGAACCGCAATACCCGTTTGGGACAACGGACAGAAGATGTTTATATGTAATGAGATGGAAAGCCTCAGCGGTAACCGCTACTATATGGGGGTGCGCTTCTGTGATAGAGTTGCCATTGTGGAACATGTGGGCATCTACCACAACTGGACCTATTTGGACGGGTTGGACCTCTACGCCTTCAATGGGCAGCGAGTTGAACTGATACAGAAAAAAGAATATAACAAGATGTACCGCAAGGAGGAGACTGTGCGCCAGGAGGCTGAGCAGATGATTGTGGATTACCTGAAGGGAGTGCACAAGGCCAAGCGGGTGACCGTGGCAGCGGATGAGTTGGCTCAGCACGCCCATGAGATGGTGGAGGCCTGCTATAAGAGTTATCTGGATAGCGACTACAACACATGCCTGGTCAAGATACTGCCCGCCATAAGTCGATAAGCCTGAAGTATAACCAATAAAAAAACATATAAAATGAACGGCGTACAAATTGACACCACCAATGCACAGCAGGTTTTTGCCTACGAACTGATAGCCCACACCAACAGCAGTTTCTTCCTGACAGGGAGGGCCGGCACGGGCAAGACCACTTTTCTGCACCGTGTGCAGGAGCTGGTGGACAAACGTTTTGTGGTGCTGGCACCCACGGGTGTTGCCGCCATTCTGGCGGGAGGAGAGACCATACATAGTTTCTTCGGCCTGCCTCTGGAGGTTTGTACGCCGGCCACTTGTGGCAAACTGAACGAAAAGCGGATACTTACCATCCTGCATGCCGACACAATTATTATAGACGAGGTGTCGATGGTTCGGTGCGACATAGTGGATGCGATAGATTACACCCTGCGCCGAGTGCTGCGCAACAACATGCCCTTCGGCGGCAAACAGGTGGTGTTTGTGGGCGACATGTTCCAACTGCCCCCTGTGGTGTCCAACGGCCCTGAGAAAGAGATGCTGCGCTATCTATACCAGGCGGATGATTTCTTCTTCTACAAGGCCAACGTGATCAGACGTATGCGGTTGGTGACGATAGAATTTCAGAAGGTGTACCGCCAGGCAGACACGGCATTCCTGCACATACTGGAAGATGTGCGGCTGAACAAAATTACCCCTCACGACGTGCAACAACTGCATCGGCGCGAGTGCTTGCCGCAACCAGAGGACGGCATGGTGATTACGCTCACATCGGTGAACCGGACGGCCGACAGCCTGAACCGCCAACGTCTGGCAGAGATAGAGGCGGAAGAGAGGGTATATGAGGGCGTTGTGGAGGGTCGGTTTGACGGCAAACGCTTCCCCGTGGAGGAAAACCTGCACCTGAAGGTGGGGGCACAGGTGATGTTTACCCGCAACGACCAGATGAAGCGTTGGGTGAACGGGACGCTGGGCGTGGTGGAACGGCTGGAAGAGAATGCAGTATACGTCACCGTTGACGAAGGCGACACCTATGAGGTGCCCAAAGCATCATGGGAATCGGTAGAGTATGAGTACAACGCGACAGATAAGAAACTGAACAAGGAGGTGACAGGCACGTTTACCCAATATCCCCTGCGCTTGGCATGGGCCATCACGGTGCATAAGAGCCAGGGCATGACCTTTGACAAGATGTCGCTGAACCTGAGCAACGGTTTCTTTGCTGCCGGACAGCTGTATGTGGCGTTGAGTCGCGTGCGCACGCTGGAGGGCTTGTACCTGAAGGGTGGCATGAGGGGCCTTTGTGCAAAGACCAACAAGGAGATTGTGGCCTTTGCCAGCAACTACAACGACGAGGCGGCCATCAGCCACGAGATTGAGAGCGGCAAGGCGGTGTATGGGCTGATACAGGAGCATGACTATGATGAAGCTGCCAAACAGTATCTGCTGTTGGTACATAAGTATGCGGAGCAGGGAGACATCAAGGAGGCGATGCAACAGGCCAAGCGTTTCTTGGACACCGTGGTGTGCGATGAGGAGCTGTATGGGGTGATTGCATCGGTGCCCGTGACGCTGAGCGAGGCAAGCCATTGGTCGACACAATTTCTGGCCGCGCTGTTGAGCCTGTATGCAGGAAAGTACGAAGAGGCGTTGGCCTGTGTGGACCGTGTGCTGGCATACCACCGCTGCCAGGAGGCCCTCTATGTGAAGTCGCGCTGCTTGGAGAAGCAGGAACGCTATGAGGAGGCCGACAGGGTGAATGCCGGGATTGCCGAAACATTTGAGGTGAATGTGCCAGACGCAAAGGTGCTATATGCAATGGCCATGCTGAACGAGCTGCATATCGGCGACCCGGGGCTTGCCATCATGCAGATGCTGGTGGATGCCAAGCCCAAATATGACCGCGGGGTCGTGTCGATGAGGATGTTGATGCGCCGTCACCAGTTGACCTTACCGGCCAAACAGGATTGCGGGATGGTGGATTTGTTCAACTCAGATATGTCTGACCACGACTTTGCCGCCCGCCTGAAAGAGGGCAGGAAAAAGTCGCCTAAGGAGGTGAACTATCTGGTGGGACGTATCCGCAAGCTGAAGTTTGAGGAAGGTGAAGCGAGTGTGGTTGAGGAAGAGGAGGCGGATTAGGAGGGTTGGATGCTGTTGGCCAGGAAGAACCCAGCCCTGTCGATTAGAAGTATCTGCGGAACTGAACGAACTGGAAGGTGGAGATTTTTTGTCCTGAGCCATCCTCGACGACATCGCGCCGGGTGGTGGATGCCACACATGGGATATGATGTTCCTGGAGGAGTTGGAGCAAGGCAAAGGTGAAGTTCATCTCGCCCATCAGATGGACAGTAACGTCAAACTTTTGGCGATAGCTGAGAATCTTGTTGAGGTAGTTGTTGGCAAGTTGCGAAATGTAGTTCTCGTCCTTGGCTGGGTCGATTTGTGGGAACTCGAGGTCGACGATTTTGCCGTAAGGCTCAGCTGCCTTTCTTTGTTCATCAGACCATGTTTCTTTAGAATGATTAGATAGATTGATAAGACACCTTTGGGTAGGTTTCGGAGTGGGGTGGTTTATGTTTACCCAGATGGATTCTAATTTCTTTATAGAATCGCCAAGAGTGTTTATCAACTGTAAGGGGGTCTGCTTCAGCTTCAACTCATGGGCTATACTATTCCGTATTTCATTGACATCCTTATAAATCCTTCTCAGTTGAGGCAAGCATGTTATTTTATAGGTCTTGCTGGTATTCTTGTATATGAGTATTAATTTTGCTTCTTCTCTGGCCTCTTTGTCGTTGTAGTTGGAATCCACTATCTGGCAGATATAGGTAATCATGGCTTCCTGCAGGGCAAGATAGGACGAGGCGTAGTTCTTATGTAGGAAATGCCATTGAGCTACACGAAACTGGAAAATATAGGGCTCGGATTGATAGGGGAATTTCTTGGTGAAGTCTTGTATAATAGGAGGTATTAGCAATGATGACAAGGTATCAAATTCGGTGTTTTTCATGCTTGCCATATTACCAATTTGATTTCTGATGCCACCCAGGTGGTTGAGGTTCATTACATCGGAGAAGTTCCTTAGGCGCTGGCTGATATCTTTGCGGTTTCCCTCTTCTAATAAGTCGGCCACTTTATAGCCATTGCCGAATTCAGATAGGCTGTAGGCTCCAATAATCCAGTCGTTAATGTTCATGATTTCGTTGAGCTCTACAATAGGAGCATAATTCATCTCCCTTACAACATCAAGCATGCCATAAGTGATATGAGTTATGGAGATATTCTTGTGGCTAACATTTTTTAGATACACAAGAAGATTCATGATGTAGAGAGGTAAAGAACGAAAAGAATGAGTGATGTCAACCAGTATTTCGTCACCTCTATTGATATACTTTTCTATTCCAAGTATGATAGAGGCATTCTCCTTCAGTTCTTCCGGGGTAATACCATATTTGACTAACACAACTTTGGAATCAGGGCCAAGAGCCTTTTCCAGTATTTCTTGGGATGGTATGGTAAGGCCAGAGTTATAGTTGGAACTTTCACAATAATCACCTAACTCTATATAGTACTCCTCATTAAAAGTGGAATTAACCTTTTCCTTTTCGAAGACTTGATAGACTTCTTCCCACATGGATTTTACTGTTCCAATAAGAATGATTCGGTCCACATTATAGTACTTGGCCAAGGCATGGGCTACAAAGGTAGTAGTAATGTCGGTATTGTCGGGCAAACGATAGGTTGCTTTTCGGTAATTTCTTTCGCTACCGTTTTTGGTAGGATATCCCGTACCAAGGAAAGAGATTAAGATTTTTCCCATTGTGTTATTGTATGTTTACTTTGTTCTTTTTGTATGAATTGATTTAGGTGTGTTCTATTTATTTGTTCTCATTGTCGCGTCCCGTCGGGACGCAGTTTCCTGATGTCTGAGTATCACGGCACTGCGCCTTTGGCTTGTACCGTGTTATTAATAGTCTCACCTCTTCGAGGTGATTTATAGAAGTCCCCTTTAGTTTACTATCTTTAAACCATTATCATTTGATATCATTGAACAATTGCTGGGCTTTTTCGGACGAAGTCCACTCCGATATTTTTTTCCAGATAGGGGAATCGAGAGTTGCCCATCCTTTGTCGGGTTTAGGCATATTGGCCAGTCGGGTGAGTGTTGCCTTGAAGGCCTCTATTTGGTCGTCGGGGATAGCACTATTGCCAGAGTCTTTGAGCCATTTATCGACTTTCTTGGCACAAACCTTGAAATCTTTCACAGCATAGTCGCCATTGGCAAGTTTTTTCTCCAACTCGGCAGCGATGCCACTTTGGGAAGAGGAGGCTTGCTTGGCCTGGCGGATGCGTTGCTCGACTTCGGCAAAACGGCTGTCGTTGGGGAGTAACGATTTGGCTTGGATGACTCTTGCAAGTGCTTGCTCAAACTGGGCTTCTTGGGAGAGACTATCAGCTTCCTGTAGCAGTTGGACGAAACGATTCTCGAGATCGGCGGCTTGCTGCGCCTCTTCAGCCGCTTTCAGACCAGTAGTGTACTGCTGGATAAGATTTTCGATTTCATCCATTTGGGTAGCATCTGCCAACCCTGCCAAATCAATCTTCAGTTGTCGCAATAGGTCAATGGCTTGTTCCCATTTACCCTCCTCGGCAAAAGTCTTTGCCCCAGAAAGTACTGAGGTGCTCTTCTCATTAACAAATTGCATCCTATGGAACTCTTTGACCTCGTCTTCGTTGACCAAGATATTGATGTTCCGTTCGTTTTCAACAAGACTGGATTTGTTGTTATTGTTTTTATAGAGTTCACACGTATCGAAATCCATTTCAAGCATCTCTTCGGGTGTATGAGTGGCAGAGGCGATACTGACTAACTGTTTTAGGCAGGCTTCGGAGGAGAGAGAGCTTCCGTTGGATTGGAGGAAATAGGAAATCTCGCTGTTGAATTCTTTGAGATAATCGTCCATGCTGAATTGAAACCCCTCCATGTTCACAACCTGACAAGTGATGATGCCGTAGCCAAAAGACTTGGCCATGCCAATATTATGGTAGGTTCCTTCTGTTTGGTTGAACGTGATGGCAGCGAGCAAGGCTCCTATCTCAAGTTTGCGCAGGTTGTGAACGCGAATCTTGCAGGTGAAGGTGTTATTGGAAGGTAGGGGCGTGAATTTCGACATGATGTTTTCGTTGCCATTGCCTTGTTGTAGTGGAATGGTCGTAAGTCCTCTTGTGATGCGGTATCGCTTGCGGCCGGCTATGGTGGCGAACTCTGAGGAATAGCGTTGCAGCTCATTTTGGTTTTGCTGCAGGTAGAGAGGATAATAGGAGGCACGGGGCTGTCCCAAGACACCGCTGACGGTTTGCATGGGCTGAATGTTGGTGTTGTCGGCAAAGGCATTGCCAAAGAGAACACGTCCACGCAAGGAATTGCCATCGCCGATGTGGCCGAAGATGGCATGTGGAAGGTCGATGTAGCCTTCGGCCAACTTGGCTTGGGCATGCTCAACCATGTCTTTGACGGAGAATTGATAAGGATAGCGATACTTGGCTGTAATGCCCATGGTGAGAACTTGGTGGGTACGTTCGTCCTCTTCGAAGAAAACGGGGATAGGGTCACCTGCATCAAGCCGATTCTTTAAAAAGCCACCCTTACCATTCTTTCCACCATAATATGGGGTGTTCTTGTGGACGGTATCAAATTTCTTGAACACTTCGGGAGAAACCTCAATGGGTTTTTCCTGGTTCTCGGAGAAAAGGTATTCTACTCCTTTGCCTTCCATGTAGCCTGTGCACACCACACGGTAATTGCCTCTTGGAACGGTCTTTACTTGACCGGCCATTTTGTAATGAAGCGTATCGCTTTCAACGGTTATGATGGGATAGAGTTCTCCACCTTCATTGAAAGCAAGGCTTTTTTGTTTTTTCTCGGCGCTATCAGGGCTTTCTTCGTTGAGGAAATTGGGGAAGTGTTCATTAAAGAATACATTACCTCTACCATTGACCTTGATTGGTTGTATATTGGAAATGCAAGGTCTGATGAAATAGGATGTTTTATTGCTGTCTTCCTTCTTAAAGAGCCATCCACAACGCTTCGCATTCTTTATCTTGTTGGGATATTCTTTGCTTACCTTTGTATTGAAATCTCTAAATCCAAAGTAGTCGTCATTATATTGCTCCAATTGTGCAAACGAGAGGATTTCCATGACGCTGCGGAAACACCCCTTGAGGGTGGTGCCGGGGATGTAGTAACGTTTGCTCCCATCGGGCATATCGATGTGGCGTGACAGCGGGATTTCGCTGTCGTCTCCCTCTTTCTTGTTGCCGATGAATAAGGGTGAATGATTGGTAATCTTGAGCGTAATGGTACCATCCTCACCATCGGCAAAGGGTATGTCCATGGAAATCTGGTCGCCCCAATCGACGGTGTAGGCCTTTTTGTATAAAGGAACGAAATTATATGGTGCAGTAATAGGCATATTTAGTCCTCCTTATCGTTAATAAATCCAACAAAAACCAGTTTCTCAGGCACAAGGGTTTCCATCTCTTCGCAAAAGCAATCGGGCTCAGGCTTCCAATACTGAAGGAACTGGAGGTAATAGGGCATCTGGTTGCCGCGGTAGTTGACGATGCGGACGTTCTCGCGGTTGTAGTCGAGCGAATCGACCTTGGTGTCGGTGACGATATAGTTGCCATCGACAAATTTGATGCTGTAGGACATGAGGTTGTCTGAGTCGTAGAGGAGCCCTTCGGCAATAAACTGCCCGGGCTGGAGTGAGAAACCTTCATACTGGACGGTGGCAACTCCGTCGGAAAACTTGATTTCTATTTGCTTGTCATTATGTATAATCGAAGGCTTCTTCTGGTCGCTGAGCCAGAGATAGCCTTGGCATTTGCATTTATCAATCTTCTTATTCATAGATTACCTCCTTGTTTTTTGTCAATTTACCAGAGAAGACCCCATTGCCCCGATTGACACCACCACCAAGGGGCAGCAGGCCCCGGCAGATGTCTTTGAGGGTTTCTTCTAAGGCTTTTTGTATAATAGCACTTTTGCTATCAGTATTATTGAATACTTTCTTGTCGACAAGAATGGTGAGCTGGATGGGGTAGTCGTGGGCATAGACATTCTTTTCGAAAAAGAGGGCACCCTCGAGGGCACCACCGGTGAAACGGTCGACAGCAAGGTGGCTGTTGACGTAGGAATTAAGAGCGGTTTTCTCAATAAAGACATCGGACAAGATGACGTGGCCGCGTTCTTGTTTTTCTTGAGATTTTCCAATAAAGCCAAAAAGGGTTGACACGGCAGGGTTATCCTCGCCAGTTGTGGCATAAGGATGCCCCACGGTGTAGCCTTTTTGTTTGTTCCAATGATAGCAGACACGATGAGAGATGGCACCCTTGATGGATGAAGCGGGAAGCAGGTAGCACTCTTTCCAGTCGGCTTTATTGCCATCCCAAACTACGATATACTCGGTGACAGGAGCCATGTCGACCTCGTCGTCACCCAATCCGCTACCAAAAAAGAAGAAGTCGTCTGCCTTTAACTCTAAGAGATACTCATCCCAGCTGTTGGAGGAATTTGGGGTAGCAGGATGATACTCCTTTGACCAAAAATCGCTACCGAGCATGGCACTCTTGTTGAGGTATTTATTGCGTTCGGTTGGATTGTCTATGTCAATCACTCGCTGCTGGAGGTCAACAACTTTGACATTGCCGAACCCATTGCGTGTGCCACCTCCCAGACGGAACTCGCCATGACAGATGGTGTCAAGGACCTGCTGGAAACGATGGTCGTCGCGGGTGTTGCTAATCATTTCCAATTCAAAGCAGAAACGAGTGCCGGCATAAACTATTTGCTCGTCGAATTTACCATAGTTGTCCTCATCGGAAACGCCACGATGGTTGATGCGGACATGCTGGCGGATGGGAAGGTCGCTGTAGAATTGCAAAATGGGGTCGTTGGCTATGTCTGAGTAAGGCACGATGCCGTCCATGACACGACCTTGTGAATTGATGATTTTGGCCTCGGTAAAGAGGATAGAGGAGCCTATGGGATTATCACCTGCTTGACCAAAGAACACGTCCTTTTGTGTGGGATCCATCAAGCTGCGAACCACACCTGCAATGGCTGTGCCTGGAATGTAAGGCAAATAGTTGGAATCGACAGCCACGGCGGCATCGGTCTCGAAAAGTTTTTCGCCGGAACCGATGGCGAGAGGCGAGGTCAGCTCGATGACGACTTGGGCTAAATATCTGAATTGGTTGAGTGTACTCATGATTGTTTCTCCTTTCTGCAAATTTTGGCCATTTCGGAAGAAAGATTGATAAGTGCACGACGTGCAAAAATATCGCCTTTGGGGCCAAGATCAACAATGAATTTCTCAAGATCATCACGGCGTTTGCGCTTAGACCACTTATCTTTGGCGACACCATGGTTGAGGTAGGAATCATTATTATTGACTATCTTGTCCATCATTTCTTGGTGTGTATAACAATCCATGGCTTTTGACCTAATGGTACTCCATTGAGAAGAAAATGATTCGGTGCTGATGAACTGGTTTCTGTGCTGTTCAATCCAGTCGTTGACCATGCTGTAGATTTCTTGAGAATCGTTTTCTTCTTGAATACGGTCTTGGACGTATTGCAACAACTCGGAGGACTTGAGCTGGGGATTGTCGGAAAGGTAATCGTGGAGTGTTGCCTTATGCTCTCCATCAGGGGAAGACGATTGTAGCAGGTATTGGGCAACGCCATTATCGTCGGCATGGAGGAAGTCGGGGTTGTAGATGACTCGACCAAACCCCTCATTGTTGTAGTTGCCGATATACTGTGAATCGTGGGTCCAATTCGCTTTGGCTTCTATTACAAAGACGCTGCCACTTTCGATGCCGGTGCGTTCGGTGTCGAAGCACCCCCGGGCGTAGTTCCATGGGGAGTAGCGGAAGGTGCGTATTTGCGAGAGATCCCAACGTATTTTCCCATCGACGTTGGGGTCTTTTAGCAGTTGGGTGACGGTAGGACGGTAGGTGGCTTCTCCTGTTGAATCGTCAAGGAAGATAAGCCGACTGTCGGCATATACTGAAATAAGATTATCCTTAGAAGGGCCACTTGTGACTTCGTCAAATTCATAGGGCTGGATGTCCACCAATCCGTATTGAGCCGAGCGAGAACGCCCAATGCGGTGGATGCCCGTGAGATAATTTTGGATGATGCTGGATAACCTTTCGCAGTTGACATCGACTTCGACGGTAAAGTAAAGAGTAAGGCCTTTCTGGAGAGATTGATAGCCAAAGAGTTGACTGTTAGCAGAGGATTGTGTCTCGTAGTCGCGGGCAGATTTGATGGCAAAATTGACATTTGTATCAATCTTTTTTGCTACAGATTGATTGAAGCTGTAGTAGCCTGAGCGGCATTGTTTTAATTGAGTGTCGCGGAGGCGTTGCTTCTCGACAGGACTAATCCAATGGTGGATGTAGCATTTGTCGGCAGGGGTCTCCAATTTGGGGTAGAACATGGATGCCGGCACTTTGAGGCCACGGAATTGACCGGAGGAAGGGTGGGCATCGCCGAAACGCACATGTCCACTATGGAAGAGGAGCAAGGAATCAGCTTTTAATTCCTGGTAATGCTGTGCAACGATTCCCAAGAAGTTGCTGCCAGGGATGAAGTCAAGCGTTTGATTAGGTCCCTCAGAGGCTGCTTTTTGGTTGAGAATGACATCGGTTAGCAGCTGACATCTCATTTTAAGCGCTTTCATTCGTCACCCCCTTTCTGTATGTCGATAAACTGGCAACGGCCAAGTCCACGGCTGCGGCCTGTTCCGAGTCTTTTGATATATTTCATAGCATCAATTACATTGTTCGCAGCCTCATCGGGCACATGATAGATACAGCCTTGCAACGTACATGGGATGGCAACCTCGATTTTGCGAAGGCTTTGATGTTTGGCTACACCTTTTTCATCAATAGCTGTACTGGATATTTTGCGGTAAAGGTATTGCTGAGAGCGAGTGGCAACGAGAGCGTTCTGCTCTTCTTGGGGTAGTTCGGCATCGGTGAAGAAAGCTTCAGCAGGGGCTTTGTCGGTTGCGGGGGTGTCGGGGCCAAACAATCGGAGGGTGACATCCTCAGCGGAGGAGGCAACCCAGGTGTAGGCCTCACGAATCAAGCCTTTGACGGTTTTGCCAGGAAGGAAGGGCAACTTATCAGGGGTTTTGATTACCAACATGTCGACATCGGCTCCAGCCGCAAGGCCAGAACCACAATGCCAGTCGGAATAGAACTTTATTTTATAACTAATTTTCATTTTTATCTGTGTTTCTGGTAATTTGACTATTGATAGTATGGAGAGCCAACATATCATAGGTGGGATAGGCTATGACATCTTTTTCGAGCTGGCGACCTTGGGTCATGCTTTTGATAATGCTGCTTCGGCTCTTTTCTAAGTTGATGATGCGGCTGAGCATTTGTTTGGCCTTTCCGCTGTCCTCGAATAGCGTTGACATCCAACGACGTAGCGAAGATTTGATGCGATTGCCCTCATCAGCATTTAGCATGTCCACTTTTAGGAGAAGGTTGTCGATGGTCCAGTTGTTGCCGTGTTCTTCAAGATAGTAGGGACCATATTTAAAAGAAGTGTGGGAGTCGGGCATCAACTCGCGTTTGACAACATCGGTATAATTCTCATTGAAAGAATCCTGTACTTTGTGGAACATCATACAGGAGTCGGCCAGCTGCTCTCCGGCTTTGATTGCGGGGCTGTTTTTGGCATCTTTCTTGGCGGCTTCACAAAGTTGTTCGGCAAGGTCATAGGCATAATAGAAAGGGTAGGCGGACTTGACGAATGCAATGCCAGCACATGCGGTTAGGCAATCGGTCTTATTACCTTTGGTGAAAACCTTGTAATCTTTATTATTTAGGATATTGGCAAGGTACTTACGTGTTTGCTGCTCAAATGCCTGCATGAAATTTTTCACATAATCGATGGCAAGGTCGCCACGGCAGATGAGGGTGTGGTCGTCGCCACCCAGCACGACAGGACGGATGGGGATGGCCTTGGAATCGCCAAATTGACCACGGACAGCATTAAACGCCATGTTGGCAGATTGGACAGTTGCCTTATTTAGATTTTCAGAGAAAAGCTTAAATTGTTCAGGGTTTGTGCCCACTTTACGAACAACCTGTCCCATGCCATTACCATCGATATGAATGACGGCTATCCATTTGTTTTTGTCGATCATGTTTTCGATGTTGTAGGCTACTTCCTTGTTTTTAATAGGAATGTTGCCGAAGGCCTTTTGACACAACCTGTAGGTGGTTTGGCGCGGAATATAGGTTATCTTGCGGCCACTCCGCTCGACCAGATAGTTGAGTTTGGCCACGGTGGCCTCGTCCAGATAATCTTCTCCTTCTTTATGCACAACAGGCATATTGGTGCGACGACTGCGTTGGAGACCGATAAGACCATGGCTCAGACTAACCATGGGTTTGTTGCGCTGAGACAAGAGAAGTTCAGCTAACGTTTCAGACGCATCGCTCAAGGGTTTGTTTTCGTCTAATAATAAGACAGCCTGGCTGATGGTGATGCCTGGGGCAAACTCGGAGATGCGCTTGGGAAAGTAGCGGACGACCTTACGACAGGCCTCTTCGTCGTTGAAAATGTAATTAACGGTTCCGGCAGCATGACGGATTGCACAGGGGTCGTTGCATAAGAGATTGTCTGCATCTTCGAAGCTAAGTTTGTTATCCCCAGTTAGCATCTTGGCAAACTCCAGCGTGCATATTTCTTCTACCAACTCGCTGGCCCCTACAATCTCACGCAGTTTGTTGGTTTGGAAAATGAAGCTCTGGATGCCTTGGACAGCTGCTCCATATAAGTATTTTTTACCTTCCATATATTGGGTGTTTATTGATATAATTAGATTTTAATCTTTTTTATTTAAGGATTTGACAGAATTCTCAATGAGGGTACCTTTTGTTGGTGGTTATTGTTGTTGAGTTATCCTCTGGTAAATGTCGCAAATGGATTGAGCTCGGTTGATTATCATTTCTTGTATATCCTTGGGCTCGAGCACTACAAGGTCGTTGCCGAAGGATGAGAGTTCGCGGATGAGCTCGTAGTTTACTTTGCAATCAATCGTGCAAAAGATTCCACCCTCCAGTTGGGGGTATTTCTCACGGTATTGTTCATCGGATTTGATGAGCTTGAAGGAAGAGTGTATGGACTTGGTGGTAACATAGCCCTTGGAGTTATCGCTGACCCAGAATAGTATTGTTTGGCATGGCTTATCTTGATAATTGGTGACTCCTATTATTTCTTCGAAAAATTCAAAAAGTAACCCCGAATATTTTCGGTAGGGATGTTGTGTAAGAATGATAACTTGGTCGATAGAGTCAAGCCGGAAAGGCCATGGGACTTGGGCGACTTTTCCATTTTCTTCAACACATCCCATTAAGAACCATCGATTGTTGTATTCGCGCAACTGGTAAGGGTGGACAATACTGATGATGGGTACATCGGGTTCTTGGAACGTGTGGTGATGTAATTCAATGGGGCGTTGTTTGGTAATGGCTGAAAACAATTCGCCAAAGTATTGGGTGTTCTCTATGCAGCTGCTCTCCATAACGACAATAGGGTTCTCGTCTTGGGGTAACTCCTTTATCTGACTGCGAAGACGCTCAAGGCCTTTGAGATTGGGAATGCCTTCAAAATGGCCCAACAAGGAGAGCGATTGAGTTAAGATGTATTTCTCGTCTTCGGTCATGGGAACGGTGAAAATGGAAGAATGGGGGTCTTCGTAGTGAATCCATTTCATCGTGTATTTGTCAGAGTCGGATTTGCTACTATGGGCCGCGATGGGGGTGCGGAGGAGTGTGACGCTATTGCAAAATTCGGTTTCGATGAAGTCGAGGTCGTACTTGAGCGTACGTGACGAGATACCTAAAGAGCCTTCTTCTTCAAGACGTTGATTTAAACCATTAAGTAAAGTATCGTACGTATATTGGACGCTCTTATCGGAAAGCATCTGGTCGAGTATCTTGTATCGTTTTAAGGCATCTTTTGTGGCTGGCATGGTGATGATTGTTTCTGTCGTTGTTTCGTAATAATGTTCATGAGGGCTTTATGGCATGTTACTTTTCACCTGTATTACCTTGAGTCCTTTGGATGATGATTCCATGTGCCATGCTGGCACCTTTGCCTAAGCCGATGTAGTTGGGGAGGGTGATGTTGCTTTTGAACTCACCGTCGAGAGTCATGTAGGGGATGCCCTTGAATCGGGTGACTCGGGGTTCACCGGTGTGGAGGATCTTGCATTGGATTTCGTTTTCAATCGTTACCCCCAGACCCTTGCAGGCCGAGAGGATGTTGCCGATGAGTACCTTCTCGAGCATCTGGGTGCGCTCAACCAATCCTTCCATTTCCATGTATTTTTGATGGTTTTCCGGATTCAGGGGTAACCAGTTGCGTAGATAGTAGGCAAATGACTCATTCCATACTTGTACCAATGTGCGATGGGGAATGATGGATTCTATCTCGAATTGGGTGGCGGGCTTATCGCCTAACTTAAACATAAAGTCGCTGTTGCGGAAAAAAGCTCCAATCTCTTCAACCCCTTCTCCAACACAGACAATTGTGGCCTGCCCCTTGATGCATTTGTACTGGATCAATGGGTATCTGTACCGGAATCCATCCCCTTGGTGGTTGTGGAACAACTGACAGTTGCAGTCGCTTGCCGCCTCGATGATGGCACCCCGGAAGAGGGGGATTTCCCATTGAGCTATCTGATTTTTAAACTTGACTATGAGTGTATTAATATACATTATGATTGTTTTTCGTCACTACCATTAGAATTGCAAATGTACAAAGAAATGACGAAAAATCAAAATGATTAACACAATTTTTTTCAATTCTACCCAAGAGTAGCGGTACTGACTATTTAGTTGAAAGTTGAACGTTGAGAGTTTAGAGTTGTTGAGAGTTGAAAGTCAGTTTTTTTGTTCAAGTTTATTGTTTAACCCAAATCGGTCATTAGAAGAGTGAAAATGCATTATAAACGCTGCAAATGGCAGATAATCAACGAGCTGCATTACGATTATTCTAATGATGGTCATTAGAAAAGCAACATTGTGTTTATGCATAATATGCTATTTCTCAGTTGCGGCAGATTTGTAATCTGACGCAAAATATTATAAAGATTTGCAATCCAGAGCGGTCGAAAGGTTTTCAAGTTTGTGATTTATAAGGACTTAGTATTTTATATCGGTAAGCTTACCTGGGCGTGTCGCCACCAGACAGGTGGATGCCCAGAGCCATAATATAATCAACCATTTCCTGAACAGGAATTTGGCTTCTGCAAAGCCCAAGTCGTTCTTGCGCTTATATATCATTATCATAACGGCAGTATTGAGGGGCATATACAATACTATGCGTAGGCCATTCTGTTAACATAGGGTTATGCAGGTGAACCGGGGTTTCTACGAGATGTTGCTACATATAGGTTAAACTGATTAGCTTGTCAAATACTGGAATTTTTTGCAAATAGAATGGGTGAATGAACCCTGTAAGCTGACGGTAGGATGAAAAAAGGTAATGAATTTAGATAAAAATTGTACTTTTGCAAACAGAAAAAGAGGACTTGACATGAGAAATAATACGAGTTATAAGATGAAGAAAGGGGCTTTTATTGTGCCCATACTGGTATTTATGGCCTTGCTGACTCCAGCTCGAGGGCAGTATGACCGAGCGGTGGTGGCGTTGACGCGACTGGATTATGTTTACTACAACATTGATAATCCTATGTCGGTATCGGTGCCAGGGTTGATGCCCAGAGATTTGGTGGTGTATATAGGCGAAGAGAAGGCTTTCATCCACCGCGACCCCGATGGGAGCAACATCAACGACTTTATCATCCGCCCCAAAGACTCGACAGGGACAATCGATGTGCATGTGGACGAACGGCTAGAAGCCAACCTGACCAAGACACGAGGGATTGTAAGATTGAGGGTGATCACCCTCCCCGACCCTATCCTGTATCTTGGCTATGTGCGAGCGGGAGACACCGTGTCGCTGGACGATTTGCTGAACAAGGGCTACATACAGGTGAAAGCCGAGCTGGAAGACTTCAATTTCCCATTGGAGGCACCGGAAGTGCTGAGCTATGAGTTCAACCGCTCGGAATCCTTTCAACTACCCGTTGTGGTGAATGGGGGCAAGATAACGCAGGAAGTACGTGACATGCTCGCCAAAGCGCGCCGGGACGAAACCATCTACATAGAACATGTGAAAGTACGCATGCCCGACGAGCGAATCGTCACCCTGAAAGCCGAGTTTCCGCTAAAGTAGCGAAAACAATCCCAAATAGAGGAAAGCCTTGCTATCGCACGACTACTTTCCTGGCTTTAAGGCCCTCTATCTGGACAAGATAGACACCGGCCGAAGAGACGGGGAAGGAGATTGACTCGCCCGCTTGAGCCTCAAAGGCGACGGGGCGACCTATGAGGTCGAAGACCGTTACAGCACGGTTGGCAGCACCTTGAACATGAATTGTTTTGTTGCCGGTGGTGATGACGCAAGATTCACCCTGCACATCGTCTATGCCCACCAAATCGCGGAAAAGGGCATAGAAGAGCGTGTCGCTGGTGACAACAATCGTGCGGGGATTGTCGGTAATGCTGTCGCTCCAACCCAAGAATTCGGCACCAGGGAAAGCCACCGCGGTAATGACAACCTCTTCGCCATAGGAGTACTCACCGGCTCCATAAAGGGCTCCGATAGCGGGGTAGTTGGCGGTGAGGGAAACCTGATATGTTTCGGGTGCAAAGATGGCGGTATATTCGAAGTCGGAGAGGACCTGAACCGTTCGGGGATTCTGAGTGGAGCCATCGGACCAATATAAGAAGTGCGCCCTCTCGGCAGGAATGGCTTGAAGGGTGGCTTGGTCGCCATAGAAATAATAGCCTTGGCCAGAGACGGAACCTAGAGAATCATCGTTGCTGTTTACAGTTATGTAGTACTTTCCATCTGACTCAAAGAGCGCCGTGAAGGTACTATCGTACAACACGGTGACAAGACGAGGATTGGTAGTCACGCCATCGCTCCAGGCAACAAAATGGCAATGGCTGTCAGGAACAGCCTCGAGGAGAGCCTGCGAGAGGTAGTCATAAATACCAGCACCATTCACCACACCCAGATTCGTATCATTGGACAGACAAGAAATGATGCAATAATTAGAGGCAAAATGGGCAGCCAACATGGTGTCGCAAGTAATCACAATGGTGCGGGGATTGTCGAGCACCCCATCGCTCCAACCCAAGAAACGGCTGTTGCCGACAGGAATTGCCTCGATGGTGACCGAAGAGAGGTAGTTGTAGGAGCCTGCTCCGGAGGTCACACCCAAGGAGGTATCGTTGGAAGGAACGGAGAGCGTGTAGACATTATAATCGAACAGGGCAGAGAAGACCGTGTCGGATGACACAATCACACGGCGTGGATTCTGGAGATTACCATCACTCCACTGGGTGAAATGATAGCCATAATTGGGCAGCGCGGTCAGGTAGGTTGCCGTACCGTATGCCCAGGTGCCAGAGCCAAAGACTTGTCCCATGACACTATCGGCAGAAAGGGCAAGGACAGCGTGTGTGTCGAGCGCAAATTGAGCGGTAAAAAGGGTGTCGCTGGTTAGGGTTACGAGACGGGGATTGGTGGTAATGCTGTCGGTCCATTGGACGAAATGATAGTGGGGCATAGGCATGGCCGTGATGGTGACCTGGCTGAGATAAGCATAAGAGCCACCACCGACAACATTGCCAGCAGCGTAATTGGTACTGGAGGTATAGAGGGTGTAATTGATAGAATCGAACTGGGCGATAAGATTGACATCGCTGGTGACCGTTAGGATGCGCGGATTATCGGTATTGCCGTCGCTCCATTGGGCAAAATAGAAGCCATGCAACGGAGTGGCCGTAAGGTTTGCCTGTGAGTTGTAGACATAAATGCCCCCACCCGTCACGCTGCCCAATGCGTTGTTATTGGATGAAACCGAGACCGAATAGCTGTTGATGGCAAACTGGGCCACATAACTGGCGTTTTGGGTAACTGAAATCAGACGCGGGTTATCGGTATTGCCATCGTTCCACTGGGTGAAGTGGTAGCCATAGGAAGCTGTGGCGGTGATGTAGGTGTTGGCACCATGGACGAAAGAGCCTCCGCCGGAGGCGGTGCCCATGAGCGGATTGGCACTCGTGACGGAAACGGCATAGCTGTTGATGGCAAACTGCGCGGTATAAGAGGCGTTGCCCAAGACGGTGACGAGACGAGGATTGCTGGTGTCGCCATCGTTCCATTGCACAAAATGATAACCGAAGGAAGGTACGGCAGAAATAGAGGCGATGCTATTGTAGCTGTAAACACCATTGCCATAGACAGTACCCATGGCGGTATCGTTGGCAGAAACGGCAACTGAGTAGTTGTTGGGAGCGAACTGAGCCACAAAGGAAGAGTCGCTTAAGACAACGAAGGTGCGGGGATTGTCGGTCACACCATCGGTCCATTGGACAAAGTGGTAGCCAAAATTGGCCGTAGCCGAAACGGTGGCAGATGAGAGGTAGTTGTAGCTGCCGTTGCCAAGCACACCTCCCATTGTATTATTGTTGCTTGCGACAGAGATATTGTAGATATTGACAGCAAAATTGGCACTAAAAGTGGAGTCTTGAGAAACCAATACGGTGCGCGGATTGGCGGTGATGCCGTCATGCCAAGCGGTGAAATGGTAGCCGTAGAATGGAGTGGCCGTGATGACGGCTTGATTTTGATAGTAATAGGTGCCGCCACCACTTACAGAACCCATGGTGGGATTATTGTTTATTACCGTGATGGTGGAATTGTTGGAGAGGAATATGGCAGTAAAGGTGGTATCCTGAGAGGCAAAAAGCAGTCGGGGGTTGGCGGTGTTGCCATCGTTCCAATACTGGAAATGGTAACCAGCATTGGCCGTGGCGGTGAGGATAACCGAATCGTTGTAACTATAGAGGCCGGAACCCGTGACGGAGCCTGCCGCGGTGTCGTTGCTCAGGACCGTGACATAAGAATAGTCGGAGACAAAGACTGCCATGAAAGAGGTGTCGGAGGATAAGGTTATTTGGCGAGGATTGGCGGTATTGCCGTCGTTCCAACGGATGAAATGATAGCCGGTGTTGGCAGATGCCTGAATTCGAGCAGTATGGTTGCTACAGGTGGGCTGCTGGAGGATGGTGACATTGCCCATGAGTGTATCGTTGGCAGATACATTCAGATCGAAAGGAGCTGCCTCGGCAAGATTGACAAAGTCGTCCCAATGGCTGGAAACATAATAACTAAGCAAGGAGCCACAAGGAACAAAAACAGGGATGGTAGAGGGGGCTGATGCAAAAGTGTTGGCATAGATGGTGGGGGGGGGGACAGCCTTGACCGTGATGGCGGTAATGGCGGCTGTGTTGGCAAAAGAATGGTTGCCAATTGAAGTTACCGCAGAGGGGAAGGTGAGATGTCCACCCAGCAAAGAACAACCGTAGAAAGCACTATCGCCCAGGGTGGTTAGGCTATTGGGGAAAGTGGGGGTCGTCAAGCGGACGCATCCCTGGAAAGCACGCTGGCCAATCGTGGTCAGAGAGGTCCCCAAGGAGACATTAGCCAGACGGAGACAATTGCGGAAGGCGTTAGGACCAATGGAGGGCGTGTGGTCACCCAGATTGACCTGATAGAGTCGCTCGCAATTGTAGAAAGCATCGGCCGGAATAGCGGCTTGCGCGTTGAAGGTGTTGAGTGCGACAAGATAGGTACAGCCATAGAAAGCCGCCTGACCAATAGTGGTGACCGAAGAGGGAATGTTGAGGGTGCCACTTAGTGAGGTGCAGCCGCGGAATGCATTGCTGCCAATGGACACCATGGTATTGGGCAAAGTGAGGGTTCCTGAGAGGTTGGAGCACCCCTGGAAAGCCGAAGCACCAATGGAAGACAACGTATTGGAGAGCTGAACCGTAGACAACGTACCGCAGCCATAAAAACAAGAATCGCCAATTGCATTGACCGAGTTGGCCATGGTGACAGCATATAAACTGTCTTTCTGGATAAAGGCACGAGCGGGAATGCGTAAAACACTATCCCCAACCACTACTTGCGTCAAGCGGGAGAAAACGTTGAGGGCTGCTGAAGGGAACGTGTTATCGGTAAAACGGCCAGCATTGTAATTCAGGTAATGAACGTTTGCACAATCATGAAAGGCGCTACTGCTGACAGAAGTGAGGCTGAAACCCAGAGTAACAGAATCTAAGTGGATGGCTCCCGAAAAAGCGTATTGCTGGATGGATTGGACGCTGTCGCCCACCACCAGTTGGGTAATGCTACCGACTGGCAATGCTGACTGATAACCCAGAATGGTAAAGTAAGAGACGTTGGCATTTTTGGCATTATAGTGCAGATAACGCACATTGTCGGTTCCGGCAAAGGTATTTTGCAGGAAATAGGTGACGGAAGAACCGATATAGAGGGAATCGAGACTGGTTAAATTGCAAAAAGCCCAGTTGCCGATAAGGGTAACTGAATTGGGGATGCTGAGCGAAGTGACGGAACTACATCCTTCGAAAGCGACATTGCCAATAGTCGAGACAGACGAGCCTAAAGTAATGGTTTGCAGGCTACTGCAACCTTGAAAAGAGCCCACTCCAATCATTGTGACGGAATTGGGAATATTCAAAGAGGCCAACGATGTGCAACCCATAAATGCATTATCGCCAATGGAAGTGACAGCGTTGCCAATTGTCAACGATGTCAAACCGGTACATTGACTGCAGGCAGAAGAGCCAATGGTAGTGACCGTATTGGGGATGGTGACAACCGTGAGCCCTGCACAAGAATTGAAAGCATTGTCGCCAACTGAAACCACCTGATAGGTTGTGCCACCATAGGAGACGGAAGCAGGAATGGCGAGACTGCCCGTTGGTTTTTGAAAACCACTATAATAGGAGCTCAAGACATGATTGGGATAGGTGACTGCGACCGTACTATCTGACAAAATATTGTAATACAACACCTGTCCCGAACTGGCAGAAGCCGAAAAGTCATAGGCTCGGGCGGTGTATATGGAAGTCATCGATAGGAAAAGCAAGAGAAGCGCTTTGACCATCGGTTTATTTTTGCACATGATTATCCTCCTTGCAATATAACTATACATATTAATCACTCTGTCACAAAAGTATATTCAGCACCATAAACTGTGCCGACACCATTCACGGCATAAGCACGATAATAATAGGTGGTGCCGGAAGTAAGGTTGGTCATTTGACTGACATAATCGCCAAGTCCCACACCATCGGTGGTATGGCGGCCTTCGATTGTGGGCATGGGTTCGGTGCCAAAGCAGATGCCTCGACGCAAAATGGGGTAGCCACTATCAGCAACGACGGTGCCACCGGCCAAGGCGGAAGTGGCAGTAATCGCGCTCACCTCGGCGGTAGTCACAAATGGCAACCCATTCAACGTATTGAACGTCTGAGCAGGACCATAGGAGACACCCGCCTCATTCTGGGCATAGGCCCGAACAAAATAGACCGTGCCCGGAAGGAGATTATGCATTTCGCTCTGGAAGCTGCCTGTGTCACCCATTTCGATCGTGTGGCGATTGGCAATCGTCGGATTGTTCTGGACACTCCAGCAGACACCACGAGCGGTGATGGGAAATCCACCATCACTAACAACACGTCCACCACCGAGAGCCGAATTAGCGGTAACATCGAAAACATTGTCGGTGGTGACGACAGGGAGGCCGCTGAGCGTTGTGACAGCAACCTGATTGCCATAGCCGACCCCCATGCTGTTGACAGCATAGGCTCTGAAATAATAAGTTGTATGGGGTGTGAGTGGGAGGTCGGCCGCAAAGGTGTCACCCACAGCGGCTACGCTCACCACGGTATTGTTAAGGGTAGGATACTGCATTGTGCCATAGACAAAACCACGCTCGGTGATTTCGGAGTAACCAAAATCGTTGATGACACCCACAAGGTGGGCTGAGGTGGTAGTAATATTATCTGGCACAACCGTATGAACAGAAGGCACGACAGCTCCTAAGAAGTAAATCTTGCCCAAGTCGTAGGACTCCTTGCCTAAGTCGAGGTCGTTGACCTTGATTTCAAAACTTTGAAACAGCGTATCAGCTTCAAAATAAATGTAATAGTCGGAAACAAGTTTCTCTACATGAACTGGTATTTCGAAAGTACCATCCTCCTTGGAATAGACCGTCTCGTCAACTTTGGAATGGTTGGTGGTGACGATGCGGACATTGGCCATAGGCTGTTCGGTTCGACTATCTAAAATAACACCATAACAACGGGTAGTTTCATACACGCCTCTTTGCTCTAAATCCTTGATACAGGAGGAGAAGAAGATGGTGCCAATCAAAAGTAATAAAGCTATTTTCTTTTTCATAAATAGAAACGTGGCTACAGGTGGAGCGTTGTTAGAATTTCAAAGTGAGCCCCAAAGTGGGAGCAGTAGTGTAAGGGGTGCTCATGACAGAAGGAACTACGGCCAAATTGGAAGTGCTCTTGGGGTCGAGCGTGAAGGCTCTGACAAAATTAAGGATATACAAAGCTCCGGCAGCACCCCAAAGGAAAGACTGGGTGCTCTTGAGGGTGTTGTAGTTGGTGCGGGCGGAATTGTAGGTTTGGTCGCCATACACGGCCGACTGCATCTGCTCGAATTGCTTTTCGGCCAAGAAATAGCAGCCAACTGCACCACCCACCAGCAGGGTCTCGCCTACCAAGGTAAAAACACCTTCGCCAACATAGCCCTTGCTCATCTGACCAACACCCGGAACGATGGAACGGAACAGGCAAGTCCAATTGTAGTTCATATCGATGTTCTTGCCACGATCCCAGATGGGTGGAACATCTTTGCTGGCGCTTACCTGGCATAAGACATATGTCCAGAAAGTACCGTCCTTTTCCTTGGTGGTATAATGGTCGACCAGGTTGACGGGAACGCTATATTGCAAGACGATATCTTCGTACTTGACCCCTTTTTGCAATTGGGCAAAGGCCTCTTCTGAGTCGAAAGCCCTACCGATACGTTTGGATGTGGTTTCAAACACATGAATCAACGCCTTATTCAAAGAGCCCGATGGGGTTTTATCCTGACCAGCCTCTTTGACATAGATATAGGTGTTGTTTCCTGGCAATGGAAGCTCGGTCATCCAGGAAGGTTTGGGTCGTGCTTGGCTACTACAAACGGTAGCAATAAATAGGATTAATAATAGTAAATATCTCTTTTTCACGGTATCGTAAATATATGGTTTTTCAGAACAATCAATCTTGAGCCAAGTTACCATCGGGCAGCAGATGATAATGACGGCCACAGGAACATTGGAGCGAATCGTTGAGGCGCTTGCCACATTCGCAGACCCACCCGATGCGACGAGCCGGCACACCTGCCATCAAGGCATAGTCGGGCACATTTTTGGTAACCACGGCACCTGCGGCAATAAGTGCTGAACGTCCTACAGTATGGCCACATACCACAGTAGAGTTGGCACCTAAGGAAGCACCCTCCTTAATCAGGGTTTTGGCATACACACCATGACAGGGAAAATGTGCACGAGGTGTGGTCACATTAGTGAAAACGCAACTGGGGCCACAGAAGACATTATCCTCAATCTCAACGCCTTCATACACCGACACGTTGTTTTGGATGCGAACGCCATTGCCGATTTTTACGTTGTTGCCTACGTTAACATTCTGGCCAAAAGAGCAACGCTGACCGATATGTGCGCCACGCTGGATGTGGCAGAAATGCCAAATCTTGGTATCTTCGCCGATGATGACATCGTCATCAACATAGCTGCTTTCATGGACAAATGGAGCTGACATATTGTGAACTAATTATTTACTTAACAAATTATTCAAACACACAGAAAGGCTGTCAACCCAATAAGGGATAGACAGATGAAAGGTTTTCTTGAATTTGGTTTTATCAAGAACTGAGAAACTGGGACGGACCACAGGCGTGGGGTATTCATTGCTGTGGCATGGCTGGATGTCACATTGGGTATGACCCGCCTGGCGTGCAATCTCCTTGGTGAAATCGAACCAACTGCAAACTCCCTCATTGGTGAAATGATAGATACCTTCGTTCCCCCGATCCAATCCTTTCTCAAGTATCGTGGAAATGGCCACAGCCAAATCGCCGGCATAGGTGGGTGTGCCCACCTGGTCGAAAACAACGGTAAGCATGGGCTTGCTCTCCGTGAGGTTAAGCATGGTTTTGCAGAAGTTCTTGCCATACTCGCTATAGAGCCATGCAGTACGGAGGATGATGTAACGGCAACCTGAGGCCAAGACAGCCTTTTCTCCGGCAAGTTTCGTTCGGCCGTAGGCACCCGTAGGGTTGGGTGCAGCATCTTCCACAATGGGGGTATTGTAGAGTGCCCCACCAAAAACATAGTCGGTAGAGACATGCACCAAAAGGCCTTTTACCGATGCCATCACCTCAGCCATATAGCCAACTGCAATATGGTTGATTTGGTCAGCCATTGCCTCATCCGACTCAGCCTTGTCAACATTGGTGTAAGCCGCACAGTTGACAATAGCCTGAATATCATTCTCTTTTACGAATTTCTCAATGGCGCTACGATCCGTAATATCCAATTCTTCGATATCGGTAAAAAAGTAATGATGACATGAGTCTGAACTCTTCAAACGCATGTGTGTACCTAACTGTCCGTTAGCTCCTGTAACAAGAATATTCATATTCTTTTAAATAAAGAATAGGGTCAATGGCCCTACTCTATTGGTAAATCATCATATTTTAAACGGCGATTTGAAATCGCGTAGGAATGGGTGCTTCTTGTCTTTGTCGGAAAGCAGAACCTTATCGGCAGGTATTTGCCAATCGATGGCCAAATCGGGGTCATTCCATGCGATGGCGCCCTCACTCTGAGGAGCGTAGAACTCGTCACACTTATACTGGAAAATCACCTCGTCGCTCAAGACTGAGAATCCATGGGCAAAGCCCTTGCTCATGAAGAATTGACGGTGGTTATCCTCGGTAAGCTCTACTGAAACGTACTTTCCATAGGTGGGAGAACCCACACGAATGTCGACGGCAATGTCCAGGACCCTACCTTTCACCACACGAACCAACTTGCTTTGGGCAAATGGAGGTTGCTGGAAATGCAGCCCTCTGAGGACACCATAGTGAGACATAGATTCGTTGTCTTGAACGAAGTTCACCTGCATGCCCGTCTTCTCGGCGAACTCCCGCGCATTAAAACTCTCGAAAAAATAACCGCGGGCATCGCCGAAGACACGTGGCTCGATGATTACAACCCCCTCTATTTCAGTTTTTATGACTTCCATTCAATCTAAATTGTTGTGAATTATATTAATTCTCCTTGACAAGGTTCAAAAGATACTGACCATACTGATTTTTGGCCATTGGCTGGGCAATACGGCGAAGATCGTCAGCCGTAATCCAACCTTTCTCGTAAGCGATGCTCTCCAAACAGGCGACCTTGAGACCTTGACGCTTTTCAATCACCTCAATGAAAGTAGAAGCTTCGGCCAAAGAATCATGGGTACCCGTATCAAGCCAAGCAAAACCACGACCCATAATTTGCACTTTCAACTCGCCATCATTCAAGAACTGCTGGTTGACGGATGTGATTTCCAATTCGCCACGGGCAGAAGGTTTGATACCTTTAGCCACCCGGACAACCTTATTAGGATAGAAATAGAGACCGACAACTGCATAGTTGGATTTAGGCTCACGGGGTTTCTCCTCTATAGAGAGCACATTGCCCTCCTTGTCGAATTCGGCCACGCCATAACGCTCTGGATCAGCCACCCAGTAACCGAAGACCGTGGCCTTCTGTTCCTTCTCGGCAGCCTCAACAGAGTCGCGCAACAGCTTACTAAAACCGTTGCCCTGGAAGATGTTATCTCCCAAAACCAAACAAACTGAATCCTCACCGATGAAATCCTCACCAATAATAAAAGCCTGAGCCAGTCCATCTGGCGAAGGCTGTTCGGCATAGGAAAAATGAACACCATAATCAGAGCCATCGCCCAACAGACGCTTGAAACCGGGGAGGTCATACGGTGTGGAAATAATCAAAATATCTCTAATGCCTGCCAACATCAACGCCGAAATGGGATAATAAACCATTGGCTTATCATAGATTGGCAGAAGCTGTTTGCTAACACCCTTAGTAATAGGGTACAGGCGGGTACCAGACCCGCCTGCAAGTACAATTCCCTTCATATTATTAAATGATTAATATGATTCAATTAATCTTCGCCCTTCTTTTTCTTCTTGTCGTCATCGTCATCGTTGCCGTAACCATAGCCATAACCGTAGCCGTAGCCATAGCCATAACCGTAGCCATAACCATAGCCATAACCGTAGCCATAACCGTAGCCATAACCGTAGCCATAGCCACCATAACGACGCTTAATCAGAGGAACGTCAGTCATGATAATAGCCATGTTCTTGAACTTACCCTTGTCAGCCAGTTCCTGGATGAAGGGGAAGGAGCTCTTATTGAGATAGCCCACACGAGTGATGTAGGTGGTCAAGTCGGCACAATGGTTGATGATGGAGGAGTCAGCAACAATCTGAGCAGGCGTAGAGTCAAGAATAATGTAGTCATATTGAGGACGGAGGAAATCCACCAGATTATCCATCTTGTCGTCAAGCAACAGCTGGGTGGCATTTGGCGGAGTCTTTTCGCAAACGATGTAGTCAAGACAGGGTGAAGTCTCGCTGTGCATAATGATCTTAGACATATCCGTTTCTTTACCCAACATATAATGGATAAGACCGGTACGGTTGTTACGGTCGATGGTCTTAGACAAGCTACGTTTACGCAAGTCGCAGTCAACCAAGATGGTCCTCTTGCCCAAGTAAGCCAGCGAGAGGGCTAAGTTAAGAGCCACATAAGATTTACCCTCGCCAGGAACGGTGGAAACCGTCTGAATGACTTTCTGACCATCTTTGAGGAAGAATGGTATGTTGGAATGTAATATTCGGAATGCCTCGGTGACCACATCGGTACCATTGGCAGTAACGATAATCTCATCGTTGGCGCGAGCCTCGGGTTTCTGCGGAATTTCACCTAAGATAGGAATGGTGAGAGCCCTCTCGATGTCAGACTTAGAACGGAGTTTGACATTGAAGAAATTGATGCAGAACATGATAAGTGCGGGCAGCGCAGCACCAGCCAACAAGCCGACAAGGACATGCATCGACAGGTGGGGACCCAGATTGGAACGGGTGCCGGGCTCCACAACTTTGGCATTGGTGATCGTAACTGCCAAATTCATGGCATTCTCCTCACGCTTGCTCAACAGATATAGGTACAGCTCTTCCTTAATCTTCTGTTCACGAGTCACCTCATTAACAGCCTTGGTTTGGGTTGGCATAGCATAGGTCTGACCTTGAGCACGTGCCTCCTGAGATCTTGCGGTACGCAGACGGACACTTACTGAGTTGACCAGATTGTCGACAGAAGAGATGATGTTGCTTCTGCCTGCCTCCATCTGCTGTACAAGATGACGAACCTGAGGGTTATTGGGACCCGCATTGTTGAGGAGCTTGCGATACTGAAGCACCTGATTGTTGTACTGAGCAATCATTCCTTGCACACCACCATCGGATATACCCACATTGGCAGGTATCAGTTCTTCCTTATTGGCAGGGTTTTTGAGATAATCCTTAATGGATTTAATCAACTGCAACTCGGCTTCCAAGCTATTGACCTCTTCGGAATAACGGGTAACCGTCTGAAGAATAGCACCTGAAGCCGTATTCAAATCGGGCAGGCCCGAACTACGCTTTAACTGCTCAACTTGAGAGTCAACATCTTCCAACTGACCAGAAATAAGTGCAATACGTTCAGATACGAACTGTTCGGTCTTTTCTGCAATGGCCTTCTTATCGTTGATACCGTCTTCGTTATAGGCCACCACGATAGCATCCACAATCTCCTTAGCTCTCATCTCATTGTTGTCGGTGTAAACAATTGAAACGATAGAAGCCATTTTGTCAACACGAGAGACTGCGATTCCCCTTGCCAGCTGATAAGCCTTTGTCATGACAGGGACCTGATACATGAGGTATTCGACCCTATAATTCCGTTGGGAGAAATATTCAGTCTTGTCAATTGAGAATTCCACATAACCCTCTTTGTCGATTTTCACACGGTCAGTATAATGAGCTTTGCCTGCTCTCTCCATCTTCATGCCGTTGATGGAGGCAACAGAATACTCATAACTATTCTGGTCGATAGGAGTCACGTTGACATAGAGATTCACCTCTGGAACCACATTGGGACTATCCTCATAAGGACGAGCGTACACCTTCATTTCGATGGGGCGGTCCTTATAATAAGAAACCTTCGTGAAAAGTCCATTGCGGTCACAACCTTTGTTCAAGTCAAGGTTTTCAACGACACTTCTGGTGATGGCCGTGGACTTGATGAGGTATATTTCGTTCTCTAAGGAATGCCAACTATTGTCCATGCCCATGCTATTGAAGATGGCATCCATGTTACGGGACTGATACTTTCCTTGGTTCGATTCATCGCGGACCAAAATGGTGGTAGTATACTCGTAGGACTTAGGTTTAGTCTTGTAAACCAAACCGGCAACCACCAAACAGATAAATAACGACAGGGCGAACCAATACCAGTTGTTGATAACTAGAAACACTATATCACGCAAGGAGATAGTGTTTTCAGTCTCTTGCTGATTCGCATTGCCTCCTTGGGCGTTTTGCGTGCTTCTTAATTGTTGTTGATTTTCCATATGTTGTACTTTTTATTTTCTGACTTAATTCTTGTCCATATAGTACCTAGACAGGATATAGTAGTAGAACACCGAAGAGAGCACAGAAACAATCGACACGGCACTCGAGATATAGGTCATCGTCATAGGATCGCGCTCGGCATTCTTCTTCTTACGCATGTTGGGCTCCACATAAACCACATCGTTCTGGTGCAAATAGTAGTATGGGGAGTCAAAAACAGACTTGGAAGAAAGGTCGATTTCGCCAATGGTACGCACCCCGTTCTCCTCACGGATGACAGTCACATTGTGACGTTGTCCATAGATGGTGAGGTCGCCCACCATACTCAATGCCTCGAAGATGGTGAGGCGCTCGCCAGCGACAACCAACTGACCCGGACGAGTTACATCACCCAGAACACAAACCTTAAAGTTCATCAGTTTGACGGTGACCACAGGATCGGTAATGTGGCCCTGACTGATGAGCTGCTTTTCAATCAAAGCTGCCAATTCGTTGTGTGTAAGACCAACCACATGTATTTTTCCTAAAACGGGGAAGATAATGTCACCATCATGGTTAACCAGATAGCCGGAAACCACCGAGTTGCCAGAATTCATAACGGTTCCGTTTGTCGTAACGACAATCTTATTGGTCTCCTGATTAAACTGGATGGTCGACTCTGGGGTTTCACTCTGCACATAGATACTCAGCAAGTCATTTGCCTGAATACCACCAGAGAACTGACCCTTTAGTGCAAAAGCAGAATCACGTTGTGCATCGGCGATGTAGGCAATTTCTTCAGCAGGTTTGCATGATGCGAACATCAATGCAAACGCAATTGCGCCAAAAAATAATTTATTTATTTTCATATACATTATATTTTATTTCATTAAAAATCAACCCACTAATAAAATGTCATATTTTCATGACATCTAAAGTGTGATTTGCAAAGATACTAATTTTTTTCATGACAAATTATTTTTTTCCGCCTAAAACAATTTTTTTTGTGATAATAGGGAAAAAAAATGTACTTTTGCATCAAGTAAAGAAGCACAAAATACATCTATGCAAGCATTCATTCTCGCAGCAGGACTGGGCACTAGGCTGCAGCCCTTGACCAACCACCTACCTAAAGCCTTGGTACAAGTGCAGGGACAGCCTTTGCTCAAAATAGCTATCGACAACCTCGTCCGACAGGGTGTGACCCATATAGTGGTCAACGTTCACCATTTTGCCGACATGGTATGCAATTACCTGCAGAACCAACATTGGGATATTCCCATCTCCATCTCCGACGAACGAGGGCAACTACTCGATACAGGCGGAGGCCTAAAGAAAGCCTCTCCCCTTTTCTCAAAGGACGACCCTATTCTAATCTATAATGTCGATATATTGTCGCATCTTGATCTCTCAAAACTCTTGAGAAAACATACTGATTCCATGGCTCTTGCAACACTTGTCGTAAGTCAAAGAGCCACGTCACGCTACTTATTGTTCGACACCCATGAACAACTGATTGGTTGGGAAAATAAACAAACAGGTGAAGCCAAATGGGTTCATTCGGTTGCTGAAAATTATCTCGAATTAGCCTTCGACGGCATTGCCCTGATAGATCCCCAACTACTCGAACTACTTCCTCCTTCCGACACTCCCTATTCTATCATTCCCTCCTATCTCGAAATCGCCAAAAACCATAGTATCAACTACTTCGAACTAAATCCTAAAGATTGGCTCGATGTTGGAAAACCCCAAACCCTCTCACAAGCACAGCAATGGAAACTTTTCTAACCGAAGTAGCACACACACTTCTGAACGAACACCCTGACGACCTTGACCAAGTAACTGTCGTATTCAACAACCAACGTTCTGGGCTGTTCCTTCGACGTCAATTCGCTTCAATGTGCGAAAAGCCCCTCTTTTTGCCCCGAATCATCGGAATAGACGAACTGATTGCCGAGCTGGGTGGGTTGGAAATTGTTCCCAACGAATTCCTGCTGTTCGAGCTCTTCGACATCCATCGCCAACTGGGTGGTGAAACAAGAAAATTCATTACCTTTGAGGAATTCATTTCCTTTGGCGACATGATGCTTGCCGACTTTTCCGAAATTGATCTCTATTGTGTTGATGCCCAGCAGCTTTTCAGCAATCTTCATGAGCTGAAAGCCATTGGCGAGTGGGATGTAGAAACAGGCAGACTCACCCCATTCCAGCAAAAGTATATAGAATTCTATAAGTCGCTCTACTTATACTACGACCACCTGCACCAACGTCTTATCTCTCAGCACAAAGCCTATAGTGGCATGGCTTACCGACATGTGGCCGAAAACATCGAGCAACTGGCCACAAAAATCAATGGAACGCAATTCTATTTTGTCGGCTTTAACGCATTGTCTACCAGCGAACACACCATCATCCGACACTACACCAGAGCAGGACTTGGCAAACTCATTACAGATGGGGATGCCTATTACATAGAAGACAAAGCACAGGAAGCTAGTCACTTTCTCAGAAAGTACCAGAATGGCGATATTCCCATACCCAAAGAATATCCTGACCACTTTTTACAGAGCCACAAGCATATCACCATCGTCAGCTGTCCTGAGAACGTCCTTCAATGCAAATACGTTGGAAAACTTATTTCCAATCAGATAGCTTCCTCTCAAACCATCGAGCATACTGCCGTAGTATTGGCAGACGAGTCGCTACTTCTGCCCACCCTGAATTCCCTACCGCAAGAAGTCAAGACAGCCAATGCGACAATGGGCTACCCTTTCGTAAACACAGCTGTGCATTCATTGATGATGAAGCTATTCTCCCTTCAGCAACGACGCCGCAAAGAACTATTCTACCATCAAGACATATTAGACTTCCTGTCGGACCAATATATCTGCAAAACTCTTGGAATCAACAATATTCATTACAAACTAAGTCAGTTACTATCCAACAATCACATCATCTATGCCGGGCAGGAAGAAATCATCACCTTATGCAAAACTATGGGGTGTGACCCCTCATTGTTGCTCGACATCCTATCAAAGGAAATTCCTACGCCCGAACGATTTCTCGAACAAAGTAGAAGGCTCGTCAATACCCTATATGCCTCTGGGGCATTTGACAGCAACACCAAAGAAAAAGAGGCGCTGGCATGTCTGCTACAAATCATAGATTATTTTATTGATTTACAAGAAAAATATCACTTTGTCGACAATCTCAATATCCTCCTAAAAATCTATACCCGACTTGCCAAAAGACGCTCGGTTGCCTTCTATGGCGAACCACTTCAGGGCTTGCAGATATTAGGTGTGCTTGAAACCCGTAACCTCGACTTCAAACGTGTCATTCTCGTTTCAGCCAATGAGGGCACTTTACCTTCGGGCAGAACCGCTAATACCCTTATTCCATACAATTTGAAGAGAGCATTCGGCATTCCTACATTTCACGAAAAAGATGCTGTCTATGCCTATAATTTCTATCGCCTCCTCCAACGAGCCGACGAAATATACTTGCTCTACAACACCGAGTCCGATGGCATGGGGAAAGGTTCGCCAAGTCGTTTTATCCTGCAGGTTCGCCGCGAATTGGCCGAACGTTATCCCAACAACATTACACTCCACGAAGAGGTTCTTTCTGCAGACAACTCAACTAACATAGAATCAAACACTTTATCGCATCAGAAAGACCCGCTAACCATACAACGGCTCAAAGAAATGGCCGAAAAAGGTTTCTCCCCGTCTGCACTCAACAAATATAGGAACTGCCCTCTCAAATTCTATTTCGAGAACGTTCTTGGAATCAAAGAGATTGACCAAGTGAATGAAGACCTCGAACAAAACGAACTCGGCACCCACATCCACGCCATCCTCCAAACCATTTATACCAAAGGAATTGGACAACCTGTCCAGATAAACGAGCTGCAACAAGCGCTTACGGATTTGGATAGCCTGTTGAAGGCCGAATTCGACAAAGATTTCCAGCATGGGCGTAGTCATGAGGGTAGGAATCATTTCTTGGAATCTGTTGCCAAAACCCAAATTACCAATTTCCTACAAAGCGAAATTAAGAACATTGAGAAAGGTGACGAATTAACCATTATTGAGCTCGAGAAGCCGCTGTCGCATCAATTAGCCATAGAGACGGCCGAAGGCACAACAAGCGTAAACATTGCCGGAATTGCCGACCGTATTGATTTGTGCAACGGAACCATCCGCGTACTTGACTACAAATCCGGCAAGGTTGAAGAAAAAGACCTGCGAGTGAAAGATGCGGAACCCAATTGGGCAGAAGTGTCTGACAAATGGTTCCAGGTCATGCTGTACACCTGGCTATTCCATTACGAAAAGCAAAGCCCAATCCAACACCGAGCTGGTATCATACCCCTCAGCCATCTTCACTCTAAAATCCTGCTGGCTGAATGGGAAGGGGCGGATTACATGACCGAGAACCATCTTTCCACCTTCGAAGATATTCTCAAGGAAATCGTCTCCGATATTCTCAACCCCAAAATTCCATTCATAGCCAACACGGATAGCAAAATGTGTAGCTATTGCCCTTTTGCCGAAACCTGTAACTTGGAAAGTAATAACCGCCCAAACAACTAAAGGCCAAACCAAATCCTTGTCGTGGTCATTCATGCCTTTTCGTAGAATAATCAGAAGACATTTTACACTCATGCCTATTGCAACTCACACAATCCCCACGACTGATTACTAATCAGACATAAACCCTAATATCCGATTGGGGACAACTCCACCCCGCCGAGGCCGTAACTGCGCCGTAAGTTGTATGTAACTGCTCCATTTATATTATATTTCGCTTAGGTTTAGATTTTATTTATATTAGAAAAGATAAACTAAATATAAACAAAATGTAATACAAACCTAATCTAAATGTAATCTAAATAATGGATTATTAAACACCCAACAATGGGTTTACAATCAGTTCTTTGTCAGAATAGTGCGTTCGGCAAAAGAAAAAAATTGCACATTCAAAAAAAACTTTGTATCTTTGCAGATTGATAATAAAACGCCCTTGCTTATGGCAATTGGGCTCAATGTATTGATTTATATTTTAATGCGAAATAATAAATATATAAACATAAAGATGAGAAAAGCTCTATTAACTCTCCTCGTGGCTGCAGCAGTCGTTTTTTCTGGCTGCAGCGGCTTGTCCAAGATGAAGCGTAACAGCGGTAAAATACGCTATCAGGCCGTTCCAGACCCCGTTGAGGTCCGTGATGAAAAAGTAGTGGTAAATTTCACAGCTTCTGTTCCTGCCAAGTATTTCGACAAAGGTGTCGCTCTCTTCATCCAACCCGTTTTCACATGGGAAGGTGGCTCTACTCCTTTGGACCCCATTACTGTTAAGGGCGAGAATGTTTCTGGTCCTGGCAGCACCATCAACTATACCACAGGAGGTCGTTTCACCTACAACGATGCCCTCGACTACAAGCCTGGTATGGAGACCGGCAGAGTGACCCTTGCCCCCGTTGGATATAAGACCTCCACCGTGGATGACGAGGCTCTTTTTGCCGACGAGATTGTTAACCAACACAAAGGGGTTACCTTCCCCACCGTGCTGATTTCCGACGGAGTGAACATCACCACCGAATGGATTGACATCCGCGGCAACATATCTATCGCCCCACTCAACTACAATAAAAAACAGGGTGTTGTAGAAACTGCCGACATCTATTTCCCCAACGGTACCTCCATTCTTGATTGGAATTTCGATATGAACGTGCGTTTTGATGCACAATATACCGTCAACGACTTGAAACGCATCATGCTTGAGAATGGTCTTCCCAAACAGATTACCATCACGGGTTGGGCATCGCCAGAAGGCGAAGAGACCGCCAATGTGGGTGTTTCGAAGAATCGTGCCGACATAGCCACGAACGAGCTCCGCCGCGTCCTGGACGACGTACTTACCGTGATGGCTCGTCGCGCAAAGGTAAAACCCCAAGACCTCGAATATTACAAACACGAGCAATTGAAGAAAATGGTTATCACCACCCGCTCCGCTGGTGAAGACTGGGTACATTTTGTCGTAATGGTCGAAGAAAGCAACATTCAAGACCGCCATGCTATCGTCAACGTGGTTGAAACCCAACAGAACCTTGTGAAACGTGAGCAAATGATTAAGAACTACTCCGTCACCTACCCTCAACTTGAACGCGACATCTTCCCCAACCTCCGCCGTGCACAGATTGCCCTCTATTACTCCGAAGCCCGCCAGACAGATGTCGAACTGGCCAAACAGGCAACCCTCAATCCCTCAAAGCTTTCCTATGACGAACTCATGTATGCCGCATACATCAACTATAACTACGATACCAAGATGAAGTACTACAAATGGGCCACCGAGAACCACAGCAACGAATGGGGTGCTTGGAACAACGCTGGCGCCATTGCCTTCTATTTGGGCGACTACGATGAGGCCGAACGCTATCTGAAGGTGGCACGTGACATCAACCCCCACAACCCCGACGTGCTCAACAACACCGGTCTGCTCTGCCTTGCTCAGAAAGACTACACTTTGGCCAAGTACTATTTTGAAGAAGCCAAACGTCAAGGCAGTTCCGATGCCGATGACAATATTGTTATTCTCAACCTCAAACGCGGCAACTACGAAGAAGCTCAGAAGCTGATGAAGGGCACCTCCTGCAGCTATAACCTGGCTTTCGCCCAACTGCAGAATGACGAAACCGATGCATGCATCAGAACCCTCAACTGCTGCCTTGACCAAACTGCCGAAGTCAACTATCTCCGTGCCGTGGCATACTCACGTCTTGGCGACAAAGAGAACTGCCTCAAGAACTTGCAGGCCTCTGTCGACATGGAATATGACTACAAGCGCAAAGCTGCCGTAGATGTGGAATTTAGACAATATTGGGATGACGAAGATTTTAAATTGGTCATCAAACTCTACTAATTGATTTTTCCTGAAAAAATATTAAGGATGTAGGAATCTCAACAATTCCTACATTCTTTTTTAATAAGGCTCCTATGAACATACTTCAAGCTATCAAAAGGCAAATACCCAACTCCATCACTCTCTGCAACCTTATCTGCGGAGTGCTGGCGACCTACTACGCTATTCAATATCAGGTTTTCGACGACCGTCTCCACTATGCCGGCTGGTTCATTCTATTGGGCATTTTCTTCGACTTTTTCGATGGTCTTGCTGCCCGCCTATTACATGTCTCGTCCGACATGGGCAAAGAGCTTGATTCATTGGCCGATGTGATTACATCGGGTGTGGCTCCAGGGTTTATCCTTTATGAAATTCTGGCTACCTCCGACGGCCTTCCTTGGCTCAAATATCTTGCCCTACTCATGCCTGCCTTTGCCGCTTACCGTTTGGCCAAATTCAATCTCGACACACGCCAGAGCCATAGTTTCTTAGGTCTTCCTGCCCCTTCTAATGCACTAATCTGGGTTGGGATAGCCTTCATCTTCTCATGTGCCCCTGTTGAGAAAGTGGGTTGGTTATTCAACAACGGTGGCCTCATTTGTCTTGCCATTCTCTCTCTCTTAACCAACATACTAATGATAAGCGAGATGCCCATGTTCTCCCTCAAATTCAACTTCAAAGACCTCACATGGAAGAGCAACAAGATACAATACATCTTCTTGACTGGCTGCATTCTGCTCATCATTTTCCTATTACACTACTCTATCTCTATTATCATACTGTGGTACATTATTCTCTCCCTCCTCACTCAAAAGCAATCCTCAACCAATGAATAGTCCCAAGAACATCCTAATAGCCGACTTCGACTACCCGCTTCCTGACGAACGTATTGCAAAATTCCCATTAGAACGTCGCGACCAATCTAAACTACTGATTTATAAAGACGGATCCATCAGCGAGAGTCAATTCTTCCACATCCCTGAACTTCTACCTGCCAACACCTTACTGGTTTTCAACAACACAAAGGTCATTCATGCCCGTTTGTTCTTTCAGAAACCCACAGGTTCCATGATTGAGATATTCTGCTTAGAGCCATACGAAATGGCTATTTCTCAAGCATTCGATCAGCGTAGCCACGGCACATGGACTTGCTTTATCGGCAACAACAAAAAATGGAAAGAAGGGCCTCTTGTGCGCAATGTTATCATCGATGGCAGGGAGGTAAGCCTTACTGCTGAACGTCAGCAAGCCGTCGGTAACGCATGGATTGTAAACTTTAGTTGGACAGGGGACGTGAGTTTTGCTGAAATCATCGACAAAGCCGGTGTCATCCCCCTCCCACCCTATCTTCACCGCGAGGCAGTCAGTAGCGATAATGAGCGCTACCAAACCGTCTATGCCAAATGGGAAGGCTCAGTAGCCGCTCCTACCGCAGGACTTCATTTCACTCCAGAGGTGTTTGAAACCTTGAAAGAGCGAAATATTGACACAGATTTCATCACGCTCCATGTTGGGGCTGGCACTTTCAAGCCGGTCAACACCCCCACAATTGGCGAACATGAAATGCATGTAGAGAAAATCGAGATTGCTTATCAGAATATTAAGTGCATCCTCAATCACTTTGGCCAACCCATCATACCCGTTGGCACAACTACTGTACGTACCATAGAATCAGTTTATTGGTTCGGCGTCAAACTCGGTCAACATCCTCATCTTGATGCTATGCACGTTATGCAATGGGACCCCTATGAATTGGCCGAAGTTGCCCTGCCAGCTGATCAGGCTTACCGCAACGTACTCAGCTGGATGGATGACAATGAATTGGATCACCTTGACGGCGATACCCAACTGATGATAGCACCCGGCTACACCTATCATGTTATCAATGGTCTCATCACCAACTTCCACCAACCTAAGAGCACCTTACTACTTCTTGTGTCAGCCCTCATTGGTGATGCCTGGCGCGACTGCTACCAATATGCCCTTGACCACGATTTCCGTTTCCTCAGCTATGGTGACAGCTGCCTGTTTCTAAAATAAATAGATGCTCCGTGAGCTGCTGCATATAATCTATCCTGCCCTCTGCATTCATTGTGGTAAACCACTCGTGGGGAATGAGCGGAATATATGCACCATTTGTATCACAGAAATACCTTGGACACATCAAGCCTCCCAGCGTGATAATGTAGCAGAAATGCGACTAATAGGCCGTGTTCCAGTACAGTCGGCCGCCGCCCTTATGACTTTCAGAAAAGGCAATGTCACACAAAGCATTGTCCATGAAATCAAATACCATGGAAACATCACATTAGCACACCAATTTGGAAGCATTTTAGGCAATGAATTACTTATCTCAGGGCGTTTTTCAAGCATCGACTATATAGTCCCCGTGCCGCTACATTGGTGGCGTAAGCTGCGACGTGGATATAACCAAAGTCAACTGATTTGCGAAGCCATGTCCAAAGTGATGGGGAAACCTATCGTTAGCAACAATCTTTATCGTAAAAGATATACAACCAGTCAAACCCGAAAAAATAGAGTTGACCGACTGGATAATATGAGCGATGTATTTGCCGTTCGTAAACCACAGAAATTTGAGAACAAACATATCTTGATTGTAGATGACATTCTCACCACGGGTGCCACGACCGAAAGTTGCTATCATGCCCTTTCCTCTATTCCAGATCTTCAAATCTCGGTGGCAACATTAGCAATTACCAGCAACTAAGTTTTGTCATTGGCTGACTATCCTTCTAAATAATCTCCCAAAAGCTACTACCCCAGTAACTGAATAACGCTTCCGTTAATACATTCGGTATTTCGAGGTCTTTTCATAATTTGTGCAATTGGTTTTAGGCAGTTTTGAAGTAGCAATCGATGTCTATCAGAGTCTTTCTGATATTGTTAATAAACATTTTTTTGACAGAATCAAAATAATTTTGTAATTTAGTCGTTTAAAAGAAATCCTATATCCAATAGCAACATTATATTAATCAACATATTAAAGACAACAACACATTATGAAATACAATCGCATCCTTCTAAAACTGAGTGGTGAATCGCTCATGGGCAAACAAAGCTATGGAATTGCTCCCGAAATGCTGGAACAGTATGCCAAAGATATTAAGACCGTTGTGGAAAAAGGAGTAGAGGTGGCCATTGTCATCGGTGGCGGGAATATTTTCAGAGGACTCAGCGGTGCCTCCAAAGGCATGGATCGCGTTCAGGGCGACTATATGGGCATGTTGGCCACTTTGATTAACAGTATGGCTCTACAGGCAGAGTTGGAAAAGCAAGGCATGAAGACAGAACTCCTGGGCGGTTTAGCCATAGAGCCTATTTGCAAAGAGATGTCACGTCGCAGAGCAATCGAGGCCATGCAGGAAGGCCGTGTGGTTGTTATTGGTGGCGGCACAGGCAATCCGTTCTTCACGACCGATACAGCCTCAACATTACGTGCCATCGAAATCAAAGCTGATGTGATTCTAAAGGGTACGCGCGTAGACGGAGTATATACAGCCGACCCCGAGAAGGACCCCACCGCAACCAAGTTTGCGTCCCTCACATTCCAAGATGCTCTCGGCAAGAAACTGAAAATTATGGATTTGACCGCATTTGCTCTTTGCGAGGAGAACAATCTACCCATTTATGTGTTCGACATGAACAAGCCTGGCAATCTGCTAAAAGTGGTCACAGGCGAACCCATTGGCACCGAAGTAATAAAAGGTTAATCATCCAAATATAGTATAATAAAAACTTTACAAATATGAACGATTTATCTAAAGCCTGTATCGACGAAGCTAATAATAGTATGCATTCTGCTATTAACTTCCTGAACAAAGAACTCGAGAAAATTCGCGCTGGTAAAGCAAATCCTGGTATGCTTGAGGGTGTTAAGATTGACTATTATGGCACTCCTACAGAAATAAGCCAGGTGGCCAACATCAACACTCCCGATCCGCGCAGCATCATCATCCAGCCTTGGGAGAAAACCATCATTGGTGCCATCAACAAAGCCATCTTGGATGCCAATTTGGGATTCACTCCGCGCCACGAGGGTGACATTCTCCGCATCGTTATTCCTCCTCTGACAGAAGAACGCCGTAAAGAACTTAGCAAAGCAGCCAAAAGCGAAGTAGAGAACAGTAAGGTGAATATTCGCAATGCTCGCCGCAATGTAATGGACAAGGTAAAGAAACTGAAAGACAAATCAGTTCCTGAGGACGAGGTAAAACAGGTGGAGAAAGAGATTCAAGACATTACCGACAAATTCATTGCCGAATGTGACAAAATCTTCACTGCCAAGGAAAAAGAAATCATGACTGTGTAAGTCCTATAGGACTTCACCTACTGTTGTTGAGATGAAGATAATCACATTTGATTCTTTACCCTCGACAAATCAATATTGTGAACTCCTCGACTTAGAAAAGTACGAGGAGTTTACTATTATTAATGCAGTTGAACAAACTGCCGGTATCGGCCAACGAGGTAATCATTGGGAAGCCCAAGCAGGCAAGAATATCACATTCAGCATTATACTCAAACCAGCTTTTCTGCCCATAGCTGACCAATTCCAACTGACCAAATCAATTTCATTGGGTATCACCGATTGGTTAAAGACAATTGTTCCAAAAGAACACAACGTTAAGATAAAATGGCCAAATGACATCTATGTAGACAACAATAAAATTTGCGGCACACTTATATCTGCAATAATAAGTGGTAACCATGTCTCAACCGCCATCTGCGGAATCGGAATCAATATCAATCAAACACAGTTTTCCGATTGGATTCCAAATCCTATATCTCTGATTCACCTTCTTGGAGCAGAAACCCCAACAGAAACTGCCCTAATAAAAGCAAATGAGGCCATAGCAAAACGCTATAGCCAGTTAAGAGGTAACCTTCGAGCCCCAGATAATGATTATTTGGAAACCCTATTACATTTAGAAGAAGAGCGACCGTACCTTTATCAAGGAAGACAGATACAAGCAACAATAAAAGGAGTGAACCAATTTGGTCACCTTAAACTCATCTGTTCGTCAGGAGAGATGATCAGCTGCCAGATGAAAGAGATAAAATGGGTGTGGTAGACAATGCCCCCTACGGTTTGTTATTTCTTTGCAGGGAGTGCCGCATTTTCTCGATAAGATAGTTGACAATAACATCTGATTGCCTGTCGGTAGAGCAACAAAATATATATAACGTACGTGCAAGATAGGAGACTCCCAGATAACATGTATTAGATAGGTCAATCTGGTTATCTACCACTGGGGTAGGCTGAGTAGGGTCTTTCCGGTTTCGTTGAGTGAAAAAGGCGACATCCCACCCTTCATCCATTTGTTTTTGCTGTTCTGGCGAAAGTGTGGCCAAGTTAAATTCCTCACATAGCCATTTCCATCCTTCATCATCGACTGCCTCAAGCAGGGTGACGTCAGCGGTAATGCCCGTGTCAAGGGTGAAGTTGGTAACACTGGCAACACGGATATCAGTTCGAGACGCATACCGATTATACAAATCTGTTTGGCCTTCCGCCATTAGTGTGGAGAGGAATAGCAAGATTGTGATGGCTATAAACCTATGCAAATACATTATATTGTTTATGTTCTAAGGAATTTCCAAATATCATTTATGACAGAATCGGGTGAACATGCCGTATTGCATGCTACAATGGGATCACAATCTGAGATGATTGTTGGTTGAATGTCATTAACCACCTCTTCTGGTTCATTTCGTATTATTTCCGAAGCTGAAACTGATTTTGAGGGGTGCTGCATCGTCGATTGCTTCAAAACCGGCTTTTCTTCATCCAAAATAGACTTAGTTGAGGTTTCTTGAACAGGTGTTTCTGGAATTGTTGATTGAATGGGCTCTACTTTTGTGACATTAGAGGGTACTATTTCGGGTATTTCAGTCTTTGCAACCATGGGCTTACCAGTATTTATTCCCCCAATAGGAGGATAGACAAAAACAATGAACCCAGCAATTATCAAAACTGAGACCACACCTGTAACTCCTGCTAATTGACGCCGATGAAGCACCTTGGCTCGTCGTGTAGCGGTCGCAATAACTTGTTCACGATGAGTAAGACGTTCAAGTTCTGACAGCTCCTCAGGACTGATATTACCTTCGTATTGACGGCGGAGAAGATTTTCTATATTACTCATTGTACAATGTTTTATTATTCTTTTCAATATCAATTAGCTGTTTTCGAAGTCGCTCGTGGCCCTTATAGAGGAGTTTTTTTACCATCGACTCGGATATCCCCTGCTGCTCAGCTATCTGCGTTTGTGTTAATCCATCGGCATAATACAAGTCAAGCACTTTTGCCAAACGCGGAGGTAGCTGAGCCTTCAACTCACGAAGCTGTTGCAGACGATATTCATCGATTCCATCCTCCTCAGCTGCCACATCAGGCAGGTCCCCTGGTAAACAATAGCTGCGTCTTGAGAGCAGCTTGAGACAGCGATTGTATAATATCTTTACACAATAGCTGTAAGGGTTTGTCACAAAAGTTCGCGACATCGTTACAGTCAAAGCCTCCTGCACCATATCCTCGGTATCTGTTTCGTTACGCAGCAGATTATACGCCATCCGGTAAAAATCCAGATAATGATCGGCTAGCATTTGTTTGTCCTGTTCTCGCATAACGAAAAAATAACTTCTATATATAAGAGCCGAATGATGCGATTTCGTCACCCCTTAGACCCCATTATTTAACTTTTTTTATGATAGTTTGGGATTTTGGGGATCTGGATGAGCCTTTTTTGCTCGAAATCCACTCTGCAGCATATTTGATGAGGACCATTGGTGATACACAGATAAGGGACATGCAAAACCATATTATAACGACATGCTTGGTCGATTACTTTCTGCGTGAGGGGTACCGTTTCCTTCTTGCATTCGACAATAGCCAATGGCCGTACATCACTATCATATACCACAATGTCACATCGTCGAGTCATTCCATTTAATGTTATAGTCCCCTCGACCTGCAGCAGTTCCAAGGGATAACCTTGTTCATAATGCAGCTGATGGATTACATGCTGCCGTACCCATTCCTCAGGAGTGAGGGCGACAAAACGATTTCGAACGACATCGAAGATTTCCTGTTGTCCCCCATTGTTCCTTATTTTAATATTCGGTTTCGGGGGATTCATCTTCTTCTGTTGCAACTGGTTTTTGTTTAAGACCGTTATTGATTTTGTATGAAAAACCTATTGAAATGGTGGGTGAGATGCGACGGCCGTAAACCAAACGGTTAAGCTGGTTGGTGTGAGTCACATGTCCCCAACCTCCTGTAGCAAATACATCCCCAATTCGAAGATTGATAGTTCCTCGCTTTTGCAGCACATCCTTCTTAACTGCCAAGTCGCACCAATATGATGAAAACATGGAGGTCTGGAGATCAAGCCATGGGGCGAAGTACTGCCCCGAGAATTGGATAGTCCAATCTTTCGGTAGGTTCATAAAGGAAGAAAATTTGCCACTTGCCAAAACTGCTTCAGTTGACTGATTGTCCAACAGGGCAGTGCCCTCTATCTTACTTCTATATAGGTTGACGCTGACATTCAATTTCCACCACTTAAGTATCTGCCAATCAACAATCAATTCAAGTCCATAGTTAAAACCACGGTCAAGATTCTGCCAAGTGCTTGCCCAATACCCATCGTACTGGGAGTTGTAAGGTATCCACCAGGAATAGCGGAGTTGGGAGATAGAATCCCACACAAACCCATATTGTGTCATCATATTATTAGTTTGGCGGTAATAAGCACAGGTATAGATGTTCCATTTGTCAAGACTTAAATTATAGGAAAGTTCAAAGGCATTAGTGAATTCTGGGTCCAAATTGGGATTTCCGAAACCTAATTCCTGGCCCTCCCGAACATCGAGATAGGGGTTCAAACTCCACATGTGAGGACGGCGTACGCGGCGACTATAACTTAATTGCATGCTGTTGTTTTTATTTATTTCATAGGAAACATGCAATGTGGGATATAGTTTCCAATAGTCTTTCTTCACAGAATCCGTAGTAGGGTGGTTGACATCATATCCCAGCAGATAGGAATACTCTAATCTAAGGCCTGCTTGGGCTGATAGCTTATCGGTAATTTTACCTCCTATGGTCGTATAAGCAGCATGGGTCTGCTGAGTATAGTCAAAATGAGTTGATGAGATTGAATCAAAATAACGATATGGAAGATGCGTCAGATAATTATACTCTGTACGGAAGTATTCGGCATTTTGGTTAGGCCAATCTAATCGTCCCTCATACCCGGATTCTAGTTTCCATACCTCTGCAAAAGGATGGACATAATTGACTTTGAGATTTAGTGCCTGATGGAAATTTTCGCTTTTCGTTTCTCTAAGATAGTAATTATCAAAAGAAGCCAAAGGATTCTCATATTTCTGCTCTTGCAGACCTTGGCCCGACATGTGACGCATGGAGAATGTAACATCAGCTGTGAATTCCCTGTCTTTTTCGTCAAAACGTCTAATATAACTGACGTTGAAAGTATGATTAATGTTCTTATTAATATTGCTATCTGATTGGACATAATCAAGATAGTGGTCGGCATTAAAAAGGTCAGTAGAAAAAATCTGGCTCTCACGATTTCTCAAACCACCTCTAAGTTGATATGATAGCAAAAGACTATTGTGCTCATTGAAATAATACTCGCCCCCAATCTTCATACTTCCCATATAGTTACTACGGATACTGTATTGATCCATTGTATCACGACTCCAAGCAATTCCATTACGAAGTCGCTCACGACTAGAGCTACTAAAACTGCCGCGGCTTCGCATTCCTCCATCAAGTGTGAAAAAAAGGTTATACTTCTCTGTTGTATAATTAAGGCTGATGCTACCCATCGTTGTGGGTATAACATTCGGCAAGATATCGGGAATTAGAAATGGCAACGGGGTTCCAGCATTCAGATTAATAACGCCATTGAGGCCCAAAGCTCCAGTCGTTTTGTCTTTAAGCTTGATATTGATTATCCCTGACATTCCTTCGGGATCATATTTTGCCGAAGGATTAGTAATCACCTCCACACTCTCAACCGTACTGGCAGGAATCTGTTCTAATAAGGTTTCCAAGTCATTGCCCATCAACTCGTAAGGACGACCATTTATGAGGACCTTAACATTTGAAGATCCTCTTAAAGATACATTGCCATCATTGTCGACCGATACACTTGGAACTTGTTCCAATACATCTGTGGCAGTTCCTCCACTTGAGACTATATTTTTATCTACGTTTACCACACGCTTGTCAAGCTGGTATTCCACCATTGTCCGCTCTGACGTAACTACAACCTCGTTAATCAAAACTGCGTTGGGTTCTATCATGATTTTCCCCAAGCTTATGGAGGATTGTTTTTCGTTGATAGCCAATATATTCGGATAAAAGAATGTGGCATAACCCATAAAGGACACACGAACCAAATAACGGCCATTGGCTACTTTTACTGAAAATGATCCGTTACTCTCAGAAACGGTTCCTGTTACAATACTAGAGTCTTTTGCATTAAGAACAGCAACTGTGGCGTACTCTATGGGAGAGCCCGATTTCTTATCAAATACTTTACCGGAGATTTTTCCTTGAGAAAAAAGCGGAGATGCCGACATCAAAAAAGCAATAAGTATGGCGATAGACTTGGGTATCATATCAATAACTAACAAGCATTATTTGACACTATTTCTTGTTGCTTTCCCTTACAAAGTGTGGCATTTCAAAGGGAATGGGCATGGACAACTCGATAAGGCCACCAAACTCACCATTCTCATACCAAGGCACTTGATAGATTAGTTTTTTGATGCCATTTTTCTCTATTGTATAGGCATTCAATTTTTCATTATCTAACAAATCTTTCAATATGGCAGCGGCACGAGGGGGGTGGCAGTCAAACAGATTGTTTCCAATAATCTTCTGTCCATGGCTGTTCACATTGGCAGATGTAGTATTCATATCCAATATATTGCCTTCTTTGTCACACACGGTTATTGCGACACCTTTAAGCTCTTCAAAATACTTATCCATGATTTATTCTTATCTCTAATTATCAATTAACTCTATCAACTCCATTTGTTTGCAACTATTGTATGGCAAATGGAGCCAATAGAGTTAATTTGCTTATTATTGACGGACAATCTTATCCGTTATTATTTTGCATTGAGGGCAGCCAAAGCGATGCTGTAAAGCTTGGTCTTAGCACTGTCACCACGGCTGGTGAGGATGCAGGGAACCTTTGCTCCAACAACCATGCAAGCCAACTCAGCACCAGCGAACTTGGTGCAAGCCTTGTAGAACACGTTGCCACTTTCAATATTGGGGAACAGGAGGCAATCCGCGTCACCGGCAACTTCTCCACCAACTTTCTTGGTCTTGGCACTCTCAGCATTAATAGCGACATCCAAAGCCAGAGGACCATCAACGATAGCACCCTTGATTTGACCACGGTCGCCCATCTTGCTGATGATAGCAGCATCAACACAGGCCTGCATACCAGTAGATACCTGCTCAGTTGCAGCGAGCACAGCTACTTTAGGCTTAGCAATCTCTAAGCTCTTAGCGGTATTGATAAGATAAGTAAGGATGGTTTGTTTCTGTTTCAGATCGGGAGCAGGCATAACAGCCACATCACTACACACAAGAAGTTTGTGATATGCTGGAACCTCGAAAACAGCCATATGAGTGAGCATGTCGTTCTTCTTACCAGGCATCAAACCAGTTTCTTTATTAAGGATGGCACGCATATATTTGTCAGTTGAAAGCAAACCTTTCATGAGGATATTGCCTTTACCTTCACGGATAAGAGAAACAGCCTTTACACCAGCCTTGGTCTCATCAGCTTCCTGAACAAGCTCGAATTTGTTGGGGTCAATCCCCTCTTCAGCGCAAACTTTCTTAATGGTATCAATATCACCTACAAGAGTGGCATCAACAATGCCCTTGTCGATAGCAGCACTTACTGCTCCAATGGTATGAGAATCGTTGGCATAGGCAGCAACAAGTCTTTTCTTTTCCTTGGTCTTTACGAGTTCCAAGAGATCGTCTAATTTTGTAATCATCTTGTTATAAAGTTATTAATTGTTATACAGATAAATTGATTTCATGCAAAAATACAAAAAATTATCCATATACAAGATATTTTTGTAACTTTGCAAATGAAATGCCATTTGTAGAAAAATTACGTAACTATCGGAGTTTGTCCATTGTAGGACTTGAAAAGAACACTGGAAAGACTGTCTGTTTGAACTATATTCTGCGTCGCTTACACGAAATTGGAGTCACAACAGCTGTCACTTCTATCGGTGTTGATGGCGAACAGGTTGACTCCGTTTATGCCACTGCAAAGCCTGAGATTATTTTGTATGAGGGAATGCAATTTATTACTTCTCAAAGGCACTATCTACAACGACGACTTGTCTCCAAGATTGTGAATGTCGACGAAAGAAGAACAGCCTTAGGACAACTCGTCACAGCCGAAGTGCTTTGCCAAGGGAAAGTCCTTCTATCTGGTGCCGCCACAACTGGGATCCTTCGCCAACAAATAGAACAGTTCAAAACGAATGGCATACAACTATCTATTGTCGATGGGGCACTATCACGGCTCAGCCTTGCCTCACCCACCGTTACAGATGCCATGATTTTGGCTACAGGAGCCGCAGTTTCACCTAACATTCAGCAATTAGTCTCTAAAACTAAATTTGTTTACCGATTAATAAACCTCGAAGAGACTACCCCATCTCTACGAATGAAATTGAGCGATATCACCTCTGGTATTTGGGCCATTGATTCAGAAGGAGAAGTCCATGACTTGGGGATTAAGTCTGTCTTCCTATTAGGGCGTGGTGAGGACAACCTGTTTAGATACGGTGAAACACTATTTGCCGCAGGTGCCGTTAGCGACCGTCTGCTAAAATATCTTTCAGCCCAACCGAATATTAGTCGATGCAGACTTATCGTCCAAGATTTCACCAAACTATTCATATCTCCCGAAGTATACTCTGACTATATCAAAAGAGGTGGACAATTAGAAGTGATGCAACGGTCCAACCTAGTGGCAATTACACTCAACCCAACTTCACCACAAGGTTATACCCTCAATTCATTCGAAACCTGCAAAACTCTCTCAGAAGCCCTAGAGTGTCCAGTATTTGATGTGTTAGCATAGATACACTTTGTATCACACTATCACTAATGGACACGGATAGTAATACTAACCTGCAGGATGATCCCATTCCATATTGAATACAAAAAAGAGGATGCCGATAAACTATGGTGGCATCCTCCTTTTATTCAAACCTGTTTCCAGCTATCTTACAATAAGACTTAGGATTCTATTCACATCATTATCTGATAGTTGATGATGCATCGGAAGACAAATAACCTCGTTTGCCACTCGAGTAGCATTGGGAAGGTTGTCCGGGGATGCGCTAGGAAGACCGCGATAAGTACTAAAAGTACTTATCAATGGATAAAAGTATCGACGACCGAAAACCCCATTTTCTCTCATCGTATCATAAAGCTCATCCCGGGTCATACCATACTCATCGGCATTGACAAATATAGGAAAATAACTATAGTTGTGTTTCACCCCAGGCATATCATTAAAGTACCTAATACCCTTTACATTCTTTAATGCAGAACGATACTTGATAGCCACTTTATGTCGGGCCTCAATTGCAGCATCAACTTGACGTAAATTCAACAATCCATATACAGCACGCACTTCGTCCATTTTACTATTGATACCCGGAGCTATCACCTCGGTCTCACTCTCAAAACCAAAGTTCTTCAAATAATCTATTCTTTCTTTTGTTGCCTTGTCATGCATTATCATGGCTCCACCCTCTATAGTAGTGAAGACCTTGGTGGCATGAAAACTAAGAGTCGAAAGATCTCCATATTCAAGTATGGATTTCCCATTTACCTCAACTCCAAATGCATGAGCGGCATCATAAATAACCTTCAATCCGTACTTGTCAGCAATTTGTTGAATACGGATTATATCACAAGGTTTCCCATAGCAATGGACAGGCATGATTGCAGTGGTCCTTGGGGTAATAGCGGCCTCTATACAATCTGGATCCATCCCACAATTGGTAGGGTCAATATCGACAAAAACAGGCTTTATTCCATTCCACCATATACTATGAGTAGTCGCAACAAAACTATACGGAGTAGTTATCACCTCTCCACTAATACGTAAGGCTTGCAAAGCAGTCAATAATGGAAGCGTTCCATTTGTAAAAAGGCTTATATAGGGCACTTTAAGGTATTCACATAACGCCGACTCCAATCTTTGATGAAACTGTCCATTATTCGTTATCCATCTACTTGCCCAAACCTCTTTAAGCATTTCCGAGAAATCATCAAGGTCTGGTAGGAGTGGCGTTGTGACCGTTATTTGCTTTGACATAATCTAACCTACTAGGCTATTTGAAAAGATTTAATTTCTTAATGTTTCTTCCCAAACAGACGATGTTTCTCTCTCCTGGTTGCTTTTTCTGTTGAAGAATGCTCATTATTCTCATCTTCAAAAGCGCCATAACCATATCCGTAACCGTAACCATAGCCATAACCATAACCATAGCCATACCCATAGCCATACTGACGACCATAGAGAGGTTGCTTTCCATATTTTACATCATTCAGAATAATGCACATGCTGGGGAAAGTTTTGTCTTTATAAAGGCGCTCAACATCAAGGAGCATACGCTTGTCAAACTTACGAGCACGAACAACGAAACAAGTGTGGTCAGCAACACGCTTAATAATGTCAGTATCGACAACCATACCCGCCGGGGCACCATCGATGATGATAAACTCATACTTGTTACGCAACTGGTCAAATAACTGAGTGAATAATTCTGTACCCAGCAATTCAGCAGGATTAGGCGGCAGCGGGCCAGAGAATAATGCATCTACCCCAGGTGCAATTACATCATGCTGAATGAGTTTATCTATATCCGTGACCTTCTTTGTCATATAGTTAACAATTCCTGGATTTTTCCTTGAATAGAACTTATGGGTCAAAGAACCTTTACGCAAGTCAAGGTCAACCACAAGCACCTTCTTGCCTGCAAGAGCAATACTCGCAGCTAAGTTACTCGAAATAAATGTCTTGCCAGAAGCTGGTACCAATGATGAGAATAGTAATACCTTGGCCTTATCGGGTTCACCACTGAGGAACTCAGTCTTTGCACGTAGCAAACGGAATGATTCTGCAACGCTACCGTGTTCCTGATCGGTAATTACGATGTTTCGGGTTTCATTGTTTTCAAGAGCAGGTATTTCACAGAGGAACGGGACGGTTGTTGCCTTCTCCACATCTGCATATGTTTTAACTTGAGTATCAAACAGGCGCCTTAACACATAAAAAACAATAGGTATCAACAATCCAATGATAATACCCATTGAAGTGTCTTTTGGAACATTTGGAGAAATCGGCTGTCCATCAGGTCTAGCATCATCAATTACTTTCGCGTTTCCTTCAAGGGAAGGTTGACTAATCATTAGTTCTTCTCGACGCGTCAGAAGTGATAAATACAATTCTTCTTTAATTTTTTGATTACGTTGTAAGCCTTCGAGATAAATCTGTTTCATTGGCACTGTGCGCACTTTCGATGAAGCAACATTTGCAATGTTACGCTCATTCATAATACGCTGCTCCAGAGAAGAAATATATCCTTCTGTTATGCTTATTAAATCCTTTCTCTGTTGCTCTTGGGATTCTATAGCCCTAGCAGCTACAGGATTGTTCAATGCACCCATTTCTTTGTATTGAGAGACCTGCTGTGCATGATTATTATAATCTGAAAGATATGAAATCACCGCACCATTTGAAACAGCTCCTATTGGCACCACCTTAGTGCCATCACTTGCCTTAATATCATTCAACAATGATCTAGCCATACCTAACTCATCCTGAAGCCGAACGGCCTCATTGGAAGACCTTATACTCGTACTAACATAACTTTCTCCTATACTTGCTGAAGTTACAACATCGTTATTACTACGATAAGCAGCCACTGCCGATTCTTGCGCCCCCAAATCTTCACTAATTACATTAATTCGTTCGTTAATAAAATTGTATGTCTCATTGATTATTCGTTTCTTATCATTTACAGCACCTTCATTATAAACACGAACTACCATGTTGATGACATCTGCACAGCGCTGAGGTGAACTATCTCTTAAATAGATATTGAGAATTGTATTTCTATCATCATTTCTTTCTACATGTAGTTTGGATCGATAATAATCTGCCATCATCTCTTTATTGACAAAATCGACCTTGATTTCATTTCCTATTATGTCATTATCAAAAGCCCAAGTCTTATGCACTATTAGTTTCCCCATAGGAGTTACTACAACTTTTTCCATCGGTACATACAAGGAATGACTACCGGGACGAATTATCAACACATTGTCTTTATCAATTACTCGGATAGACAAATAATCTGGTTCCATGAATTCATCTTCAGCATATTCTATTTCAATAGGGGAAATCCCATAGAGGCTCTTTTCTCTTTTAAGTATATCTGTTTTAGTACTATAAACCACATTCAATTTCAATTCTTCTACCACTTTTAATATTGCAGACTTTGAGGTCAGAATCATCATCTCATTATTAATCGTGGTTGTATAGAAAGAACGTAACCCTAAGGCTGTTCTGACAGAGAGCTCTCTAGTGTCGGAATCACTTACTCCAACATCATTACCATTTCGTATCAATACTTTGGCACTACTTTGGTATACTTTTTCTTGACGGCGTGAGTGAAAGTTGGCAATTAAACCTCCTATTACGGCAAAAATAATTAACCAATGTAAATTTCTAAGCAGCAGGAAAACCAAATCTTTTACACGAAAACTAACAGACTGATTATCGTCCAAAAAAGCCAGATTAGTTTGGCTCTCTTCCTGATGGCTTGAACTATTATTGGAGGGAACTAAGTTATCCATAATATTATTATTTAAATAATGCGATGATGGTTGTAGTAAAAGTCAAGACTGACAATGCAATAGACATCCATGAAACCAGACGACCAGCTTCATCTCGGGGTGTGGCTTTATTATATTTCTGGGTTATAATAAAATCATTCTGCTGAAGCATGAAAAAAGGATCTTGAAATACTGAAGACGAACGCGGATCAAGATAACGCATTACCATCTTACCATCCACCTCTCTCATCACAGCAATTTTATCTCGGCTTGTATAGAGGCTCAGGTCACCACTGAGTGCCAATGCTTCCAAAAAAGTACATCTTTCATTACTAATCGTGATAACCTTTCCACCTTCCGCACCTAAGAAAAAAATCTTAAAGTTAGCGAAACGAACCATTATTACAGCATCTGAAAGATATCCTCCTCGTTCCAATTTAATTCTTAGGCTATCTTGTAATTCTAGTCGAGTTAATCCAAGCACATGAACCTCTCCTAGAATTGGAAATTGAATATTGCCATTAACATCTACAAGATATGTTCCACGATAATTTCCAGCATAACTACTAGTTGTAATACCTCCTCCAATATTAAAAGGCTTTGCCAACTCTTCATTAGAAGCAAATACATAAATATTGAGTTCATCATAAGGTGCAATAGTAGCCTGAAATTTATTCTCCAACTCTATTTGGCTACCATGATGCATATCCTGCAGATAATTAACCTGACTTGGTGTAATACAAGAGGTTAGTGCTGTCATTGCTATAAATGCAATCAATGATAATTTTTTTACAACTTTCATATTATTAATAACGAATAAATGAATTGATTATTGTTTTTTCTTATTTTCTTTTTATCAAAAACCGTTTTACATTATTCTTTATCGACTGCAAACAGAATTCTTTAATATATTGCATACCAAACGAATTCCACCTTTGTGGGTGAGTAGTCATCAAAATAGTGTATCCTGACTTATTAAGGATTGAAGCCCTATCTTGCAGTTGCTCAATAATGTCGTCTGTAGTGTGGAAACTCAATCCTTCAGATTCCCATTTCTCTTGGAAGAATGGGACTTTGTCCCTAACACTCACATGGTAACCGTCCCAACGTCTGCCTGTATCTGTCAAGTACAATGTCTTTGAAAAATCAGTATCTAAATAAGGTTCATAAACGATACCCAGTTGACGGTAATCATACTTTTTCCAGATATCCTTGCTATCCCATGGACTTCTAGGCGACCCATGCATACAAATGCTGTCTACCGGAACCATCTGACGCAGTTTTTCAAGATTAGTACAAAAATCCTGATAAGCAGCATCGACATCGCCATTGCAAGTTGTCAGTGACTCATAATGATACCCAATTTCATGCCCCAACGAATGGATCTCCTTAATAATTTCTTCATCGTAACTCTCTGGTACCACTCGGAAAAAATAAGTTGCTTTCAAATTCAACTGTGTTTCTATTCGGGCTGTACGCAAAGAGTTTTGGGGGAGACGGTCGACATCATGCCTTAGCCGGAAAGCCAAGCCACTATTCTTCAGAGCCACAAGAAGTTCTTTATACTTATCTATGGTGAAATCCATGTTCGAGATTAAATTTTTTCAATAAGTTCAACTATTTGAGCATTGCAATCTCCAACCTGTGCGTAATATTTATCTCTTTTCTCCATCCACTCAACTTTACGGCTATTCTTAGACATGTCAGTTGCCAGAGATATTGCCTCTGCCGGTTCTGCCACATTATAAAGTAGACCATACTTTTCCTGCAACATGATAAAGTTGGACATATCATTCGGCCCCACAAATGAATTAGAACGAATAGCTGGAGTTCCCAAAAGTGCAGCTTCGGAAGCCATCGTTTGGGAGTCTCCAATATAGAGATCTGCAAAACTCAACACATCATGAATCACCGAAGCCGGCGTTGGGAGCCTATACGGTTCTAACTCATCTGGCAAATCATTCTCTGAGGAAATGTAAACATTCATGTTTTTTGAAATGGCTTGGACCAATTCCTCCTTTTCGCGCTGATTGAAACCACTCTTCCCCACATCATGATTAGCAAACCAACCGACGAACCGGACAACTGCATAAGGCCGCTTTAATCCATATTTCTCAATAACCGCTTCATCTGCCTGAAATACATGGGGCGAGAGATAACAATCTTCAAAAATACCTTTTATCCTATAATGTTTACTTCCGTAATCCAGTCGGAACGAATCAGGAGTAACCACCTTTGTGCACATTGGCACCACATATCTGTTCGTAACCTTTACTACCTCAGAATCAGGAAAAATAACAGATTTCTTGTGGAAAATCTTTGCCATTGCCGAACCATACCACGATGCTTTCGAAACAAACACATCTGGCCGCTGTTCTTTTACAATTGCTATATATTTAAACATTAGCCCGAACGTTCCAAGCACCTTGGACAGCATGGTTTTTCTATGCTTTCCGAAAACCGTGTAGCCCACATGCTCCTCCTGAAGCACGTTCAGCAAAACATCCTTATCCCTGGCCAATACTGAAATCTCATGTCCGCGCGATTTCAAAATCTGCATTACATACTTGAACTGATAATAATGCTTGGGGTGATTTAGTTCAAAGATATATTTCATTGTCAGTCAAAAAAAGAAAGAGGTAGCCTCAAAATCGATTACTGGTCATTACCGCCCAAAACTTTTACAACCTTAGCCGGAACACCTAGAGCTAAAGAATAGTCCGGCACATCTCGCGTCACCACCGACCCAGCACCAATCACCGATCCCTTGCCGATAGTGACCCCAGGCATAATAATGGAACCTATCCCTATGTGAGCTCCATCTTTTATGACTATGGGGGCATACTTCAAAGGGCAGCTCATCACGGGTAAGTCTCTCTGATAATATTTCAAATCTCTCTGATGGCACAACAATTGGCATCCAGCAGTGACCCACACATTCCTTCCGATGGTAATAAGATCAGGCCGGGAATCGTCAATCAGTACGGAGCGGGCAATCTTAGATCCCTTTCCAACATGAACACCCCTAAAGCGGTGAATCATGGTTGTTATCTGAGCCGGAAAAGTAAACTGAGCCACAATGGACCAAAATCGAATCCATACTCCAATAATAATAGACCCAATCGTACGGTGCTGATTATTTGACATACTCAAACTTTTTTTCTATAATTGGCAAACAAATTAAAACAGAAACCTATAGGCTTCAGATCAAGAGTTGGGTGTAAGAAGACAACATCGACGTATGCCATGTGCATACAATAATACTATTAGGAGCCATACGGCAACTTGACCATTCAGTCATTAGGGGCATTTGACAATCTATTGATTATACAGGAATGACCGCTTGCCGTTAGCCAGTGGCTTAAAAGAATCTACATACTCAATCGTAATTTCCACCTCATCGCCCACATATTTCCGTATTGACTCATATAGCAAATCATGCTCAGCCTGAGAGTAGTTCTGTCTCTTTTGAATTTGAACTAAAATGGTCGAATCGCTCTTTTTCACCATTCTGAAAGCCTCTACATTAAAGTTTCGAAAAAGGATACTAAACCCTGTGGTAGTAAGCTTATGTCCATTCTTAAAAGAGACCACGTCAGAAGTCCTTCCAATCACCTCCTTAAGCAATTGCCCATTATACCCACTGCTGTTAGCCGTATCACACATCTGCACCTCATCGCGATTAGCATAGCGTATTGTGGGGAAAGCAAAGTCTACAAGATTGGTAGCATACAACTCGGAAGGCTTTTCCGAAGGAGCCTCTAGCCAGGTCGAGTAACCCACATGGTACATCCCCGGCTCTATCTCATAAGCAGTGATACCTCCGTCTTTGCTCCCATAACAATCCATCACTCTCGCACCCCAAGTATTCTCAATTTCCTCCCTATATGAAGGAGTCAACTTCTCTGAAGTGGCAAATGCCACATCAAAATGCCACTGCACATTGTTCTCCCGGCAATATCTTGCCAACAAATAGACAGCTGTAGCATAACCATATATGTAATGGATATTATTTTTTCGAATTATATCCATATATTTGGCACATGTGGCATCGTCCATATTCATACCATTGAGCGGAATAGTATTCCTCAGTCTAAAATAGACCTCATGCACCAAACTTTTCTTGTTAGTTGGGAAAAGCGACGAACTGCCCAATGACACATATTTATCACCATATTTATAACCAAACCGTTGCCACGAAAAAATCTTCATGGCAGTGACGAATCCCCATGTGTTCTCATCACAAATATATTTCATCGGCTCACCCGTCGACCCTCCAGTTGCACTTTTTCTATGGGGATACTTCTTTATATTATCAGGAATTAGGTCGTCGTATCTTTCCTTTATAGTGTTTCTATCCAAAAATGGAAAGAGCTTAATATCCTCTAAAGATTTAACATCTTGTGGTTTAAGACCCATCCTGTCCATTACCTCTTTATAATACCGTGTATGGCAATAGGCGTGATTAACCAATGATTTTAATTGGGCTGTTTGCCAGTCGAGCACCTCTTGCTTTGTCCAGGCACTCATACGGACTATCTGCCTATACCATTTCATAGCGCAAGTACCCATTACCATATCGGCCATTGGGAACATGCAATTCAACAAAATAGATTCTTTTATGTTTCTATTCATACTATATTTCGAGCTTGCTTTGCTGAGGGGAAACCTTTTTGCTAGACTTTGTTCTCTTTCTCAAAAAGTCGTGTTTCTTACCGAAGCTTATCTCGGAGGTTTTTGAAAGGTCGAAGAAGGTCCGTTGACGGTTTGCCGAAGGTCCGAACGATTAATCGGGAACAAGTTAGGGCTCTAGCGTTTCTATTCTTGACTAACGAAGATAAATGGTTAACATTCGGAGAGATCTGTAAGTCAAATTCTATCAGATGAAGTTCAGGCACTTAACTATACAAGGCTTTATTCCACAGACATCATTTATATAAATAACTGTCTCAAAGCAACTAGTACAATTTGCATAGTTCCATCCATTCGTCTGGGCTTAATGAATTCATCTACTCTTCGATGAATTTATTAAGCCCTAAATGCTTGTCAAACTTCAGTAAACATTATCACCTGAACGCAGTTAAGTTATTAGCTATGCTTTTGATACTAGTCCCTTGTAAACAGATATTATTTTATTTGCAATCTTTTCGGTTGTCAATTCTAATTTTAATAACCTATCCCTGCCACGGGTTGTCCTATTGAAGGCCAGTGCCTCTCGGAGAAATGCAGAAAACTCTGACGGACTAAAGGTCTTAGCAACATAAGTCCCCTCAACCCCATTTGTTATCCACGATACGTCACCCACATCAGTTGATACAATCGGACAATTACACGCCATAGCTTCCTTTACCACATTCGGGGAACCTTCATTCAACGAAGTCAATACCAAAACATCAGCTGCACACATGTATTTTACTATCTCATCATGGGGTTTGTTGTACACAGGGACGAGTTCAACATTATTATCATTAATAAGTTCTACTGACTTTTGCGCTAGGGCGAAGTTTTTCTCCGGACGTTTGGGGTCAGAAACGAAAATCACATATCTTTTATTATTAGCTAATCCAAGCATTCTTCGGGCCTCTTCCTTGTCAATTAAATAAAACTGGGACAGATTGACTCCATTGGGAATTACTGGCAGGTCTATGGCTAATTGATTGGATGTCCGCTGCGACTTAGTAATCGTGCTGTCCCACACATGCTTGACAAAAAAACGAACCCAATATAATTTAAAAGATTCATGCGGGAAACTTCCCAAAATGGAAACGACCACCTTGGTCCTTAATCCAACACAGGCCATAGCGGCCACGACTCCACATATTGAATAATGCGCATGGACTATATCGGGACGTTCTTTTTTTATAAGATTTCTTAGTTGGGGTATGCTTTGGGCGTAGGCCTTCCATCCCTTTCCAATGATTGGGAATAAGTGCATATCCACCCCTTGTTGTTTTAATGACTCAAACTGCGAGTTGACGAATGCACTAACCGTACCTACAGTTTTATTACCACTTGCTACAAAGACGACCTTCATTTATTTCAAATTATTCCAGTACCATTCACATGCCTGTTCGAAACCAGACAATGCATTATATTTTGGCTGATAACCTAACACCCGTTGAGCTTTTATTATTGAAGCTTGGGAATGTGGGATATCTCCCGGACGATTATCTCGATAGCATGGTTTTATATTGGCAATATAAGCATCATAATGAGACAGATTGGTTCGTAAACAATCAAATAACTCATTAAGGGTTGTATTGCCTCCATATGCCACATTAAAAACCATATCAATTGGTGCATTCTTAGGCAAAGTCATATTATACAATGACGCTCTCTCTCTAATAACTTCAGAGGGTGTTACTGCAGCTAACTCATTTGCTTGTATAACATTATCAACATAGGTAAAATCTCTCGAATAACTGCCATCACCATTGATGAAGGGTGAATCATGACGAATTAGTGCCTTAACCCACAGTGGAATAACAGCAGCATAAGCTCCATTGGGGTCCTGTCTACGGCCAAATACATTAAAATACCTCAAGCCTATCGTTTCTATTCCATAAAGACTTGAGAATACATTTGCATATAATTCATTAACATATTTAGTTATAGCATAAGGTGAAAGTGGACGACCAATATTATGCTCAATTTTGGGCAATTCCTTACTATCTCCATAAGTAGAAGAACTAGCAGCATAGACAAATCTTTGAACACCAGCATCACGCGCTGCAACCAACATATTCAGAAAACCATCTATATTGTTACTATTTGTATTTATCGGATCATTAATACTACGTGGAACGCTACCCAAAGCAGCTTCATGCAATACAACATTAGCTCCACTTACAACCTTCCGACAAGTATCAAGATCTCTGATATCACCCTCAACAAAACGAAAATTAGTTTTTCCAATCAATGGCTCAATATTATGTATGAAACCTGTAGACAAATTATCCAAACATGTAACATCATATTCCTTTTCTACGAAATACTCACAAAGATTGGAGCCTATAAAACCTGCGCCACCTGTTATTAATATTTTCATTTTTTCTTATATAATTCTTTTTCTTTTCAAATTATCTTCACACTACAGAACAGAATGCCAAGAAAGAGAAATTCTTCTTAATCTGCTTCACGACAAACCTCTCGATCCAAGTTTAAAGAAAGCCCAAGCCATAATCATCACTGGCAATATCAGAAACCAGATTTTCACAAACCTATAATTCTTAGCATTTAACTGAGTTATTCCATAGGCAGCAATCATTAGCAATATAGGAAATCCCGGTAACAAAAAGCGTTCAGAATTTGCAAATCCACTGGTGGATATAATACCTAAATATGCCATTACAAAAGCTCCTATCAAAGAAAAATCACGCCAATTTTTTTTCTTAAAAATAGCACTATATAACGCTATTAGCACGAAAATACCCATAAAATTACGAACATAGTTTCCCGCATTCACCATTTGCTGATTATACTGCTCATCAACATCAACCATCGTAGGGAAAGGCAGGACGAAAATCATAGGTGCCATGACTGTTCCAGTAGCATACTTTGCCCACTCCACGCCCTTATTAACTTGTTGACTCCTTTTTAAATCTTGATTAGACCCACGAGACTCCCAGTATCCTTCTACCTCATTTGCAATAGTTCCACCGGCCATCACCGCAACAGCTATAACAGCCCATATGATTAGAACCATTCGATTAGATTTTGTCATCACAGCTGTACTTGAAAAAACCAAAGAAGTAAAGAAGGAGAATATCACTGCAGCGCCTAAGACTGTCCTAAAAAAGAACAAACTAATCACCAACAATGCTGAAACAACAATATTTAAAATATTCACATGCTTCTGTCGCAAAATGTTATCTAATCTTTCCAATGCGGCCATGGTCAAAAATATCATTTCAGTTTCTTTCAAATGCATTCCACAATAAATAACCAAATTTGGACAAAGCACACAAAAAATACCTGCTATTCGACCTGCTTCCTCTCCAAAGTTACGCTTGGCCAACTTGTAAACAAGAATACATGTCCAGGAACTAAAAATTGTTTTTAGAATACGAGTGACTAATATGTTGGGGCCAATAATTGAATATAGTAGAGTTAGATATAATGGGTAGCCAGCGTCCGAATAGGAACCTGTGAACAAGTAATCCATTGCATTAGACCACCCTATCTCCTTAAGCCAAATAGCTGTTTGGTGATATGCTAAAGCATCACTAGAACCGAATTCAAATGGTATTCCTGTATTAATTAAATAAAAAAAGTAAGAAAAAACCACCCATATTAAACGCAAAACAAGAGCGGTTAAAAATATTTTCCTAATAAATGTCTTTTCGTCTATCTCTAACCATTTTTTTGAATAACGATTGGACAATAGGAAGAATAATAATACCCATATAATACTGATTATAATGAATGCTGGTTTCAACATATAATTCATGAAAACAACACTCACTATCGCCAACGAAATGATGTAAATAATTATCGCCCTTGACGAAAACTGTTTTGGAAAATATGGTACCAAATGATTAATTATTAATAATTACTAATACCTCTCAGAAAAAAATGCTTCATAACTGCACCAATTGTGCGCATTTTGAAACAGAATCTCTCCAAAAACAATGGAGAATGATAGAATTGGAATGACTGTTGTGACACGTTATTCCAATCTATTTTAGCCAACTGGGCCATTGCCTCTTTATGATACTGATGAGAAAGATAGAATCTGCACAATCCATTTGCCCGCAACATATCCATCAATTTTTTTAAATCCGTGTTCCTTGTCTCCTCTTCTTCTAAATAATCCAGATTCCACAACATATGAGTTTTTGGATCTCTTAGCTTTCTTGTAGCCCTATCTCGTATTGGTACATCCTGAAAATAATTGGCTAACGGTTTATTAACCAACACCACTGGGTATTTCAATGCTATCCGAATCCATAAATCAAAATCCTCCCCTAAGGTGATGCCCTCTCTGAACTTCCCAGATAAAACAAACACATCCCGTGGGATTACAACAGAGCTTGATGTTATTGGCATACATAAATTCTTGGCATAGACTTGACAATAATCAATATAGCCCCTATCAAAATCATCATCAACTCCTATCGGAGCCTTTCGTTTTTTCCCATTTTTTACCAGATTGAAACCTGTCCCATACAATCCCGCATCAGGGTAATCATCAATCAGCCTGTTCATCTCCTCTAGGAAACCCGGTTCCCACCAATCATCAGAATCCAAAAAACAGACGTATTCGCCTTTTGACAAATCAACACCATTGTTCCTTGCGCTAGAAACTCCGGCATTGGGTTGAGTAATCACCCTATACTTATTATTTTTTGAACCAAGAATCTTAAGTGCTATTTCAAATGAACCATCCGTACTTCCATCATCCACAACTATCAACTCATAATCACAAAAGGTTTGGTGTAGGATACTATTTAAAGTTCTCTTAATATAATTCGCCTTATTATACAAAGGCACTATCACAGAAAACCTAATCTCATTCATATAATCCACACCAACTAAATCTTTCAATTGAGATGATTACAACTCAATTAATAACTTTCTTCTTCAGATAATAACTATCTATTGGTTTCCTTCCAATACCTTGTCGATACCGATAGTTTGACTCTCCATCAGTAAACACGGGAATGAGTTCTTTCTCAATTAGTACTTGCTGGGTCATTGGGGAATAGTTGCCCCATGTATACGCATAAAAAGGAACATATTGTGGATGTTGCTCCAAGATACTCATGCACTTTTCTACCGAGTGGGCAAATTCCTCCTTCGACATCTGGGTTGCATCATTATGCTCATATCCATGCATCCCTATGGTAATCATTGGTGATCTCAAATTCCACATCTCATCCTTCAAGATATATTGAGGATTGTCAGTATAACCCTCTCTCTTGCTCACGCCATCCATATATTTGGGATTCACGAATAGTGTCACAGGTATCTGCTGTTTTTCTAAAAATGGTAATATGTCCATAACAGAAGCAAAACCATCATCACATGTCAAAACAGCATAATTAATAGTTCTAATCAAATCTCTTCTTAACTTCTGAAATGCCTCATCTAAAGAAATAAAATGATACTTGTCTTTTAGTGCCAAAATATTGGTTTTGAATTCATCTGTAGGAGTCCAATCTGCACGCTGATTCAGTTTCTCATCGTATCTGTCAGACACAGCATGAAACACAAAAACCTCTATTGGACATAACAAAAACTTGCTTATTCGTTTTGTTATTCTTCTTGAAAAAGTAAAGCAATCCAACATTCTTTTCCCATCTATTATGAAAATCTCGCGCTCTCTAATCGAGAGAACCTAAGCAAATATCTTATTCTCTATTAAATATGACTACTTCTCTTTGATGATTCGCCTTAGATTTTTCCCAAAAGTTTTAAATTTACCATTTATTATGAACTCTACTATCGCATAATAAAGCGATTTTAACTTATTCTCTTTAGAAAAAACGACCACACTATGCTGAAGGGTCTCGCAATATATGCGTTTTGTGGCAGCTTCATGTGTCTTTCTATATAATTCGCCGTCAATTGGAAGATATACTTTACTATACTCTATTGGTGAAAGGATGGAGGCCACTCCACCAGAATGGATTCTATAAACGCCCCCTACAAAAGAAAAGATATAGCCTTTACCGACCTTTAGTAAATGGTATATCTCATGTGTATCTCGATAATACTTATATTTCTTTTGCCACTGAGGAGAGAAAGATTCCCGACGGAATAAAATCGTTAATGGCTGGGTTATCCAATCTTTAAAAAACATATCTATAGTCACATCCACTCCTTCTTGTCCTTCCGCAAAAAGCTTTCCACATCCATCCTCTTCCACCTTACCCGTTTTCTCATACAAATATTGGCAACGATGAAAACACACCGAATACTCCGGATGGCTCTCCATAAAATCAACTTGTTTCTGCAATTTTAGAGGATCAGTCCAATAGTCATCTCCTTCACAAGAGGCAATATATTTACCACGTGCTCGAGAATAATTGAAAACAATATCCATACGGCCTCTGTAGCCATTAGAATATTTGTTTTGAGTTTCGTATAGTGGAAAGATAATATCCGGGTATTTCTGCTCATATTCACGAAGAATCTCAGCTGTATCATCTGTCGAAGCATCATCGTGAACTAATATCTCTATGGGAAAGGAGGTTTTCTGCAACAGAAAACCATCTAAACATTGCCGTACAAACTTTGCATGGTTGAACGTCAAACAACAGATACTAACTATAGGTTGCTGCCTATTCATATTCTATAACAAACTTCTCATCAATCTCTTTTTGGAGATTCTCCATTGCCTCTTGGTTTTTAGTACAGGCAACGTAAAAGCCTATTCTATTGCCTCCGTCGGTGGGACGCTGGATTCTATCTCCGATCTTGAAATTTAATTGCCAGTACAACACTTCTGGACTTAAATCTAAGAAATCTGAGCCTTTTACAGTTCGGACGATTCCACCTTCTTTTGACGTATCAAAGAACTTCAGCACGGCCACTTTATCTGTTCGTAGTTGTTCTTGGTCTACTTTATCGGTCACTTCATTACCAACGAACATATCAATCAAGATTCCGTAATTATCAATTCCAGTCATGGCGGGCACAATATGTGACGAGATTAGGTTGCCGCCCCCCCGAGCACCAATCTCAAGAAGGTAAAACTCACCATTTTCATACCTGTATTCGGCATGAGTAAAGCCAAATGGCAAGCCAGACATATCTACGAATTGATTGTTTATCTCACGTAACCGACCATAATCATACCGCGGATTATCGTATGAAAAGAATAGGTAATTGTCTAAATTTCGGTTATATTCAAACTGCTGTTTCTCCGATATTGCCAAACACACATGACCTCCGGGTAACTTTATTCCGTCAACTGAAAATTCCGATCCAGAAATATATTGCTCACATATCACCGCATGCCTGTGATGAGAGTAACCTATTGAGTAATCAAACACAAGTCTCAACTCCTCCTCCGTATCAATGGTGTATACCCCTCGACTGCTATTAGCATCTATGGGCTTTATCACCATTTTATGAGCATTGATTCTGCTGAGCTTCATTCCTCTAAAGAATGACAAGGCTTCATCCAAAGACTCGCATACTTGATATGCCGGACATGGCAAGGAGTGGTCGCGACAGAAGTCTCTCATCTTTGATTTGTCCGTGTATAGCAGAGCCATCTTTTCGGTTTGCGATGGTAGGCCTAATTGACTTGAAACATACGCTAAAGTAGGTGTGGCTATATCACATTCGTCTGACATGACTGCGACAACATTTAATCTCCTGGCTGCCGACAAAACGGCTTCTCTATCTAAGATGTCCGAAAAGACTATTTCATCAGCATATTTGAAAGCTGGTGCATCGCGATAAGGATGAACTACGGCAACCTTATAACCCCGTTGTTTAAGTTTTTTTATAAGTGGTATCTGCCATACTGTACCAGGCATAACCATAACCATACTCGTCATTGTCAAAGGAGTTTATTTATTCGTCTCATATTTATTTCATCCTCTGAGGATAAATCTTGCTTAAACGTGCCATCGCCATTGGCTATCCCCAAAACGACATGGACTTCATTGAAATTATCCACAACAACATCTCCGAAATCTCCAATAAGTCCTCCACTTACAATTGGGATGCCCCCTACTGAAGTTTTTCCCAAACGAGAATTGACCAATTCGCTCGTCTCCATCAAGTTTACCACAATTCCTGAGATGCCAGCCCTATCATCCGAACGATATACTTTTGCTCCACTTTGACGCTGTTGCCTGATAAAATCTTGTGAGAAGTTGTTTATACCTATATCAAATATCTGTTCAAAATCCATTGTGGACAACTCTCTCAAGAACGAGCATCGGGATTGAATCTCACACCCAATCAAGATATTAAACCGTTCACCCGGAACTGGGTTAATCCTATGAATAAATGGCGATTCGAGTTCCACCTTGCCTTTGGTCAGAGGGAATGTAGGTGTAGGGTATTCTTTCTCGAAAACACAAACTTCAATACCTTTACTCAACAACTCCAATACCATTCTTGTCGCCAAGGCATTCTTACCAACAAGTAAGAGTTTACTATCAAAAATCGTTTTAACCTCTTTTTTTCGCACGATCTCCATCATGAATGCTATCGCCGAAGAAATCCATGTTGAATAATCGCTATAATACGCCACAGAAATACCTTTAGACTCTGCCAGCCTCGCTGTAGCGATACGTATATTTTCTGTTTCCCTCCTCTTAAAGTCGATATCAAGCATTATCGTGTCCACTATTCCAACCGATCGATCAATAAGATATGGCAAGAAACTATCATCACCTATTGAAACGAATCCAATAATGTTTGATATACTTTCTCTTACAGATGGAATACAAACCTCAAAATCATCTTCTTTTGTATGCTGTATTAAAATCAAAACGGACCGTTTGTTTGTCATTCTCACCAAACCATCCATTTCTTCAAGCATCTGATCGAGCCTTTGCTTTGCATCCATAATAAACCAAAAATCAAGCCGACTACTAATAACTATCGTTTCTTTTCTGTTCTCACCTTAGCCATAAAATGGCTATATATTTTTATGCGCATACGCTGGAGCATAATCGAATCTCCTGCCATTTTTCAACCTCAATGCGGCAAGGTCAAACAGCTCTTCTGATGGATTTATCACATTGATCTTGCAAACTTCTTCCATCAACAAGTCTGGGTCTACCCCATATTTTCTCGAAGACTCTTCCAACAATCCAGTAAATGAATCATGGAAATTATTTATTCCGATGTTTATCTCTCGCTTTGTATTGCCTAAGTGCACGAGCCCTCCCACGACCCTCTCTCCCTCATCAGCTAATTCTAAAACATTGCACTTATTGGGTATTATATTTGCCTTTTGGCAAATGGCTACTAGGGATTCGATATGTGCGTTTCCCGCACCACGTCCCAGTCCTTGAAGGGTCCCATCCACAAAGTCTGCACCAGCCTGTATTGCAGCAAAACTATTGCCATTGGCTAACTGCATATTGTTATGTCCATGAAATCCGACCGAGATATCATAAAAATCCTTTATTGACCTCACATAATCTGAGACCTGATTAGGCAACATTCCTCCGGCAGAATCCACAAGATATAAACAATCTGCACCCGAATCAATAACTCCTTTAGCCATCCGGACAAGATTGTACTTACTAATCGTATATGTTTTCATTAGATTACAACTAACCCAAAGCCCCAACGACTTGGCATAACTAATGTAATCAAATGTGGTTTCTATCGTTGTTGCATTAGCTCCTACTCTAACGAATTCCCCTCCATTCTCCTGAAACCAAGCAATATCCTCTTTCCGCCCAATACCCGGAATAAAAAACATTCCCAGCATTGAGTCTCCTTTATAAGGCATACAGGCCTCCATGAAATATTCATCCGTGTGAGGCGTTGGGCTACCATGCCACATTCCGAGACCCAAAGTATTGCCAATCTCTATATATTTGATGCCTGCTGAAGAAAGGGTGATAACAATCTTCTTTAAAGGTTCTCTTTCCCACTTATTATTGGTCACATATCCCCCATCCCGAATAGTACAATCCAACACATTCATTTCATCAAATTATCATATTTACACCCATATTTCAAACCAACTATTCCCCTAAAAGTAAACTGCACAACTTATTCCAAACCTCTTTTCCACTTTTCTTGCCAACCCTCAACTGCTTATATAGTATCAGTATTCTTGCCAACTTAATGTCCTTAGAACCTATAATAGTCACTATTCAGGCCTATTCATTCAGTCCTCATAATAGCACCCGTTCTGACAAATCTATCCAAATATTCGCAGTCAATTGATAACGATTCATAAGAGACAACAAGAATCTAGCTATTTTAATTCTACATAATTCCAACATATTATGTTTTTCTTTCCCATAATAACGGAATGCAAAACCCTTATATCGTGAAAGTGACCTATATGTTTCTGTCGTCAACTGCAGTTTTCTCTCGTTAGTGACTTTTAATAAATGATTCAATTCCGGTAAAGAGGCTTTGAAAATCAAACGAGAGAATTTGGGAAAATATAACATGTGCTCTAATTGAAGAAGCGCTAGTCTTACCATACGGTCGTCTTCACTAAGCAATCTGTTTATGCCTCCCGGATAACTAATATATTGGTATCCTGACTGATTAAGATAGATAATGTTTCCAAACTGAAGATGAAATAGTGTAACCGTCGTATCCTCATAATCTAATCCCAGCAATTCGATTGGACTCTTGTTGCAGTTCCTTCTGTATACAAAAGACTGATGCTGGGAAAACAATGTCGGATGAGAGATATAATATTCGCCTGAAATAATCTCAAGATTTTTTAACTGACTGTTGGAAAACCATCTTTTTGCCGTATCGAATGGCTTGTCTGCTCCTACAACAGCCATATTTTGCATGCACAACCAACAGTCAGGGTGTTCTTCCAATAATTCTATTTGCTTTTGGTATGTATCACCTGGTAACAAAAAATCATCGCCATCCACTTCTGCATAATATTTCCCCCTGACCAGTTTATAGGCACATCCCCTATTATAGCTTGCCCTATCTGAAAGTGACAAGGGATTGCAATCATCCGAATTTACACGATAAATAGTGAACAAATCCGGATACCTGCTCTTGTAATCCTCCAAAATTGTCCATGTATTATCAGAAGACCTATCATCGCCCACAATTATCTCATATGAATATTTCATTTCTTGAGACAATATACTATCCAGGCAACGACATATACACTGCCCATGGTTGTGGGCTACCACTATGTAACTGAGCAGGGGTTGCTGCCTATAGGTATCGCCTAACGCTTGAGGTTGCGCCATATTCTCCTCAAAAGATTGTATATTAAGTAGTAGAAACTCCAAAGCACTATACGGGGATGTTTTTTCCAATATGCTTTGAGTATCTGGGACCGAATACTCCAAGGAAGGTGATGAGATGTTTGCATACGCGCCCAAAACTTTGCGTATTTCGACTGGGGGATGTTATATTTGTCGCAAATGAGATTCAGAACGGCAAGGTCTTCTTGGCACGAGACACCTACCTTCATCATCTGTCGCGAGGTGTTGGAGGCATGCTGCCTATATCCTGTTAGGACTTCCATCACTTCTAACACGTCAGTCACCTGTGCCATTTGGGCATAGAAACCGTAGTCACCGCTGCAGCGCATAGTTTCGAAGAAGGAGCTGTCAACCTGCAAGAATGCGTCGCGCCTGAAAACACATGAACTGACATTGTAGATGGTGGTAGTGTATAACAGTTTCTGGACAGCGAACTGTTTGCCTGTGTAGTAATGCTTTGCACCATCAACCTGATCAACACCTAATGTTTTGCCTGCGGCATCAATCCACCGCAGATGGGAGTACGCCAGCCCCACCGTGGGATGATCGGCAACGGCTTGCATCATCCGTTCTAAGAACGTGAGGTCGGCGACATCGTCACTTTCAGCTATCCAAATCCACTCACCTTTTGCCAACGACACTCCGCGCTTCCACTGCTCGAATGGAGAACCCGAATTTATTTCGTTCACCACGAGGTGCGACACCTTAGGATAGGTGGCATAGGGCTGCAGTACTTCGAGGCTGTTGTCAGTGGAATGGTCGTCGAGAATTATCACCTCGAAATCCTGATAAGTCTGCAAGAAGACTGTGTTAAGACGCTCGCCTAAGAAGAGTGCGTGATTATAGTTGGGGATGATGACGGAGACCATTTGGACGAGTGTTACTAGTTGAGAACAACCTCCCTGTTCATTGTTTCTCGTATCCGACCAGCCAGTTTTCTCTGATAATGGACATCTTGGAGCTAATGTTTTCGGAAAAGGTATTAGCGTGGCTGTGTTCGTCGATGTCGACATGGAACGTCAGTACCGACTGTTCGCCGGCATAGTTTCTGACGCATTTTTCGGCTACGTCTAATTCTATTTTGTAGTCGCCGTTGGAGAGGGTGTTAGCGGGTATTTCGAAAAGGAATTCGTACTCGCCTGGTTCGAGGGTGTAGGCACCATTTTGGTCATTGTAGTCAGCCCTTGCCAAGGGGTATTGGAAGGAGCTCATAAGGTTGAAACCTACGACCAAATGACCGACAGGCTGGTTGACGCGTATGGTGAAACGGATTTGGACGGGGGTGCTTGTATATATGAGACTTCCTGTCTTGGGACCGACACTTGCCGACAGTAGCACGAGTTTCTGGTTGGCGTGGGGGTTGGGGTTCTGGTATTCAGACTGAACAACTTGCTCGGAGAGGTATTTGGAAATGGTTTCGGAGGCAGTGCCTGCGTATGAGACGAAGCCTTTTTCCAGCAGTATTCCAGATTGGCAGAGGCGCTGTATACTCGCCATGTTATGGCTCACAAATAGTACTGTACGACCTTCTCCCTGACTTACATTCTGCATCTTCCCAATTGCCTTTTTCTGAAATTCTGCATCTCCCACAGCCAACACTTCATCCACAACCAAAATCTCTGGCTCTAAGAACGCAGCAACAGCAAAACCCAGGCGAACGGTCATACCTGAACTATACCTCTTCACGGGTGTATCAATATATCTCTCGCATCCGCTAAAGTCTATGATTTCATCCAGTTTTCGTGAAATCTCATCCTTAGTCATTCCAAGTATTGCTCCGTTCAGGTAAATATTTTCCCTTCCTGTCATCTCCGGATGGAAACCTGTTCCCACTTCCAAAAGGGAGCCAATTCGGCCTCGTGCCTTTATCGTGCCTGTGGTCGGACCTGTCACTTTTGATAACAACTTAAGCAAAGTGCTTTTCCCTGCGCCATTTCTACCTATAATACCTACCACCTCCCCCTGCTCAACCTTGAAGTCAATGTCTTTCAAAGCCCAGACATACTCACTATCGGCCTTTTTTGAACGGTCGTTTACCGACCCTATCTTCAAATAAGGATCCTCCTTGCCCCGTACGTTGACTGTCCACCAACGATTAAGGTCATGGCTCAACGTCCTCGTTGACACCAAGCCCAACCTATACTGCTTCGAAACGTGATTAAACTCTATTGATACTGACATATTATCTTTTGCGACTATTTTATTATTTTCGGAAAAAAGTTATACGGCTTGAAATTTTTGAATTGACTATAAATACATTTCCTTTATTGCCATCACCCGTTCAATAACTGGTGCCATATCGTAATACTTATACTCGGCAAGGCGCCCGCCAAAGATGACATTTTCTTCCTTACTGGCCAATTCCTTATATTGCTGAAACAGGGCATTGTTTTTAGCATCATTCACGGGATAATAAGGCTCCATCCCAGGCTTCCATTCCTTACTGTATTCCCAAGAAACAACAGTTTTGGGACATTCATAAACAGCCTGACCGAACATCTCAAAATGTTTATGTTCGATAACTCTCGTATAGGGTACCTCTCTGTCGGTATAATTAACCACGGCATTACCTTGCCAATTTGCGGAGCCTATGACCTTCTGCTCGAACGAAACTGTCCGAAAGTCTAAATGACCCAGTCGAAAATCAAAAAACTCATCAATCTGACCTGTGAAAACTATCTTCTCCGCCAAATTAGTGAGTTCACCTCGATTGGTAAAGAAATCACAACCCACACGTGTCTCTACTCCTTCTAACAGACCACTTACCAACTTGTTATAGCCTCCTATTGGAATACCTTGGTACAGGTCATTAAAATAGTTGTTATCAAAAACAAAACGCAATGGCAGCCTTTTGATAATAAAGGCTGGCAAATCCACACAACTTCTCCCCCATTGTTTCTCAGTATAGCCCTTAATCAACGCTTCATAGATATCCCTTCCTACCAGACTTAATGCCTGTTCTTCTAGATTCTGAGGTTCCCTACCACCGAGACTGTTCATAACAGAGTGCCTTTGTTCTTCTATTTTGGCTCTGGCTTCATCAGGTGTTGTCACTCTCCACATCTGATGAAATGTGTTCATGTTGAAGGGAAGATTAAATAGTTTTCCTTTATAGTTAGCCACAGGGCAATTCGTGTAACGATTGAAAGGTACTATACCATTCACAAAATCCCATACCTCCTTATTGGATGTGTGGAAGATATGTGCTCCATAAGTGTGTACATTGATACCCTCAATATTATCACAATACACATTACCACCTAAGTGAGGTCTCTTATCTATTACCAAGCACCTCTTACCTGCCTTTTTCGCAAAGTATGCAAATGTTGCACCAAAAAGACCCGATCCAACAATCAGATAATCATACGTTCTCTCACTCATATATTTACATCGCTTTAGATAACTTTTCAGCAAACCAATATATTAATGGAGTCCTCTATTAAACATATCACAACGATTTATTAATCTTTCTGAAGTCTCCAAGTGACTTGACCCCAATCTTGAAAATCCTTTTCAGGTTGATAGAGTTCACACCGCCCTGGCGGGGTCTGAAAGTAATAGGATACCACCCAATCTTCAATTTCTTCTTCACCGCAACAGCACTAATAGCCACATTGGAGAGGAAGAAGTCTTCCGGGATGCATTTCATTATCTCATTGAGGCGTTCTGCCTTCATCAGCCTGAACGGTGTATTGGCATCTTTCACCCAAACATGGAACATCAGCCACACGACTAACCGCAGCGTCTTCGTAACCACTATTCGGGAGAATCCATCCTGCCTGCCGCCACGTGTCCCTATCTGGAAATCGTATTCATGGCGGTGCTCCCACATCTGCCAAAACTCATCGGGCATCGTTTGTCCGTCACTATCGGTCTGAAACACATAATTGGCTCCATTACCAATAGCATACCTATACAGATACAATACCGTTGCACCATGGCCCGAATTGACCTTGTCCAAAGGCAACAAATATTGATACTTGCTCTGCAACTGTTGCATAATGGCAAAAGTATTGTCCTTGCTGCCGTCATTGGCAATGGCTAGATGAGCCTCATTCCCTTCATTATTGATACGTGCAACTATCGGATGCCACTGCCTGATGACATCTTCAATATTAGCTTCTTCATTGTAGGCAGGCATTACTATATACAGTACTTCTTTTTTCATTGTTTTGAAGGTTTAAAAGTAATATATTTATTAAGGAAATACTGGACTAATGCTACTATTACTATGGTGATTAATTTACATACAATCTCATCCCAATGGGCATAATCTACCATCAAATAAAGCATCAATGATGATATACCTAACCCAGTCAAACCAACAAGATAGAATGATATGAAACGTTGAGGGATTTTGTCCTTTATCTTAAAATTCAACTGACGATTTAGTACGAACGAAGTGAATATTCCTATGTGCACACTAATGACATTAGCCCACAAATATGGCAATACATCGAAATGACACAACAGTGTGTAAATGACAAAATCAAGTGCTGAACAGAATCCTCCAATGATTCCATATAGGATTAAATTCCGAGAACGTTGATAAATAATGGCCAAAAAATTAGTTGATTTCATAATAAGATAATTCTTCGACCTTATACTGTATCCATAAAACTCTTCTGAGTTCTATTGAACACCAAAATACCCAAAAATAAAAGCACCACTAAAAAGACGAAGCTATACAGCAACCATCCCCAACCGATGAATTCACCAGCTCCTAAAGCCCCATACTTGAATGTTTCTAACACTGGCGTCACAGGATTCAAACACATGATAGTATACAAATCCATACCAGCAGCCACTTTCCCTTTTACCATACTAAGCGGATAGACAATTGGGGTTGCATACATCCACAAACTAACCATGAATGAAAATAGGATGCTCAAATCGCGATACTTGGTAGTCATACTAGAGATGAACAGACCAAAGCCAAGAGCTAACCCTGCCATCATCACCACCAATAACGGAAAGAGTAATAAATACCAGTTAGGACTGGCTGGACAACCACCCATAAACGCATAAATAATATACACAACTATAAACAGGCACATCTGTATCCCAAATCGCAGCAAATTAGAAATAACATCTGACAATGGTGTCACCAGCCTCGGAAAATAAACTTTTCCAAATAGTCCAGAATTTGATACAAAAGTGGTGGATGTTTTATTCAAACAATCTGAAAAATAATGCCACATACAAGTGCCCGATAGATAGAATAATGGCTGTGGAATACCATCTGTACCAATACCGGCAATACCACCAAACACCACCATGTACATAAAAACCGTCATCAGTGGCTGTATTACGAACCATGCTGGCCCTAATATAGTTTGTTTATACTGGGTTATTATGTTTCGTTTAACGAATAATGTTAATAAGTCGCGATAGCGCCACAACTCTTTCAAGTCCACTGACAATAACTTGTCTTTAGGCTTGATGATTGTTGTCCATTCTTGAGTTTCGTTCATATATAATTAAAAAAACAATTTTTTCCAATACCCTACGGGGAGGCTATTTCTCCCCGATGAGCCCATCAATGCGATCGCTTATGCTTAACTATTATATTTTTCATTATCCCCCAAAAATACTTCCAGTCGGTTCTAAAGGGATGCTTCAGATAGGCTTCGCAATATTTCTTTTCCGATTCCTGAATCTCTTCCAGCGTTTCGGGTTGCTCATCCTCATAATATAGAGGCGGTAATAAACCTGGTTTAGTCTTGATACGCAATTCCTGCATCTCAGGGGAATATAGACTGAAGAATTGTCTTGACAATGGCCTAACTCCTACAAGCTTCATCTCTCCTTTTAGCATGTTAACGACCATTGGCAATTCATCTAGCCATGTCTTTCGCAAAATGGCACCCAGCACATTCACCCTATAATCGTGATAGAACTTACCCGTTTTATCAAGTTTACGATGCTCATATACATACTCCTGAAGGTACTCACTATATGAATACATCGTACGAAACTTATACACGGTGATTATCTTCCCATTCTTCCCCACACGCTGTAATTTAGCAATCGGTGAAGAACTAGGCACACCCACAGTAATCGGCTGTTTAACTTTTCGAGCAATTACTCTAAACTCACCATGGGCAGTATTCTCATATACCACCTCAAACCCTGCATGAAACAGACGACCCAGAATCTCCACTCGGTGAAATGTTCTGTTTTTCCCTTTGGTCAGAGCAAAATATAGTTTCTTTGTCAATTTTAGTTTGGGGCACACACGGTGCCACAAATAATGCAAACAGTAGACAAATTTATTCAGTGGCTTGGGATATCTGTTGTAAATAACTGCCTTCTTCACCGAAGATGTGCGACAACAGCAAACCAAATACCCACCAATTTCCATGCTCTGGTTGCAATTCGACAAGAAGACATCAACCTCATATACTGTGTTCAGGGGCCGTTGGACAAAGATGGCATGATACAATCCACCTCCCTCTCTGGGTCTAATCGGATCGCCTCCATTGTGCTTCAAACTCCACACCAAAGATGTGGGAGCGAATTCCCCTCTATGCTCCATAAACCAGAGATATAACTGCTTTAGAGGAAGGTCTTCCACCTCTTCAAAAGCCCTTCTCACATCATCGTCCTCTATCTCTTCGGGCTTCAGCTCATTACAGCCCTCACTTCCCTGCTCAACAAAATCTTTACTCGGGGCGTAATACTGCTCCTTCAATGGATCAAGTGGGAATAGTGGTTTCCTCATCAGTTAACAATCTCCAGAAATTGTGGATGTATATAGGTGGTAGCTACGGCTGCAACGCCACGAATACTCACCACCAGTAATCGGTTTTTCTTTATTCTCTTTATGTGTCCCTCCGCGCCCTTAAACGGCCCGTCGGTCACTTTCACCAAATCACCCTGATGATATTCTGGCCTGTCATCTCCAAGATAGGTCAGTCCCTGTTGGCCAGCCGAACAAACAAAAATGAACACCTCCATCTCCCTATCCTGTATCGGCATCGGCTTATGCGTTAGCAAATCTCTATAAACCCAAATTCTACTAAAGTTTTCCTGTTCAAACTTCTTCAAATACTCATCCTCTACATGAATAAAAACCAGTGAAGTAATTACCTCAGGAATAAAGTATTCTACATTATCCTCAACCAGTTGCTCCTTTATCTGCAATGTCCGGTTGTAAAAAACTTTTGCTGCGTACCACAGCTTCTTTTCTTCACCTTCTTTCAAATCCTCGAAAAAACTCTCTAAAAAAGAACACTTATGCACAATATCCTCACTCCCCCATACAACAAACATGGAGCTCTTGGAGGATAATTCGGTAATATCAACCCATTTCTACGTCTGTTCCTATCCAAGAACAAAAACGTAATCCACCTATTTTGTGCGCATTATATAACATAATATGCACTATTATTATTCTGCAAAAATAAATATTTTTTTTAAAACTAACAATTTTTTTTCAATTAGAGTAATTCCGATAGATTCCAGACCAAAACGCAACACAATATTGCAGAAATACACGTGACTAAAGAAAAGGTAAACGCCCTCCCTCACGTTTTCCAAACATGAGGCGAGGGCGCTTATTCCTTTGTAAGATTATTTTGCCAAACCAAGCGCCTTTAAGCCCTGGACATACACGATATCTCTAGGAATATTGTTCAGACCTATCAAGTCAAGGTCTTTCTGCAAATCCTCACGTACTTTGCCGTTCTCGGAAGCGTACTTCTTAGCAAAGTCATACATGCCTTCACCCTCTACCTGGAGAATCTGAGCCGCCCAACTACGCATAGCCGCATCCATCTTCTCCACATCTACAACATATTTACCCTGCTCATTACGGGTGAAAGCTCCATTATCCTGCAGATAGTTGAAGCACATCATATTGGCGATGCCATGCGCTTCCGTGGCTCCGAAGCGCACACTTCTCAAAATACCAGCAATAAATGTCACAAAAGCATCTTCCTTTGTGCAATTTGTAATCTCGCCTTTCTCAATTAAATTGGTCGTCAAGAACAAGCCACAAATATCAGCTTTCGCCTCCTCCCAATTGCTATACTGATTACCGAGAGCCTTACGCATGCTCTCACCCTTAGTCACAGTATTCTTAATGCCTAAACCGTGCGCAACCTCATGGAAACACACGTTGCTAAAGAAAGCATTGAAATTCACATTGTCAACCTGCTCATCACAAATAAGTAGTTGCGAGATAGGCACAACCATCTTGTCAAATTTTGCTTTCATCGCATTCTTCAACTGCAGGCGGCGAGCTCCTTTGCTTTGGTGGATGCGCTCGTCATTAGGAAGGTTAATCGCGATGGTCTTCGAACCGGCATTACAGTCACCAGCATAATAAATAACATCATATACATTCAAATCGCTTGCACCACCTTTCAATGCGGGCTTATACTTCGGGTCACAGGGCAATTCGCTCTGAAGTTGGGGTAGCTTTCCCACAAACTTGGCAAGGTCATTGCTCCACTGCACATCCTTCACAAGAACAAACGATTCATAGCTGGTTTTGTTGCCATACAGATAATCATCATAGTTCTCAATAGGACCAACAACGAAATCCAGATTACTATTCTTCATATCCATCCATGCCAGGTCACTCTTGTAGTAGTCATCCGTCAACAAAGCTTTGCGACGTTCGGTCAAGTATTTCTTCATACCTTTGTCTTCGGCCAATTCGATGGCAACACCCATAAGACTGTCCACCTTGGTCAGACGGTCAGCATATTCTACATGATAGGGAACAACCTTTAGTGCGCCGTTCTCATCGCGGCGAATCACTGTATACTGGCTCTCTTTTTGTGGGTCAGCCAAAGCCTCATACTCTTCAGGTGTCATATCCTGCGGATAGAAATTGCAACCAGCCGGACGCTCACCAAAACCAGGAATAAAAGGCTTTTCCTCACCCAAACGGTCCCATGCCCCATACTGAATCATGGCGAAAGCCTTCACAGCAGGATCGCTCAAAGTGTCAAGCACTTTCCGGTTCTCTGGTCCAAAATACTGATCCCAGTAAAGGTCGTCCATCACGTCGGCAATCTCAATAAAAACCCCGACTAATTGTTTTTCCTTGTCACTCAGTCCGTTAATCAGATCCGAGGTCAACTTAACCTCAGCATACTCCTCGACTTTAAGCTGAATTTCCGATTTTTGCTCCATTGTTTCCACTGTTTTGTTGTGGTTGCATGATGCCATTGCAAGCATGGCAATGCTCATTACAAATAATGATAATTTTCTCATATACAATAATTTTAATAATATTGACAAAAAAAAGTTTTCCTGCAAATATACATTTTTTTTGCTATTTCGAGAAAAAATAGTACTTTTGCACCCGATTTCGCAATAGGTTACTTCCTTCGCATGCGATAATCATCAACCCACGGAAAGGTGCTCGAGTGGTTGAAGAGGCCCGCCTGGAAAGCGAGTAAGCGTTAAAAGCGCTTCAAGGGTTCGAATCCCTTCCTTTCCGCAAAATGTTAAGCAGAACGTTTCTCGTTCTGCTTTTCGTTTTTCAAAAAACAACGATTTCGTATATCCGCAAACCTGGTAGCTTCCTCTGCTTCTCGCTATCTTCTCAATCAACAAACAAAAACTAAGCAAGCATCTGCCAAGTACATGAAAGCCAGTTCCTATCCCCAAGTACAAGCATCCCTTAAGAAAAGGTTCATGTTACATTATTGGGTTCTTACGCCAGACACAAATCTACGCCTAAACTCTGGGAGTTGCCGATAAAGCTCAATATCCGCTGTTCTTTCATAACAAACTAATACAATAAAGGATTACTATCTGGCATATATGAAACTATCAAAAACCAATACCATTTCATATGGTAAGTGGTAATTTCAAGAAAATAAAAAAATACTGATATTTTACATTAATTCATTTTTTTTTGTAATTTTGCAAATGCAATTGTTGTTTCTTGCAACCATTCACTTGTCAACGCATACATGATGCAAAATGGCAATAGACTGATTGGAAAAGCAACAATAATCGGTCGTATAGATTGAATATTTTATAAATAAAAAAAATAATAATATTAATATAAGCAAAATGTGGGCAACATACTCTCCTTTTAGATTAGAAATTGCAAATAATCATTATTAAAAGAACTATCACGTACCATGAGCATTGCACCATTAGTAACAATCGCAATACCTGCCTATAACGCACAACGTTTTCTTCCTAAAGGATTGGACTCCGTTCGAAACCAAACCTATCAGAATATTGAAATTCTCATTGCCGATGACGGGTCTTCAGACTCTACTGCATCAATCTGCGAAGATTTAGCAAAAAAAGACAGCCGCATTCGTGTGCTGCATTTGTCACATCAAGGAGTAGGCCCGACCCGCAACTCCTTAATTGAAAATGCCCATGGCGATTTCTTTTATTTCTGCGATATTGATGACCATATCGACCCCCACTTAGTCGAAGAGAATGTCAACTCACTCGAAAAAAACAATCTAGATGTTCCTTTTTTCGAGTTAACAGTCGAAAACCATACCATTGGACTAAGTGATTCCGTTTCACTGAAAAGCCATATCATGATATCTAACGATCAATTCAAAGAATTTTATTGCAATGAATTGTCTGTTTCTCCGTATGGATGTGGACACATGCCCACAAAATTCTTTCGCATGTCATTCTTGCGTCCCCTATACATCAATGGAATTAAATTTGAGCATATTCCAATGCACGAAGATAAACTATTCAATCTAGCCATCTTCAAACATATCACCCATACCTGTTCCGTACCACTTACATTATACCACTATGTAATCTACCCTAAAGGAAACACCACTACTTCCTATAGACCTAATGACATTAATTATTCTGTCAAACTATACCAACAAAGAATCAAACTCTATTCTGAATGGATAATGGACAACAACAAAGTCCTTAATGCATACCAAGAACAATTGCTGATTGCCATCAGTTATTCAATTATGAAATACGAATTCTATTCCCAATCAAATATGACCTTCTCTCAGAACCTCAAAACAATCTCTCACGCACTCAATTTACCAGAAGTCCGCGATTGTGTTTCTCATTGTCACATCCAACTTTGCGACTATCCTAATAGCATATTCAGCAAACTCATTGACCGCTCCTTTTAGAAACCGGCCACTATTATTCCTTCTATCAAGAAATGCTCGAGACATATACCGAAAACTTAAAAAATAATAATCAAATCCAAATGAATAAATATCTTTTAAAAAATGCACCCTGCATTTTGATTATCATAACATTAACAATATTAAGTATAATCCATATTGCAAATCTCAAGTACGGCTTCTTTACTGCTTACGACCATGCATACTTCCTCCTAAAACTAAAGGAAGGTTACACCCTTAGCAGCATCACGGGTAAGTCTCAGTGGAACCTCATCGCAGTACATTGGTTTCCATTCCTCGACCTAACTAGCAAGGTCAATTCATTCCTGGCTTCAAGTATCCTCATGTGGTTTTCCATCTTGATCATGACCCTAACATGTTGCGTCATCTATGGCAAGAAAAACTTTCTCAAATACTTCGCCCTTATCTTCCTCTTTTACTTTCCAATTACTGTTCTCTGCATGAGTTACATCCCTATGCACGCCGCAGTCACCTGCTGGGCTTTGTGCAGTTTCATGCTTTTCCATCATTGCCAAAAAAAAATTACGAAATATCTATTTGCTGGTCTCTGTGGCCTCCTTCTAGGCCTTGATTGCTTTATATATATACCCGCGGGTCTTTCCCTCCTTGCATTCACATTTCTTGCCATACTTCTCACCTATTGGAAGGACAAAAAAACCATGTTTATCAGTTTCCTCTCAGGGATTTTAGGCGGCATGTTATCTCTAGCCTACATACATTTCTTTATTTGCAATCTCAGAGACATTTTCGAAGCAATGCTTTTTACAGCAAGCTACATTGGAAAAAGTGGATACAACTACGACAGTTCCAGCATTATAATGCAATACATACTTTTCTTCCGTGACTATATTTTCGTCGTCATTGCTTTAATAGGTGCATTCTCTTTATCAAAAATCTTTAAAAACAAATACATTGGAACTATCGTTTATGCAACGTTGATTCTATTGTACAATCACTATCAAGTCAAACCTAGTGTTTATCCTACTATGTTCTTAGTCAGCTTGGCAATCATACCCATACTAACTAACTTCAACTCAAACACAAAGACTCATTTTATCAACAAAAAGAATATCTGGATTTTTCTATACCTATTATTAGCACCATTTGTCGCGTCTATTGGCACTAATACTGAACTCGGGAGCCGTATTTCATGTTTCACCATAGCCTGGCTCTTCCTTTATTTCCAATACGAAAAGGATGGACACATCAATCATTGGAACAGGGTGCTGATTGGAGCAATCTTACTATCAATCATCCCTATCATAAACGTGGTCAAAGATTTCGATCATGGCGATAAAAAATACCAATTTACGCGAGGCAACAAATATTTCTCCGAACTATACATTACTGAGAAGCAGAAGAACTATTTCGACAACGTCTATGACATCATGGAAGAATACAACTACCAACCCAATAAATCCGTAGTCTTCACTGCACTCTACGATTACTGCTGCTTATATGCATTCGATGCAGTTAATTCATCCAATTTCCATCAGATACAGAATTTCCATTTCTTCGACAAAGAAAAAATGCTCAAGCCTGACTTCATCTTCCTATGCCAATGGGATTCCATTGTCATCGCCGAAGAACTCCACAATATGCCCTGGGGATGGCCAGAAGATTTCGACGCATTTCCTGTTGGCTCTCCTGAGCCCGACGATGCCCCATGGGTACTTTCCCCTACACTAGAACAACGCACTCTATACTGCCGAAAGAAGAATAGCTCTGACTCACTAACCAAACCTACCACCAATATCTCCTTAGGAAATGAGTGAAATAAACCCACACTTACTAGATTATTATTATCAATCCCCGCTGGATTCGATTCTAATATATAAAAAGTGCAAATATATTTAATTATTGACCATTTTTGGTGTTTGGGAACACAGAAAAGAAACTAAATAACCATTGTGTTGTAGGAACAACTGAATAGTATAATGACAAATATTTTATTTAATAATGAATATTTTATTTCTTATTGGAAGTTTAGGTAATGGGGGCAAAGAGCGATTGATACGTGATGTGATGGAGATACAAAATGAACTCCCCTTTCGGACTTGGTGCGTCTGCCGCAAAAGTCCGGCGGAGGGGGAAAGAGTCATCCTACTACCATCACGCAGGCCATTTCACTTCATTCTCAGCTTACGTAAGTTTATTCGGTCCAACAAAATACAACTGGTACATGCCCAGAGTGCCTTCGATGCCATCTTGGCTTATTTAGCCACCTTGGGACTTGGCACACATATAGTACAGACTTTTCACAGCTATGAGTTCGCATCCAAACCAAGATTTAAATTGATGGAACGTTTAGCCTTCGGATTATGCGTCCGCTCTGTATTTGTCAGCCAGCAACAGATGCAGCATTTTGCTGAGGTCCATCATCTATCCTTGAAGCAGAAAAGTAAACAAAAAGTGGTTTACAATGGTGTCAACTTTTCTCGGTTCCCTCTAACTAACCATAAACCTAACCCACAACTAAAAATGGCTATGGTAGGTAATTTTGTACCAGAGAAAGACCAATTGTTTGTATTAGAGTTCTTAAAAACCATATCTACACAAGATATTGATTTCGAGTTTTCGTTTATAGGCGAGCGCAAGTCACAATTCCCCTATTGTTATGAAAACTGCGTTAAATACTGCGAAAACAATGGGCTCAGCAAAAAGGTGCATTTCTTGGGTAAACGCGATGATGTACCCCAACTGTTGGAGAAAATGGACGCTTTTATCTATAGTTCTCGAAGCGAAACTTTCGGCCTTGCTGTAGTGGAAGCAATTGCCTCTGGGCTGCCCGTTTTCGTAAATGACCTGCCCGTATTTGATGAGATTACGCAGGGCGGTCGTCTTGCTACCCTATATGCGACTGGCGACATTCAACAACTCTGCAATGTATTCCATCACTTCCTATCCCATCAACAAGAGTACATCAATGCAGCCATGATTAACGCACAAAGAGTACGCGACAACTATTCTATTTTGGCACATGTGGCCAGTTTGAATTCATTATATTCACAAATAATAAAAAAACAATGAGTGGTATTTATGGCACACTCCGGTCGTACTCCCCAAAGGAGACTGAACGGAAAATAGCCCAATTGAAACACCGTGGCAACGTACAAGTCTTGGACATTATGTCACAGAATCTCACCGCTGTAGTAGACGGTTCGTTTTACAATCAGGCTGAAGACAACTTATTAAATCTTTATCGCCAATACGGCGTAGATTGCTTGCATCAACTGAATGGTGACTTTGCCTTTGTTATCTACGACACTGAGAAGCAGTTGCTTTTTGGTGCTGTCGACCGAGTAGGTTCAAAACCACTTTACTATTCAATGGAAAAAGGTTTTGAATTTTGCTCGGCCCTACTTCCTCTGTGTATAGGTAATAGTTACGACATAGATCCATATGCCCGTCAGTGCTACTTTGCAATGCAGTATGTGCCAGCTCCCAACTCCATAGTCAAGTCCGTTCGCAAAATGGCTGCGGGAGAATATTTCATTTACAACATTGCTGACGGAACCTTCAGTACCCACACCTACTGGGATCTTTACTCCAATACCCAACAGTGGGAAACCCCTAATAGCTTTGAAGAAGCGGTGTCTATTTGCGATAACCTTATCGCCGATGCAGTCAAAATACGGATGCAAGGTGAGCATAAGTATGCACTCTTCCTCTCTGGAGGTATCGACTCCTCCTTGATTTCAGCCTATGCCCGTCGCTTTGCTGACTGCAAATCCTATTCCGTTTCCTTCAATGAAAGCGATTGGGACGAGTCCTCCTATTCCTCACAAGTTGCTAAGCACTTAGGTATTCCATGCGAAAAACTACTATTCACATTCAACGATGCAACCAAAATCCTCACTGGCTTACAGAATTACTACGACGAACCCATCGGGGATGCCTCTATGCTGCCCACATCATTTCTTTGCGAACAAGTCGGACTTCAAGCACCTCGGGCTCTTTGTGGCGATGGAGGTGACGAAGTGTTCTTTGGATATCCTCGCTACCTTCGATACGCAAAACGGCAACAATTCTATACTATGCCAAAGTTTATCCGTAGGACGGCTGCAGGTGTTTTAGCCCTCTGCGGCAAGAAACGAGAGGCGCTGTCGCTTCGACTCGACGATGTGCAAACCCTCTACCTCAATCGCCGCAAATACAATGATGCTGAACTTTTTGACGCACTCAAAATCCAACAGTCAATACCTCAGTGCAAATATCTCTACCAAAACAAAGAGTCCATGAGGGCCTTTAACGATTTTGACATAAAATCAGTACTTCCATATGAACTCTGTGTAAAAATGGACCGTGCTTCTGCAAGAGGTGCCCTTGCTACCCAAGCCCCTCTACTTGATTTTAGATTATTAGAGTACTCCAGAATCATTCCTACGGAAATACTTTATAAGCCAGCAATGGGACAAAAGAGCATCCTTCGACAGATTCTTTATCGCGATGTTCCTCAAGAACTCTTTTTGCGTCATAAGCGGGGGTTTGGGGTACCTATCAATGCATGGTTCCGTGGAGGATTAAAGGACTACCTCATTGATACCATCACCCCCGACACTGCCATGCTACTACCTGAATATGACTCCGAAAAGCTACTGAAGATTCGCGATAGCCACATATCAGCTACCGCCGACTACGCTCCTTTCCTTTGGTTGGTGGTGAACTATATTGAATGGCACAAGTTGTTTAAAGGTCTCTAAACAAAACAGATGTATACCTCATTGGCAGGTATCTATACAGATGATGAGCAAATAATTCAAAAAACTGTCACATTAATTAGGTGATGGCGGTAAGGATATTGACAGTGCTTTTGGTAGCATCAACAGGGTTGCGTGAGACTTTGATTTGAACAGGGATACGTTCTAACAGATATGGAACGTGACTGATAATACCAACACGTTTACCTTGCGTACGTTGAAGGGTTTGGAGAAGGTCTATTACGCGGATTTGATTGTCGGTGGAGAGTGTACCAAAGCCTTCATCGATGAAGAGCGTATCCATCGAGATGCCTTCTCGACCCATACTACTGAGTGCCAATGCCAATGCAAGCGAGACCATGAAAGACTCACCACCTGAGAGGTTGTGGACAGATGAACTATATCCTAAGGCATACTCGTCGCAGAGACTGATGGTAAGAGTACCCGGGATAGTCTTTAGTGAGTAGCGGGAGGTAAGACGCGAAAGATGTTGATTGGCGAGTTGGAGAAGACGGTCGAAGATGAGCTGCTGAGCAAGACGACGAAACTTGCTACCAGTGGCATCTCCATACTTCTCATTGAAAAGAGCCCATTTGTCACATACTACTTTTTGGTTTTCGAATTCAGTCATTTTTTTGCCGTAATGTTCTTGATTCTGCTTATTGGCATCAAGTTTCTGAACACTAGCACCAATAGTTTGGGTGAGGGTTTCTTTCTGTTTGCCAAGGTCTGCAAGCTCAAGAGAAAGAGAAGATACATCTTTTTGTGGGTCAAGGCCAACGGGCTTTATCTCATAATGCTTTTCAAGATTTTGTTTACTAATATCAACTGAACCTTTCAATTCTTTAAGACGGCCATTCTGAATCTCATGCTTTTGACGTACTCTTGTGGCATCGAAATCCTTGAGTAAGCATAAGCGAACTTGGTCAATGTTAGGATGAGCTGCATAAAACAAAGAAAGGGCGTTATTAGCCGTTTGAATGGTGGTGTTGGCATCATTTTTTTGTTGACGAACAGCAGCTCCAGCAGCGTTGAGATTATTCCAACGCTCAGACTGCCTATCAGCAAAAGTAGCATTTGCCGGGAGTACTACCCACTGGGGCCACGACTGGGAGATGGCATCGCGTTGGCTGTCGAGAGACTTCAACTGAGCCTGTAGTTCTGCAATTTGTGGCTTGAGTAGAGTTTGTTTATTCAGTGTTTCTTTATATTCGGAAGAAGCTTTTTTAAGTTGTTGCTCAAAAACTATCGGGTTTACTTCCCACTCATCCCTCCAAGTAGACCAAGTAATAATCTTTGATGCATTCTCAACATCCTCTTTAGATTGCTGAACATAGTTGGCAGCGTTCTGCTTGGCAGTTTCAAACTCCTTAAGACAGTCATCGAAGGTCTTCTGAGCCTCAGTAACAGCTTCAATAGTATGGTTGAGCGTATTGTTGAGCGCAACAAGTTGACCATTAAGCCCCTTTATTTCAGTATTGAGGTCGTTGAGCTTCCTTAAATCTTCAGCGTTATCATCTTGTTGTTTTTTTAGTTCGTTACGTTTCTGTTGACCCTGATTTAAGGCCAGTTGATATGATGTACGAGAAGCGTTGGGTAAAACAATTTCCACTTTCCGACAATCATTTGACGTTTTTTCAAAGGTGCTTTGTAGAAGATTTTTTATCCGAGGTAATTCCTTCTCTTGAAGTAGCTTCAAGTCCTTCTTCTTCTGATCAATAGCGATAAACAATTCATTGTAGTCTCTCTCAGCTTTTTCTTTCTCGTACTTCGCCCTTTTGAGTTTGGTTTCTTCTATGTCCTTAACACTAGTGACTACCTCTTCGAAATGATTAGTATTGTAGACATTTCCACAAACAGGGCAAACATCGCCGTCTCGAAGAATGGAACGAGCGGCTTTAGCCCATTCCTTAGAAGCAAGGTCGATACTACGATAAGTGTTTTCGGCATGCGTATATGATTCTTGGGCAGCCATCATGATTTTCTGTAGTTCAGCTAACTGAGGAGTACTATCATCAATTTCCTTTTGAAGTGAGCTAATCTTACTCTCAGTCTCTTCGTTCTTCTCAATGTGAGATAATAGCATTTGAAGAGACTGACCCGCCTGATTTAGGTCATTGCCCAACTGTTGAAACTTCTTGTTGCGCAATGTGATAGTAGTAGTATCGAGAGCATCAACCTCTCTCTGTTTTTTTTGGATTTCAAGATTCTTGACATTGACTTCTTTTTGGGTATCCTCCCTTTTTTTTATAGCAACTTCTTTAGTTTTTTCATATTTGGGAATTTGAGAATAATACTCATTCGCCTTCGTTTGCTCCTTTTGTGCACTAGACTTCATTTGTTGAGCATGTTGCAGATAGGCAAGTACGACATCTGCTTTTTCAAACATATCTTTGTCTGGCTGTTGAGTACTTATCATAAAATCAACCTCTTCCAATTCTTTTACCTTATCCTCAAACAACTGATGCAAGTAAGCAAGACCGGCTGATGCCTGAGAAAACTGAATTGCCAATTCTTTTTCCTTTATTACTGCTTGCTGATACTTTGACTCACTGTCCCGCAAAGACTTGAGGTCAGCGATGGCTTGCTGGGAAAGGTCATAGTCGGCAAGAAGCCTATTCTCTTCCAAGTATACAGAGTCATGACATTTAGACTCCAAATCATGATACTCCTGTAAAGCCTTTTCTTTTTGCAACTTAAGTGTTGCTTCTTGTAATAGCCAATTTTTATGCTTAGTTAGCTCATCTATCTTCTTATCTATACCGACTATTCCAACTTTTGCCTGACTGATGGTATCATTAATCTCCTGTAACTCCTCCGTGGAAAGGAGTTTGATCCCCTCTATCTGAAGCTGAAGAGCCTTCTTGACTTCGTCCTTCTCCTTCCAAATGGCATAGATGGTCTTGCCAACCTCTGAAAAGTGCTCAGTAGCAGTCAGCTTTTCGAGAATCTCGGCCTTTGTACCGTCATCACTCATGAGAAACTTGGTGAATTCACCCTGTGCCAGAACCGCTGTGCGACAAAAATCATCGAAACTCATGCCTAAGATACATTCCTTCATCATAGTATTAACCTGGTTACCTTTGGCAATTTCAAGTCCATTCTGTAGAAGTACATGAGCAATGTTGATATTCTTCGGGGTGGCGTGAGCCGTCCAAAGTGCGGTATATGCGTTATTGTCATTGCCAACAAACTCCAACTCGGCCTTTGCATCGGTGGTTCCATGACGAAGCATATTGGAAGTGTCGCGTGAAGTGAGCGTGTAGGCACCAAATGTCAGTCGGCTTGCGGGAGCTGTCCTAAGGCGAGCTGTGTTATTGAAGAGGGCAAGGCAGATGGCATCAATGATAGTTGTCTTGCCTGAACCCGTTTCACCATGGATAAGAAAGAGATCTACATCATTAAGAGGTGACTGGGTGAAGTCTATTACTGCGTGTTCTATCGAGGCAATATTGTCGATAGTGATTTTCTTAAGAATCATGGTAATTACGGTTAATTATTGGTACTTTCATTATTCAATTTGAGACGTTGCTCTACCTCAGCAAACATGTCAAGGAAGTCTTGTGAGAGAGGTTCGGGGCTGGCATATTCCGCCACTTGGCAGGGAGTCATTTCTCTAAGTTGGGAGGGGTCAGAAATAGTCTTATCCTCAGTCTCTACATTAGTTTTTTGAGAATTAACTTTGATTTCACAGAATCGTATATTCGTGTCTTTCAAAGCCATTTGTGCAAGAAGTTGCGCATCAGGTGGCAAGGGGTTCTCTATATCCACCAGTACATTGAGACGAAGATAGCATCTAAGGTCAGGACTAAGAGTAGTTAGGCTCTGAAGTGCCTGGTCAAATGGAAGTGGACTGGATGGCAGCGTGAGAAGGGAGTAAAGCGGGTCGATTGTTATTTCGGTGATATCTTCAGCTGTAGTGGCAGACCTAAGATTGACAATAGTGACAGTGTGGGGCGCTGTCTCACTAAAAGAAATAGGTATGATACTTCCACAATAGCGGGCAAGGTGGCCTTGGAAGGTCATGTTCTGAGACTTGTGGATATGTCCGAGAGCAAGGTAATCGTATTGCGTTCCAAAATCAGACTGGTCTGTCGTGGCAAGACCACCAATAAGACCGAAATCATGCCATGAGAAATCACCAGAAGAAAGGGCAAGATGGGCCATAAGGGCAACCGGTAAATGCTGCGGATTAAGTCGGTCAACATACTCTAATAGAGCAGAAAAATACTGTTTTCTCCGTATATTCGAGGGAGCATTCGAATCAGAGAGAAATGGGTATGCAGCATCACTTATATGGGGAACAGCAACAATGAAACCTTTGTCAGCAATCTTAATAATCTGAGAGTCCAAGTCGAACTTATGTTCGAGAATTTCAACATCATTGGTGCATCTCTGCAGCTCGTCATCACTAGGGTTCAGGCTGCTAAGAAGACCTACTACATGAATTCCGGCAAGTGCCCAAAGATTACGTGAGACATTTAGAAAAGACTTTCCGTCATGGTTGCCTGCAATAACAATAATGACCATTGAGGGACAAGCTTGGTGAATCTCAAGAAGCGATTGCGTGAAGCAATTTTGAGCGGATGTTGACGGTACTGGGGTGTCGTACACATCACCTGAGAGCAGAAAAGCGTCGGGTTGCTCTTCGCGTACAATATTAATAATCTGTTTGAGGGCATGGCGAAACTCTTCGTCGCGCTCATACTTGTATAATTGATGACCAAGGTGCCAGTCGCTGGTATGGAGTATCTTCATGGTTAGTTATCTGTCTATCGTTGTACTAAATGAATTACAACAGTTTCCTATTAAAGGATGTTTCTATGGTGAATGTTTCTGCAGTTATTGTTTGTGGTGCAAAGATACGCTTATTTTTAGGATTAATCATTTTTTGAGGCATGGAACAATGAGTATAATGGATTACATAGTGGTGCTATTATAGCTCCCTTTTTCTTTTTTAATAATCTGTGCTGAACCCTCACTGATAGGTGCCTTAGATAAGCAATAGCGCGCAATTTACGTTATATTCATTATTTTTTGTATTTTTGCACTCTGAAATACCAGTTATGTATTCTGGTAAACACAAATGCTAAACAGAGGATGGAATTATCTATAATAACCATTAATTGGAATAACGCAGTAGGTCTGAAAAAGACCATGGAAAGTGTAATTGCTCAAAGTTGCCAAAATTTTGAGTATATAGTTGTTGATGGTGGGAGCTCTGATGGAAGTGTAGATATTATCAAGAATTACGACAACATTCCCAACCTGAAGTGGATATCTGAAAAGGATAAGGGCATCTATAACGCCATGAATAAAGGCATAAAAATGGCCTCAGGTGAATACGTACAATTTCTGAATAGTGGCGATTCCCTAACTGACAAGGATGTCGTGAAGAAAATGTTAGATGAGGTGGAGAAGAATGGACATCCAGATATTATAACTGGAAATCTGCTGAAAGACTATGGCAAGGTGATCATCAGGGACTCTAATTCGCTCGACAAAATCAACCTATGGCATTTTTACAATGGCTCAATTAACCATCCCTCGTCATATATCAAACTGGATTTGTTCGAAAAATACGGATTATACGATGAAAGTCTTAGAATTGTATCGGACTGGAAATGGTTTATGAATGTAATAGTGTTTAATGATGTGAAGCCTGTGTTTGTAAATGTAGACGTTGTGTTGTTTGACACTAATGGAATCAGTGAAACCAATGAGCAACTAAATATTGATGAAAAATTAAAAGTACTAAGAACGGTATTACGCCCAGCTGTTGTTGCTGACTATCATCGCTACAACAGAGATATTATGATGATGGAACGTATTCACCGCCACAAATTGGCATTTAAATTGGTTAAATTAATTGAGCGCGTGTTATTTAAAATCGAATCCAAAAAAACCGACTACGTCAAAAGATGAGTATTCTATTGCAAAACAAAACCAAAGAAGTTCCGGCTTTGCTGTATGTGGCCGAAAACATGGAACTAATGTCAGCGGCTGGAAGGAGAAGAATGTATGAACAGCCATTGTTGACAGACAAAAAACTACTAAAACGCGAACAGGACATAGTGGAACTGTTCCAGGAGCGGTGGAAAGAATCTACCATGATTAAACCCATTACCCTGCTCCGACATCAATTGATGCAACTGCACGACCTGCAAACCACGCTGAAAAGCTTGGCCTCCCATACTGTGTTGGAAGAGGTAGAATTGTTTGAAATTAAGAATCTGTCATATATCAGCGGTCATGCTCGCAAAGCATTGGCAGAAATGGGATTGGATGACCTGATTTCGATACCTGATCTTCAACCAGTGTTTGATATATTGGACCCTGACAAAACAGGCATAACCAGCTTCTACATTTACGACAGTTATGATATTCGCCTTGGCCCGCTGCGCAAACAGATGAAAGGAGCCGACGATGTGAAGATGAGCGAGCTGCTGGCAGCACAGAACGAAATACAATTACAAGTACAGACACGATTGTGTGACGAACTACAGCCTTATGCCGAGTCGTTATCAACAGCCATGGAACTGATGGCTTACACCGACTTTGCTATGGCAAAGGCTGAATTAGCCCGCAAATGGGGTTTGGTTCGTCCTGTTGAAACTGGCAACCTAGTTTACCTCCACGGACTATTCAATCCACGTTTACGTGACCATAATGAGAAACACCACCTTCGCTATCAGCCAATAGACATCGAACTAACCAAAGGTGTAACATTTGTGACAGGCGCAAATATGGCGGGCAAGACAGTGCTGTTGAAGAGCGTTGGTATAGCGCAACTGATGTATCAATTCGGCTTTCCGGTACCTGCCGTGAGTGCACACTTAGAACCAGTAGATGACGTTGTGTTCTGCATCGGTGACGAGCAAAACGAGATGAATGGTCTGAGCAGCTATGCAGCAGAGATAACGCGAATCAGCTCCGTGATTATACGCAGTAAGAATGAACACCTACTGGTACTGATAGACGAACCCGCCCGTACAACAAATCCTATCGAGGGCAAGGCATTGGTACAAAGTATTGCCACACTCATGGAAGGACGCAATAGCACAACCATGATTACCACCCATTATAGTCAGTTAGGCATCAATTGCCGAAGACTAAGGGTTAAGGGATTTGTGGACACGATGGTGGATATACCCCTATCCGCAAAAAATATCAACCTCTTTATCGACTATAGTTTAGTAGCTGACGAGACTGATGAAGTACCTCATGAGGCACTCCGCATCGCTGAAATGTTAAACTGTGATGAAGAATTGATACGAACGGCAAAGAAATTCCTATTCGACTAACATTCTTTCACTTATTGTATTGTTTCTAACTAGAGCCCAGCGCTGACTCGGTATCTAGCAGAGTGAAAGGAGAGCTTTCATTTATAACTACCTTTCGGTAAACCCGAATGACCGATTTAGAATCAATCCTTCTGAATATATAAAACAGAAAGAGCCGGCGCTAACACCGGCTCTTTCCATATATTAGAGAGTAGCTAAGAATCACTTAGCCTTTTCTTTGGTTTCAGCAGGGACCTGGGTTTCGCCTGTAACACGCTCCAACCATTTTACCATGCAGAACATAACTATCATGGAGAGGAAGCAGACAGCCATAAAGACTATCCATGCGGTCCAGATGGGGAACTTATTGTACAGCAGCGGACCAATCCAGAGGAAACCATTACCCACAGCAGTAGCGCCCAGCCAGAGGCCCTGGCACAGACCAAGAAGGTTCTTGGGAGCCACCTTCGAGATAAAGCTCAAACCAAGCGGGCTAATAAACAGCTCGGCAACAGTCATGAAGAAGTAGTAGACAATGAGCACCCATGCGCCAGCTTTCATGGCAGCAGCCTGATCAACGGGGAGAGCACGGAAATCGGTAGCCGAAGGATAACCCTTAATGTTGGAGAATATGGTCATGAACAGATATGCACAGCCTGCGATAGCCATACCGATACCAATTTTTCTGGGAGTTGAGATGGCTTTCCCACGACGGGCAAGACTCTCAAAGAACCACATGATGGGGAAGGTGAGGACAATCACAAAGAAGGGGTTAACAGCCTGCCAAACCTCAGGAGGCAGCAAAGAAGTATTGACGAAGTCACGGGCAAAGAGCGACATAGAAGTACCGTTCTGATGGAAAGAGAACCAAAAGAAAACAGCAATAATCAGCACAGCAAACATAGCATAAAGACGCTGTTTGAGTTCCTTGGCCATAGCAAGTTTCTCCTCAGCAGTATACTCAACACTGGCAGCAGCAGCCTTCTTGGCTGGAGTGGGGAATTTCTTCTTGGTTGAGAGGAAAATGACAAGGGAGATGAGCATAGCACAAACAGAAGCAATGAAGGAGTAGTGAACACCTGTATTGAACACGTTAAGGTAGTTCTGGCAGAGTTCCTGAGCTGCTGCAGTATCAGCAGGTACCTGAACACTCATAGAAGCGAAAAGTTCGGTCATCTTAGTAACAGCATCTGTACCCAGAGCAGCACCCTCAGCAATGAAAGCATGGCAGAGAGCGGGGAGGTCAGCATTGTATTCAAAACCATTCTGACCGAGCCACCAGCTACGGAGCAGAGGAGCTACAAAAGGAGCGATAAGACCTCCTACATTGATGAACATGTAGAAAATCTGGAAACCACTATCACGTTTGCTTTTAGCTATAGCAAGGGCCTCAGGACTCTCTTTAGCAGCATCAGCCTCAAAGTTATCATACATCTGACCCACGATAGCCTGGAGGTTACCCTTAAAAAGACCATTACCGAAGGCAATGAGGAACAATGCAGCACAAGTGAGAGGAAGCAGCCAGCCAATATTGCCTGACGTGGCAAGGATGGGAATAGCAAGGATAACATAACCCGAAGCCATCACCAAAAGTCCTGCCTGAATAGTGCCTTTGTAGTTCTGAGTACGGTCAGCAATTATGCCACCGACAAGACTCAGAATGTAAATACCCATATAGAAGATGGAGTAGATTAATGTTGCTTTCTCCTCGGCGAGGCCGAATTTGGAGCAAAGGAACAAAACCAGCACAGCATTCATAATATAGTAGCCAAAACGCTCACCCATATTACTTAACGCTGCAGCGATTAGACCTTTTGGATGTCCTTTCATAATTGTAATTTTTTAGTTAATAATATTTTACGATTTTAAGTTATATTCTTGAAACGATATTTTAACATGCAAAGATACGAATTTTTCTGAATAAATTGTATCTTTGCAGCGTTTTTTTACTTATAGAAACTATGAGAAGCGACTTAATAGAGAAAGCGTTGGCGGCCTTGCAACAGGGCTGCACACTGCTATACCCAACCGACACAATATGGGGTGTAGGGTGCGATGCATGCCGTTTCGAAGCGGTAGAAAAAATCTACGCACTAAAGGAGCGAGACCATAGCAAGTCAATGCTCGTGTTGGCCAATGAGGACATGCTCTCCCCCACCATTCCATCAACAGCTCGTGAGTTACTATTGCAAAGCCAGCGACCCACGACAGTGATAATAGACCATGCATTGCTATCTCTGCCATTGGCAGAAAACCTTTTTGCAAAGGATGGCTCGATTGGAGTGAGGGTGCCACGTTTCGACTTCTGCGAGACACTCTTGGCCCGATTAGGGCATCCCATAGTGAGTACCTCGGCCAACCTATCAGGAAAGCCTTCTCCTCGTTTTTACGAGGAAATAGCTCAGGAGGTTAAGGATAGAGTGGACCTTGCCCTTCCTAATGATCCTAGTTTTATTCATAATCCGACTGGTAGCAGCCGAATCGTGAAAATGGAGAACAATGGCGAAATTGTAGTATTAAGAAATTAGAATATCCTATAGAGACAGTTTCAAAAAAGGGTTTATATATAGAGAAAAGCCGTAGTTTCGCTACGGCTTTTCTACATTTTTTACAGGATACCTTGATTAAGCTTTGCCAAGGATATCGTAAGGTACCGTGTCACCAGCGGGAACATGTGGCTCAGTGATGGTTCCGAAATTGTGCTCATACTTCTGGATGTTGTCGGCTAAAGCATTGAGCAAACGTTTGGCATGAATCGGGTTCATGATAACGCGAGAACGGATGTTGGCACCATCGGCTCCAGGGAGCATCTGGGCGAAATCAATAACGATTTCGGCAGGAGTGTGGGAGATGATAGCAAGATTGCTATACGTTCCCTTGGCCACCTCGGGGTCGATATTAAGCTTCAAGTCCTGTTGTTTGTTATTGTTTGCCATAAATAGGGTTTAAAGATTATTTATTAGCATTTTCCATTTCATTTTTGTTACCTACAATGAGGTTCAAGTACTCACGTAAACCAGTACCAGCAGGAATGAGGTGACCCACGATGACGTTCTCCTTCATACCCTCAAGGAAATCCTGACGAGCATTGATAGCAGCTTCGGTGAGCACCTTTGTAGTCTCCTGGAATGAGGCTGCGGAGATGAAACTCTTGGTCTGCAACGAAGCACGGGTGATACCCTGAAGAATCTGCTTGGAAGTAGCAGGCTTAGCATCGCGGGCAGTGACAAGGGTCTTGTCCTGACGACGAAGGAGTGAGTTCTCATCACGGAGTTGACGAGCAGTAATAATCTGACCGTTGCGGAGATTCTCGCTGTCGCCACAATCCTCAACAACTTTCATCCCAAAGATAGAGTCGTTGGTTTCGCGGAAGTCAATCTTATTGACCAACTCGCCCTCCAGATAACGGGTGTCACCCGGATCCTCAATCTGCACCTTGCGCATCATCTGACGGACAATCACCTCAAAGTGCTTATCGTTGATGGTAACGCCCTGGAGACGGTAAACCTCCTGAACCTCATTGACAATGTATTCTTGCACCTTCATAGGACCCTTGATAGCCAAGATGTCGGCAGGAGTGATAGCACCATCGGAAAGAGGTGTGCCAGCCTTAACATAGTCGCTGTCCTGAGCCAGAATCTGCTTAGACGTGGGGATGAGGTAGGAACGCTGTTCGCCAGTCTTGCTGGTGATAGTAACCTGACGGTTGTTGCGTTTGAGTTTTTTCTCGATGGAAACAATACCATCAATCTCAGCCACAATGGCGGGGTCGGACGGGTTACGTGCCTCAAAGAGTTCCGTAACACGGGGCAAACCACCGGTGATATCACCAGCCTTACCAAAGCTACGAGGTATCTTAACCATAACATCACCAGCCTTCAATTGCTGACCCTGCTCAACACCGATGTGGGCACTGACCGGAAGGTCATAAACCTTAAGGACATTGCCCTCGTCATCAACAATATTGAGGGTGGGGTTCTTTGTACGCTGACGAGACTCAATGACAACCTTATCCTGAAGGCCTGTCTGCGAGTCAGATTCAACGCGGTAAGTGACATTCTCAATAACATTCTCAAAGCTGACACGACCAGCCACATCCGACAGAATAACGGCATTGTAGGGATCCCAATCAGCAATATTATCGTTCTTCGCCACATGCTCACCAGGCAACTTGAACAAGTGCGAACCGTAAGGCAGCAGAGCGGTGGAGAGAGTCACCTGAGTATTCTCGTCTACAATGCGCATCTCAGCCGAACGGCCCATCACAATATGATAACTGTTGCCTTCCTTATCGGTATAAGGAATTGAACGGAGTTCATCAATTTCAAGTCGACCTTCATACTTGGCCACAATGCTGTTGCTGGTACCGATATTACCACCGGCCACACCACCAACGTGGAAAGTACGGAGGGTAAGCTGCGTACCAGGCTCACCAATAGCTTGTGCAGCGATAACGCCGACAGACTCACCCTTCTGAACCATCTTACCGGTAGCAAGGTTACGACCATAGCACTTAGCGCAGACACCATGTTTGGCCTCGCAGGTGAGGACGGAACGAATCTCAACCTCCTCGATGGGAGACTCCTCAATAACCTTGCAAATCTCCTCTGTGAGTTCTTCACCAGCACGGGCAATAAGCTCACCCGTGTGAGGATGGTAGATATCGTGAACTGAGGTACGACCCAGAATCTTCTGAGCAAGCGTAACGACAACATCGTCACCCTTCTTGAGAGCCGTAGTGGGAAGTCCACGTAGCGTACCGCAGTCCTCTGTAGTAATGATAACGTCATGAGCGACATCGACCAGACGACGGGTAAGGTAACCAGCATCAGCAGTCTTCAAAGCGGTATCAGCCAAACCCTTACGAGCACCGTGTGTTGAGATAAAGTACTCCAACACCGAAAGGCCTTCCTTAAAGTTCGAAAGAATGGGGTTCTCAATAATCTCATTGCCTGCGGCACCAGCTTTCTGAGGCTTAGCCATCAGACCACGCATACCGGAGAGCTGACGAATCTGCTCCTTACTACCACGAGCACCAGAGTCGTACATCATAAAGATGGGGTTGAATCCCTGATTATCAGCCTTCAGCTGACGCATAAGGGTCTCAGTGAGGCGGTTGTTGGTGTTAGTCCAAATATCAATAACGTGGTTATAACGCTCATTGTTCGTAATCAGACCCATCGCATACTGACCCATCACTTCGTCTACCTCTTCATTGGCCTTAGAAATGAGCTCTTCCTTCTGAGGAGGAATCAGCACGTCACCAAGGTTGAAGGAGAGGCCACCACGGAATGCCTGACGATAACCCATGTGTTTGATATCGTCAAGGAAGATAGCGGTAACAGCGTTGCCACAGGTGGTGAAGAGGTCACCAATAATGTTACGGAGCGACTTCTTGCCGAGCACCTGGTTGACATAACCATACACCGAAGGAACCACCTCATTGAAAATCACGCGGCCAACAGTAGTGCGGATACGGTCGGTCTTGATAAAATGACCCTTCTCATCGAGGATGGGGTTGCCCTCGCCGTCGCGACGGATCTCATACTCCGTGCGGCAACGCTCAGCCTTCTCTTCGGGGGTGGCGCAGTCACGGTCGGTCAGCACATTACCGTCCTTATCCTTAATGACCTCCATGAAGGTCTTGTCAGTCTTGATATAGTCGAATTCGTCGCGACCCTGACTATCAATCTTGCAGCTGATGCAAGCGTTGAGCGAAACGCGCTTTTCGTTATAAGCAATCACCACCTCCTCAGCGGAATAGAAGCGATAGCCCTCACCTTTAACGGGTTCAGTCTCAGTAGAATAACGAGGCTTGGTCATGTAATAAAGACCCAGCACCATATCCTGCGAAGGCACAGCAATAGGAGCACCGTTAGCAGGGTTGAGGATGTTGTGGGTAGAGAGCATGAGCAACTGGGCCTCCAAGACGGCAGCATTGCCCAGGGGGACATGGACTGCCATCTGGTCACCATCGAAGTCGGCGTTAAAACCGGTACACACCAAGGGGTGCAGACGGATAGCCTTACCTTCCACCAGCTTGGGTTGGAAAGCCTGAATACCCAAACGGTGAAGGGTTGGTGCACGGTTGAGCAAGATGGGGTGACCCTTCAGGATATTCTCAAGGATTTCCCACACGACGGGATCCTTGCGGTCGACAACGCGCTTGGCGGACTTTACAGTCTTAACCAAACCACGCTCAAGAAGTTTGCGGATGATAAAGGGTTTGAACAACTCGCTGGCCATGTCCTTAGGCAAACCGCACTCATGCATCTTGAGTTCGGGACCCACGACGATAACTGAACGGCCAGAGTAGTCAACACGTTTACCCAGCAAGTTCTGACGGAAACGGCCCTGCTTACCCTTCAACGAATCGGAGAGGGATTTGAGAGAGCGGTTATTGTCAGAACGCACGCTAGAAACCTTGCGACTGTTGTCGAAGAGGGAGTCGACAGCCTCTTGGAGCATGCGCTTCTCGTTGCGCATAATCACCTCAGGAGCCTTGATTTCGAACAGTCTCTTCAAACGGTTGTTACGGATGATGACACGGCGATAGAGCTCATTAATGTCGGAGGTGGCAAAACGACCACCATCCAGCGGCACGAGGGGGCGCAACTCAGGAGGAATGACCGGAATAATGGTCATAATCATCCATTCGGGGCGGTTGTCCATACCACGAGCCTGCATATTCTTGCGGCTCTCGCGGAAAGACTCCACAACATTCAAACGCTTGAGGGCTTCCTGCTTACGCTGGTTGGAAGTCTCCTTAGAGGCACGGTCGCGCAGTTCGTAGCTAATCTGGTCGAGGTCAATCTCGCAAAGAAGCTTGTAAAGAGCCTCCGAACCAGTGCCAACAATAAACTTATCGGGATTGGAATCGTCCAACTGGTCATTGCCTTCGGGCAGAGTCTCGCGAATGGCATAGTACTCATCCTCGGCCAAGAGGTCAAGTTTGTGCACAGGCATCTCGTTGAGCATAGCCTTACCAGCCTGAAGAACGATATATTTCTCATAATAAATTACCTGCTCGAGTTTCTTGCTCGGTATATTCAGCAGGGTGCCGATTTTATTGGGGAGGGTGCGGAAGAACCAGATGTGAGCCACAGGGACACAAAGCTCGATATGGCCCATGCGCTCGCGACGCACCTTCTTCTCAGTAACCTCAACACCGCATCGGTCGCAAACGATACCCTTGTAACGGATACGTTTATACTTGCCGCAATGGCACTCCCAGTCGCGAGTAGGTCCGAAAATTCTCTCACAAAAGAGACCATCGCGCTCGGGCTTATAGGTACGATAGTTGATAGTTTCAGGCTTGGTCACCTCGCCGTAAGAGCGTTTCTTAATCGACTCGGGGGAAGCCAGACTAACGGTTATCGAATTGAAATCATTCCTTATCTGTGAATCTTGTTTAAAAGCCATCTTATTATTATTATCAATTAAGAATTAAGAACTAAGAACAGGGTGGTGTTACTGAAAACTTAATTCCGAATTAATCAAATGTTACCTCTAAGCCTAAGCCGCGCAGCTCGTGGACCAACACGTTGAAGGACTCTGGAATGCCCGGAACAGGCATGTTGTCACCTTTGACGATGGCCTCATAAGCCTTGGCACGTCCCATCACGTCGTCGGACTTGACGGTAAGAACCTCCTGCAGCACATGCGAAGCACCAAAGGCTTCGAGTGCCCAGACCTCCATCTCACCGAAACGCTGACCACCAAAATTGGCTTTACCTCCAAGAGGCTGCTGGGTGATGAGGGAGTAAGGTCCAATACTACGGGCGTGCATCTTGTCGTCAATCATATGGTGCAGCTTCAGCATGTAGATGTAGCCGACAGTTGCAGGCTGGTCGAAACGATCACCCGTCTCACCATCATAGAGGTAAGTACGACCATTCTCAGGCAGACCGGCCTCACGCATGTAGCCGTTAATCTGTTCGAGGGTGGCACCGTCGAAGATGGGGGTCTTGAAACGTTTGTTGAGTTTCTTACCAGCCCAACCCAAAACGGTCTCATAAATCTGACCCAGGTTCATACGCGAAGGCACACCCAGAGGATTCAGCACGATGTCAACCGGCGTACCGTCGGCCAAGAAAGGCATATCCTCTGCACGGACAATCTTAGAAACGATACCCTTGTTACCGTGGCGACCAGACATCTTATCGCCGATGCGCAGTTTGCGCTTCATGGCAATGTACACCTTGGCCATCTGAACGATTCCCGTGGGCAGGTCGTCACCAACTGTGAGGGCGAACTTATTACGTGTGAAACGTCCGTTGATTTCGCGGTTCTTAATATTATAGTTGTTCAACAAATCTTTGATAAGGTTGTTGGTCTCCTTATCCGAGGTCCACTTGTTGGGACTGACTTCGGTGTAGTCGATAGCCTTGAGGGCTTTGGAGGTGAACTTGGCCTTCTTGGGGATAAGCTCCTCTTTGTGGTTCGTATAAACACCGTTGGAAGTCTTGCCTGCCAGGATGATAAGCAGACGGTCCACCAGCTTCTCCTTCAGTTCGAGCAACTCATTATTGTACTCTTCCTCGGGTTTGGCCAGCAGCTCCTTCTCACGGGCGCGCTGCTTGCGGTCGCGGATAATCTTGGCAAAAAGTTTCTTGTCAATAACAACACCACGCACCGAAGGAGGTACCTTCAACGAAGCGTCCTTCACATCGCCAGCCTTGTCGCCAAAAATGGCACGCAGCAATTTCTCCTCTGGAGTGGGATCCGACTCGCCCTTAGGCGTAATCTTACCTATCAAGATGTCGCCCTCCTTCACTTCAGCACCGATGCGGATGATACCATTCTCATCAAGGTCCTTGGTGGCTTCGTTACTGACGTTGGGAATATCGCGCGTGAGCTCTTCGGGACCACGTTTGGTCTCGCGGACCTCCAAGGTATACTCCTCAACATGGACAGAAGTGAAAATATCTTCGCGGACGACACGTTCCGAAATCACAACGGCATCCTCAAAGTTATAACCCTTCCAAGGCATAAAGGCCACCATCATGTTGCGGCCGAGAGCCAGCTCACCGCCTTGGGTGGCGTAACCCTCGCAGAGCACTTGGCCCTTCTTCACCTTGTCGCCCTTGCGCACGATGGGGCGCAAGTTGATAGAGGTGGAGTGGTTGGTACGCTGGTAGCGGGTCAGTTTGTATTCATGAATATCGTCGTCGAAAGAAACCAAGCGCTCTTTCTCAGTACGGTTGTGGCGGATGACAATCTTAGTGGAGTCAACATACTCAACAACACCATCGCCGAGGGAGTTGAGCAGCACGCGGCTATCTTCGGCCACCGATTTCTCAATACCGGTTCCGACAATAGGAATCTCAGGATTGAGCAGAGGCACAGCCTGACGCATCATGTTCGATCCCATCAGCGCACGGTTAGCATCGTCGTGCTCCAAGAAAGGAATAAGCGATGCAGCGATAGAAGCAATCTGGTTGGAGCCCAAGTCCATCAGGTCTACCTCCTCAGGAGTCACGATGGGGAAGTCAGCCTGATTACGGGCCTTGACACGAGATTCGATAATATTGCCCTGCTCATCCATCTTTGTTGTGGCCTGGGCAACAGTCTTGTTCTCCTCACGCTCAGCGGTATAGTATTCGGGCTCCTCGTCCATCATCACGCGGCCATCAACCACACGGCGATAAGGAGTCTCGATGAAACCGAGCTCATTGATGCGGGCATAAACAGCCAGCGAAGAGATAAGACCAATGTTGGGACCTTCGGGGGTCTCAATGGTACACAAACGGCCGTAATGGGTGTAGTGTACGTCACGGACCTCAAAGCCTGCGCGTTCACGCGACAGACCTCCAGGACCCAAAGCAGAGATACGACGCTTGTGAGTCACCTCTGCCAGCGGGTTGGTCTGGTCCATGAACTGCGAAAGCTGGTTGGTGCCGAAGAAAGAATTGATGACCGACGAGAGGGTCTTGGCGTTAATCAGCTCAGTGGGAGTGAACACCTCGTTGTCGCGCACATTCATGCGCTCACGAATGGTGCGGGACATACGGGCCAAGCCCACGCCGAACTGGTTGTAAAGCTGCTCACCGGAGGTGCGGACGCGACGATTCGACAAGTGGTCGATATCGTCCACGTCGGCCTTCTGGTTAATCAGCTGGATAAGGTATTTGATAATCTCGGTGATATCCGTCTGGGTAAGGACACGGGTCGTGTCGGGGATGTCGAGATTGAGTTTCGTATTGATACGGTAACGTCCCACGTCGCCGAGGTCGTAGCGTTTGTCAGAGAAGAAAAGCTTCTCAATAATGCCGCGGGCGGTCTCCTCGTCTGGGGGTTCGGCGTTACGCAACTGACGATAGATATATTCCACAGCCTCCTTCGAGTTGTTGGAAGTATCTTTCTTCAGCGTATTATAAATGACTGAATAGTCGATGCCATCGCGGTCTTCCACTTTCACCAGGATAGACTTGACATCGAGTTGCAGAATCTTTTCTATATCATCTTCGGTAAGCTCCTTGTCGCGCTCAATGACGGTGTCGGTACGCTCCATCGAAACGACCTCGCCAGTATCCTCATCCACGAAATCCTCGGTCCATGAGTCTACCACACGGGCGGCCAATTGCTTGCCAAGTACCTTCTTCAAGTTGGCGCGGGAAACCTTCACCTCCTCAGCAAGGTTGAAGATGTCCAGAATGTCCTTATCGGTCTCGTAACCGATAGCTCTCAGCAGGGTAGTGATGGGAAGCTTCTTCTTACGGTCGATATAGGCGTACATGACGTTGTTGATATCGGTGGTGAACTCCATCCAAGAACCCTTGAAGGGAATGATACGGGCCGAATAGAGCTGTGTACCATTAGAATGGTAGGAGGTACCGAAGAAAACGCCGGGTGAACGGTGCAGCTGTGAAACCACAACACGCTCAGCGCCATTGATGACGAAGGTGCCCTTGGGCGTCATATAGGGTATCATGCCCAGATAGACAGGCTGTTCTATAGCCTGGAAATCTTCGTTTTCTGGGTCATTACACGAAAGTTTCAACTTGGCCTTCAGTGGTACACTGTAGGTCAAACCACGCTCGATACATTCCTCGATGGAATAGCGCGGAGGATCGATAAAATAATCCAGAAACTCTAACGTGAAATTATTACGTGCATCTGAAATCGGAAAATTTTCTTTAAAAACCTTATACAAGCCTTCTTCCAGGCGGTTGTCGGGGTTTGTCTCAATCTGGAAAAAATCTCTGAATGACTTGAGCTGAATATCAAGAAAGTCCGGGTACTCGTATTTGCGTACAGATGCAAAATTTACTACTTCGATAGGTTGATTGTTAGCCAAGGGACTTAAATTTTATTTGAACTAGTACTTTTATAATCTTTGTTAAAGTAGCTACTACTCGACGGTCGCGAGAGGTCTGCGGGAAGCTCTATTAATTGATTCTCTGCATATTAAACTACAGAAAACAAATTTGCATAGCAAAGAGGAATAGGCACTCCGGAATCACCGGAGGCCCTATTCCTCAAAGAAATCGGATGGTTCAAACTATTTAACCTCGACTTCAGCACCAGCCTCTTCGAGAGCCTTCTTCAGAGAGTCAGCCTCGTCCTTGCTAACGCCTTCCTTAACGGTCTTGGGAGCACCGTCAACGAGTTCCTTGGACTCTTTCAGGCCCAGGCTAGCGAGATCCTTAACAGCCTTCACGACGGCCAGTTTCTTGGTAGCATCGGGAACACCCTTCAGGATAACGTCGAAAGCGGTCTTCTCCTCAGCAGCAGCTGCGCCAGCAGCGGCACCAGGAGCGGCAACTGCAACAGCAGCAGCAGCGGGTTCGATACCATATTCTTCTTTCAGAACGTCAGCGAGTTCTTTAACTTCTTTAACGGTTAAGTTTACTAATTCTTCAGCAATAGCTTTGATGTCTGCCATGACTTTATTTTTTTAATGTGTTTTTACTAAATTAAATTGTTGTTTGTTGTTGGACTTTTCGCGGGGTCCGGCCCGGTTGTGTAAAGCTTATTCGGCTTTCTCTTCTAATGTTTTCAATACACCAGTAATGGTATTGGCACCCGACTGGAGCTGAGAAATAACATTCTTGACGGGAGACTGCAGCAGGGCAACCACGTCGGCAATGAGCTCGTTCTTGGACTTGATGTTGACAAGTGCGTCGAGATGCTCTTCGCCAATGTAGAAACACTCTTCCACATAGGCACCCTTCAGGATGGGTTTCTTAGCGCCTTTCTCCTTCTCGCGAAACTCTTTGATGAGTTTGGCAGGAGCGTTGTTGGTGTTAGAAAGCATTATGGCGGTCTCGCCCTTGATCACGGGGAAGAGCTCGGAATAGTCAATTCCGGTGCGCTCCATAGCCTTGATCAGCAGAGCGTTCTTTACGACCTCCAACTTGACCTCTTTGCGGAATGCGGAACGACGCAATTTGCTGGTCTGCACAGAGTTCAAGCCACCCATGTCAGCAATATAGATGAGGGGGTAGGACTTGATTTCCTCGCACAGTTGGTCAATCAGCTGGTCTTTAAGTTCTTTTCTCATAATGATTTCAATAAATTAAAGGTTACAAGGTAGCGGCTTTCGTGTCAACTTTCACACCAGCACTCATGGTGCTGCTCAGGGTGATGCTCTTCACATAGGTGCCCTTTGCAGCAGAGGGTTTCAGCTTGATAATGGCCTGAAGCACCTCGCGAGCGTTGTCGACAATCTTGTTGTTGTCGAAGGAACACTTAGCAACGGCAGTGTGGATGATACCAAACTTGTCGACCTTGAAGTCAATCTTACCGGCCTTGGCTTCCTGGACAGCCTTGCCAACTTCCATTGTAACGGTGCCAGTCTTGGGGTTCGGCATCAAACCACGGGGACCGAGGATGCGGCCGAGAGCACCAATCTTGGGCATACAACTGGGCATGGTAATGATAACATCAACGTCGGTCCAACCACCCTTAATCTTGGCGATATACTCGTCCAGACCATAGTAGTCGGCGCCGGCAGCCTTAGCCTCTTCTTCCTTATCGGGGGTGCAGAGCACCAGGACGCGGACAGTCTTACCGGTGCCGTGAGGCAGGGTAACGCTACCACGCACCATCTGGTTGGCCTTACGAGGGTCAACACCCAAACGAACGTCAATGTCTACAGAAGCGTCAAACTTAGTGTAGGTGATGTTCTTCACAACCTCAACAGCCTCTTCCAAGGAGTAGATGTTGTTCTTGTCGAATTTGGCTAAAGCTTCTTTCTGTTTCTTAGTTAATTTTGCCATGTTTCTTTGATTTTGTGGTCACCGCACCGCGCTGTGGCGATGCTACCACTGTTAATGTTTTAAATTTACTTTGCAAGGGGGTTCTCGCCTTTGACGGTGATACCCATGCTGCGTGCAGTGCCGGCAACCATGCTCATAGCTGATTCAATCGTGAAGCAGTTGAGGTCAGGCATCTTGGCTTCTGCAATCTGACGTACCTGCTCCCAAGTCACAGAAGCAACCTTCACGCGGTTGGGTTCGCCAGAACCCTTGGCAGCCTTGGAAACCTCTTTCAGCGACACGGCAACAGGGGGATTCTTAACTACAAAGTCAAAGGACTTGTCGGTGTACACAGTGATAATGACAGGCACAATCTTGCCAGCCTTATCCTGGGTACGGGCATTGAACTGCTTGCAGAACTCCATGATGTTCACACCCTTGGCACCCAGAGCGGGTCCGACGGGAGGAGCGGGGTTAGCTGCACCGCCTTTGATTTGTAATTTAATCAATCCTGCAACTTCTTTTGCCATTTTGATTTAAACTTTTTGAATTTTGTTAGTTAACAATAGTTACTACTCCTTCTCAACCTGATTGTAGCCGAGCTCAAGAGGAGTCTTGCGACCGAAGATCTTGACCGTAACCTTCAATTTCTTCTTCTCGTCGTTCACCTCTTCCACAATGCCGGCAAAACTGCTGAACGGACCGTCGATAACCTTGACGTTCTCGCCCACCAAGAATGTGTCGCCATTGCCCTCAATAGCATCTAACTGGTCGTCCATCTTGCCCAGAATGCGGTTGATTTCGGCCTGACGCATGGGGATGGGACTGCCACCGCCCGACTCACGCAGAAAATCCAACACATTGGGCACATTCTGGATGACAGGAATGATTTCGTCACGCAAGTCGGCCTCAATCAACACGTAGCCGGGAAGATAATTGCGGTCCTTGACCACCTTTTTCCCGTTACGGATCGAAACGACCTTTTCGGTAGGAACAAGAACTTGGGGCACATCTTCGCTCCAGCCACGCTTGGCCATTTCGCTCTCTATGTACTCCTTAGCCTTCTTCTCTTTGCCGCTAATTGCTCTGACGACATACCATTTTTTAGACTGCTGCTCCATGTTGTTGCTTAAAGAATAGTGATTTTATACTCATTTGTCTCGCGACAACTGCCGGGACAAACGCGCATTGATTGGACAAGCAAGACAGATGCCAAGTCTCAAAAAAATTTGGGAAGCAAGACTTCGCTGTCTGTCAGGCCTTATCCAATTAAAGCATAAAAGTATCCAAGTAAACCCTTCCAACCCATGTTCTGGGCTCCGAACACGAAGTCCATCAAGAACACGACCAGGGCCAAAATAAGAGCTGCCACGGCAACGACCACTGCGCTGCTCTGCAACTCCTTAAACGACGGCCACGACACCTTGTGCACCAATTCGTCGTAGCTCTCTTTCACGTAATTACCTAACTTAGACATTTGATATCAATTATTTTTTGCAGGGGCAGAGAGAATCGAACTCCCAACATCGGTTTTGGAGACCGGCATTATACCATTTAACTATGCCCCTATGCAAGGCGCGACTGGCGTCGCGCCTTTATTGTGGGTTAGATCTTATTCAATGATCTTGGTCACCTGACCAGAACCAACGGTGCGGCCACCCTCGCGGATAGCGAAACGCAGGTTCTCGTTCAGAGCGATGTCGGAGATAAGGTTGACATGGATAGTCAAGTTATCGCCAGGCATAACCATCTCGCGGCCCTCGGGGAGAGTGATCTCACCGGTGACATCGGTGGTGCGGAAATAGAACTGAGGACGATATTTGTTGTGGAAAGGAGTGTGACGGCCACCCTCTTCCTTCTTCAGGATATAGACAGCAGCCTCGAACTCGTGGTGAGGATGAACCGAACCGGGGGCGGCGATAACCATACCACGACGGATTTCGTCCTTGTCGATACCACGGAGCAGCAGACCCACATTGTCACCAGCCTCACCTTCGTCAAGGATCTTGCGGAACATCTCAACACCGGTAACGGTGCTCTTCAGCTTCTCGGCACCCATACCAATGATGTCGACGGGGTCGCCAGTGTGGATAACGCCAGTCTCGATACGGCCAGTACCTACGGTACCACGACCAGTGATGGAGAAGACGTCCTCGATGGGCATCAGGAAGGGTTTGTCAACTGCACGTGCGGGCAGAGGAATCCAAGTGTCAACAGCATTCATCAGTTCCTCGACAGCCTTCACACCTTCGGGTTCGCCATTCAGAGCGGCCAAAGCGGAGCCACGGATAACGGGAATATTGTCGCCATCGAAATCATAAGAGCTCAGGAGCTCGCGGATTTCCATCTCAACGAGGTCGAGCAGCTCGGGGTCGTCAACCAAGTCGCACTTGTTCATGAAAACAACCAACTGGGGAACACCCACCTGACGAGCGAGCAGGATGTGCTCACGAGTCTGGGGCATAGGACCGTCGGTAGCAGCAACAACCAGGATAGCACCATCCATCTGGGCAGCACCGGTAACCATGTTCTTCACATAGTCAGCGTGGCCGGGGCAGTCAACGTGTGCATAGTGACGGGTCTCGGTCTGATACTCAACGTGAGCGGTGTTGATAGTGATACCACGCTCTTTCTCTTCGGGAGCGGAGTCAATGGAGTCGAAAGACTTAACTTCGGAGAGACCTTTTTCAGCCAACACCTTGGTGATAGCAGCGGTCAGAGTGGTTTTGCCGTGGTCAACGTGTCCGATGGTACCAATGTTGACGTGCGGTTTAGAACGATCAAATTTTTCTTTTGCCATGTTTAATACGTATTAAATGTTAACAATTATTACTCTTTCACATTCAACGAGGGCGAAAATCCTCTCGTCCTCGATAATTTTTTGCATAAAAAAGAGCTACAGACCGGATTTGAACCGGTGACCTCATCCTTACCAAGGATGCGCTCTACCAGCTGAGCTACTGCAGCTTTTTACTTTGAAGCGTAGGCGTTCCTCTTGCCTGTCTCCGCTAAATGTCGAGCGGAAGACGGGGCTCGACCCCGCCACCTATAGCTTGGAAGGCTATCGCTCTACCAAATGAGCTACTTCCGCTTCTTTGTAGGTTCGTGGGGAAGAGTGGACTCGAACCACTGAACTCCGAAGAGGACAGATTTACAGTCTGTTGCAATTGCCACTATGCGACTTCCCCATGTTTCTTGCCGAATTCCCTCTTGGTGTAGAATTCGAGCCGATGAAGGGACTCGAACCCCCGACAGGCTGATTACAAATCAGCTACTCTACCAACTGAGTTACATCGGCTTTTACAGCTTGTCAAACAACTCTCGTTCTCTTGATTTGAGGTTGCAAAAATACTACTTTTTTCCCAACAGACCAAATTATTTTTGCATTTTTCTTTAAAAAATTTCTCAATCCACTGAAAATCAAAATAAATCAAACCAAACTTTTTTGCACCACCCCACCAAAAAACGCAGCAAAAATCCCCATTGTCCCCCTTTTTTCTCTCCAAATTCAATGCCTCGGCAACAAATAATCAACAACATTTCTGCAATGATTTGGTTTTCAGTTACTTTAATTGTGAATAGCCTCAATAAATAAAACACAAAACAAACATATCAATCACACAATCACCATTTTAAGCCATAGTTCATAACTACCCCTCCCAGTCATACGGCCACCCCACCCACCCCGCCTATCTGCTTAGACGTAGACCTTAGTCAGGCGAAAGAAAGCCATCATCCACCATCAACTCCTCCTTAGGGGGAAGCCTGTACTCCGGGTTAGAAACAAGCTTTCATGTACTGGGCAGTTGCTTGCGCAGATCTTGTTTGTAAATAGGAGAAAAAGCGAGATAGTAGCAAGTCAGTAAAGAGAAGTAAGTGAGAATGAGGTGGAGCTACCAATCATCATCGGTCAGAATGCCCGCTTCGCTGCCGCCATCGGCAACGAACTCCTCTGGGCTCTCATTGTCCTCTTAAACCCAAATCGGTCATTAGGGGTTAATAACCCGCAGGGAAATTCCTCATAATTAGTCAAATTGATTATCTACTTTCACCGCGCAAAAAAATTTACTCCTAATTTACTCGTTAATTTACTCCGTATTTACTCAATTCGCCTTTAGGCGCAAAACATCATGCTGCTAAAGCAGAAGAAAGTAAATTACCATAAATGCGGAGTAAATTTCAAGTAAATAGAAAATGTTGCTTCAATTAAACGACAAAGAGAAAAATCAGTCATATATTGCACCAAAGCGAAAGTAATAAAGAAGTCGACCTAATGACCGATTTGGGTTAAGGTAGGGTCTATAAATTGCTGTCAATCTATTTTTTTCTTAGTTCGAGCAGATTTCCGTACGGAAGAAGGGAGCAA